>NZ_CP059452.1:117500-435463 GCF_022023855.1 Azospirillum brasilense
GGGCGCCAGCTCGGGCGGAGCCATCCTTGAAATACCACCCTTGAGGTCTCTGGCATCTAACCGCGCTCCGTCGATCCGGAGCCGGGACCCTGCATGGCGGGTAGTTTGACTGGGGCGGTCGCCTCCCAAAGTGTAACGGAGGCGCGCGATGGTGGGCTCAGAGCGGTCGGAAATCGCTCGACGAGTGCAATGGCATAAGCCCGCCTGACTGCAAGACAGACAAGTCGAGCAGAGACGAAAGTCGGCCATAGTGATCCGGTGGTCCCACGTGGACGGGCCATCGCTCAACGGATAAAAGGTACGCCGGGGATAACAGGCTGATGACTCCCAAGAGTCCATATCGACGGAGTCGTTTGGCACCTCGATGTCGGCTCATCACATCCTGGGGCTGGAGCAGGTCCCAAGGGTTCGGCTGTTCGCCGATTAAAGTGGTACGTGAGCTGGGTTTAGAACGTCGTGAGACAGTTCGGTCCCTATCTGCCGTGGGTGTCGGAGTTTTGCGAGGATCTGTCCCTAGTACGAGAGGACCGGGATGGACATACCTCTGGTGCACCGGTTGTCACGCCAGTGGCATGGCCGGGTAGCTAAGTATGGACGGGATAACCGCTGAAAGCATCTAAGCGGGAAACCCACCTCAAAACCAGAACTCCCTTGAGAGCCGTGACAGACCATCACGTCGATAGGAGGCATGTGGACGGGCGGCAACGCCTGAAGCTGAGCCTTACTAATCGCTCGATCGGCTTGATCCTTCCCAGCAGGATGCCCGCGCGCAGCGGCAAGCCCTGGGCGCACGAGCCAACACCGCAAGACCAAGAACGCAGACGTCCTCACTTAACGAAACCCGCCCGTCCGGTCCGGATGGTTCGCGTGTGCCTTGGTGACCTGGTGGTCATGGCGAGGCTCCCAACACCCGATCCCATTCCGAACTCGGCCGTGAAACGCCTCAGCGCCAATGGTACTGCGTCTTAAGACGTGGGAGAGTAGGTCGCCGCCAGGTCACCACGGCACACGCCAAGCCATCAAGGACTTGGATGGATGGGTTTCAACCACACTCGACAATCGTCATTGCACTGCCGGTTCCCAGCAGCCCAACACCCGCGGGGTGGAGCAGCCCGGTAGCTCGTCAGGCTCATAACCTGAAGGTCGCAGGTTCAAATCCTGCCCCCGCAACCAAATCACCTGTTCGCCAAGGCCGGTTCCCATTCGGGACCGGCCTTTCGCATTTCCTGACCGCAGATCCGATCAAGGCGCTTCGGGTCATGAGGCCGCATCGCCAGCCTCGTCGACAATTTCGGATGTTGGCTCCGGTTTTGGGGGGGTGAATTGTGCCGTTTTAGCACCAAGGCTGCTGCATACTTCCGCCCTTTCAGTCGAAATCGAGGGCTCGGGCGCCGAGGAACGCCATTTTTTTGCCTGATCGTGTCCCGAAGCGTGGTGTAAGAGCCGAGGCGTTCATCTGGTCTCCGGCAGGTCTGGCCGAGAGGGCCACGTGGCCGCAGTAGGCAACGTGAGGACGAGATCATCGCGCAGTGGAGCGATGGTTTCCAGGGTCATGTAGCGCGCCCGCTGCACGGCCCATTCGTCGTTCTGTTCGAGCAGGATGGCGCCGATCAGCCGGGTGATCGCCGCCTCGTTGGGGAAGATGCCGACGATCTCGGTGCGCCGCTTGATCTCTCCGTTCAACCGTTCCAGCGGGTTCGTACTGTGGATCTTGGCCCGATGCTCCTTGGGAAAGGTCATGAAGGCCAGCACATCCTCCCCGGCCTCGTCGAGCAGGGCGGCCAACTTGGGCAGCTTGGGGCGGACCTGATCGGCGACTTGGCGCCACTGCGCCTTGGCGGCGCCGGCGTTATCCTGGGCGAACGCAGTGGCGATGAAGGCCGACACCACGCGCCGGCCGCTCCGGCCGGCATGCGCCAGCGCGTTGCGCATGAAGTGTACCCGACAGCGCTGCCACGTGGCGCGGAACACCTTGGACACGGCGGCCTTGATGCCTTCGTGGGCGTCGGAGATCACCAGCTTCACCCCGGCCAGCCCACGACGCTTCAGCTTGCGCAGGAACTCGGTCCAGAAAGTTTCGGCCTCCGAGGTACCGAGTTGCGCGCCGTCGTGCCGCGCCGCGTCGGTGACGATGAAGCGCCGGATCAGACGGAACCGGCGGTCGATGGTGATGTGCGACTTGTAGCCGAACGCCGGGATCAGAAGTCCCTCCACCATGCGCGCCTCGGACCCGTCGAGCGTCGGCCCCGGCTTCGCCTTGACCCGTCCCCGCTTCACCGTCCAGCGCGCCTGTGTGTCCTTCTGGCGCGCCTTGGCCGGCGGCCAGGGCGGGTCTTCACCGTCACGGATCTGGCGCTTCTCCTCCCGGGTCAGCCGCTGCCGGGGCGCCTCCACGATGGAAGCGTCGATGATCTGGCCACCCAGAGCAAAGTAGCCACGCTCCTTCAGGTCCGCGTCGAAGCGGGCGAACAGACCCTCCATCGCTCCCGCTGTCACCAGCGCCTCGCGGAACAGCCAGATCGTCGTCCGGTCCGGAACCCGGTCGCCCAATCCCAAACCGAGGAACCGCATGAACGACAGCCGGTCGCGCACCTGATACTCCGCCTGCTCGTCCGACAGGCCGTACAGCGCCTGCAGCACCAGGATCTTGAACATCATCACCGCGTCCAGCGGCGGCCGTCCACCCCGGGAGCGATCCTTGCGCCCCAAGGCCGCGTCCAGCGTCGGGCGGAAAACCTCGAAGTCCACCACTGACAGCAGCCGCTCAAGCGGATCGCCGCTCTTGCTCAACTCCGCATAGCGGTCCTGAAGATCGAACAGCCCAGCTTGACCGGCCATGCTCCCTCCACATCCCACTTCAAACCAAGGGAATCACGGGAACACCGACTGCGCTACCGTTTTTCGAGGTATCCAGGTGTCAACGCCAAGGGGCGGCTGCTGGGGAGCCGCCCAGGTTCGAAACCTCCTACACCGCCGGGAACCATTGGGAGTGCAAATCAAAACATAATTGGAACCAATTTATTCATCCAATAGCCCAGAAGATTTAGCTATACTAAAAAATACATCTCCAGCATGCTCCATAAAATTCTTTGTAATATAAGAATGAGGGGCAAGTTGTCTGATTCTATCGTGCACCACACAAGCGCTTGCAGCAAAAACTATCTGCTCAAATACAGTCATATCATCTTTATCCTCAGTGAATTCTTCCTTAACCTTAGAAATTGATTCATAGAGAAGCTCTAGCGCCCCTTCAGAAAGTGATAGCTTTCATCTTCACTTAAAAGTCCCATTCTTAAAAATAGCTCAAGTAAATACAATTTATACCCTGGAACATCTTTCCACTCGGATTCATCTTTGAGCGTCAGAGCAAACAGTCTCATATAATGGCGCACTCTAGCATGCCATACCAACTCGTGAGGAGTGCTTGCTTCAAAAGGTATGCGACAGCGAATCGGAACATCTTTACCACCAGTGCAGTGGCTATAAATGTCCCAGTAGCTATAATCAATTTCAGGTATTGTATACCGCGCCTCGCGCGTTTCTATGTTCCTGCGAACTACAACGACCAAATCACTGCCAAGGATCCATTGCCTTACAGTGAGAGGATCTATGTACTCCGTCCAATCAGAAGGCACATCTTCTGGGATTGTCGTGCCTTTAGACTGAACAAATATTCGAAACGGCTCAATGATCTTAGAAACTTTGTCGTGCATTACTACAAAGAAATCTTCTCCATAATCCTTAGAAATTGGATTGCATGCATATCCAAGCTCTACGAATTCTGCCTGTGTACGCAGATCAGCTCGATCTCCAGTGCTGTGATTATCATCCCTCTTTGCCATTTAATAATTCCTATTCAGCTAAAGGATGTTTCCAACAGGCACAATGATACGCAGATGTAGCATACATGAAATCTCCAACGCTTCCGCAGCGAATTGATCCTCGCATTTGATAATGAGGCGCCCTGAGGACCAGCGAAGAGCGATCAACGGCGAGGCGCTGGAGCGCTCGAGCCTGAACTTCTCGACCAAGATCCGCATCCGCGCCGCCGGCTGCTTGGCAAACTGGTAACTTCATTCCGACCGGCGAGGACGTTCGCGACAGCAACGTGTTCACTACGCTGATGGCGAACCGCTGAATCAGACAGTTGAACACCTCGATAAACCGGCCTTGATCAACGGTTGAAGCCGCTGAAAGGGTGTGCCCCGATGAGAATCCGGCGATTTTGGCCGCCGAAGTACCAATTTCGTGCGAGAATGCGGAAATATGCAGCGGTTTTGGCGCTATGCGGGCGCAGTTCGCCCCTCAAGCCAAGCCAAGCGTCGGAAGTTGTAGGCGAGGTTGGCGATGCCGATCTTCACCGTCGCGCGGCCGAGGCCGATGGTGCGGATGAACAGCCCCATGCGCGCCTTCTGGTCGGCGAACACATGCTCGACGGCCGAGCGCACCGCCGAGCGGGCGCGGTTGGCACGCTGGTGGGGCTCCGGCATCGGCCGGCCCTTCGGCTTGCGGAAATGCACCATGCTGCGGCGCCCCGCCGCCGTGATGGCCGCTTCGTTGGTCTTCGAGCGGTAGGCGCTGTCCGCCCATACCCGGCTGTCGAAAGCGTCCGGGTTGAGCAGGCCCGGCAGTTGCGCGCCGTCGTGCCGCGCCGCGTCGGTGACGATGAAGCGCCGGATCAGACGGAACCGGCGGTCGATGGTGATGTGCGACTTGTAGCCGAACGCCGGGATCAGAAGTCCCTCCACCATGCGCGCCTCGGACCCGTCGAGCGTCGGCCCCGGCTTCGCCTTGACCCGTCCCCGCTTCACCGTCCAGCGCGCCTGTGTGTCCTTCTGGCGCGCCTTGGCCGGCGGCCAGGGCGGGGGGTCTTCACCGTCACGGATCTGGCGCTTCTCCTCCCGGGTCAGCCGCTGCCGGGGCGCCTCCACGATGGAAGCGTCGATGATCTAGCCACCCAGAGCAAAGTAGCCACGCTCCTTCAGGTCCGCGTCGAAGCGGGCGAACAGACCCTCCATCGCTCCCGCTGTCACCAGCGCCTCGCGGAACAGCCAGATCGTCGTCCGGTCCGGAACCCGGTCGCCCAATCCCAAACCGAGGAACCGCATGAACGACAGCCGGTCGCGCACCTGATACTCCGCCTGCTCGTCCGACAGGCCGTACAGCGCCTGCAGCACCAGGATCTTGAACATCATCACCGCGTCCAGCGGCGGCCGTCCACCCCGGGAGCGATCCTTGCGCCCCAAGGCCGCGTCCAGCGTCGGGCGGAAAACCTCGAAGTCCACCATTGACAGCAGCCGCTCAAGCGGATCGCCGCTCTTGCTCAGTTCTGCGTAGCGATCCTGCAGATCGAACAGTCCAGGTTGCCCAGCCATGCTCCCTCCACATCCCACTTCAAACCAAGGGAATCACGGGAACACCGACTGCGCTACCGTTTTTCGAGGTATCCGCTCGGCCGCGAAGCCGATCATCTCGCGCAGCACGTCGGTGTCAGGACACTTCTCCAGCAGCGCGCGAAACGCCATCATCTCGACGGTCATCGTGGTCACCCTTCGGTCGGGTTGAGGTGTGGTGACCAGACTCTACCGAAGGCCCACGATGACCGCCCCGCTGTGGACGACCGGCCCGCCTACGCCAGCTTTGGGGGCGCTTCGGCGGGCCGGTTCCCCACAGTTCCTACACCACGCTCAGGGACGTGACCCGGCATTGGGCGCCAGGGGCCACGGCGCGAGTGATCTCCTCCAGGTGCAGCGCCATCGCCTCACTCGTGCAGCGCGGCAGCACCAGGGCCGCGCCCTTGCCCTGGGCTGGGCAGATCGCGCCGAGCGCGTGCGCTGATCGTGCTGGGCCGCCGGTCGGGTGCCCCGGCGCGCCCAACGACGGGTGATCTTGTTTTCCTGGCCGACACGCGCCTCGTCCTGCCACCAGACTTCTATGGGCTTGCCGGCGGCCTCGTGCGCGGCGATCTGCGCCAGCAGGGCGGGGAAGTTTTTTTGAACGCCTCGGCGGCGCCGGGATCCTCGGCGTGGTGGCGGGGGCGGGCCGACAGCTTGCGCAAACCCAGAGCGCGCAGTTCCCGGCTCAGCGTCTGCTTGGAGACGGTTACACGGAACTCGTTCCAGAGCCAGTGCAGCAGGTCGGCAATCCGCCAACGTACGACCCCATGCACCGCCGGGATCGGTCCATCCTCGACGACCTGGCACAGGGCCGCCCGGTGATGGTCGGCCAAGCGCGGCTGCGGGCCCGGCGCCTTGCCGGTCAGCAAGCCCGCCGGTCCCGCGTCATTGAAACGCAGCACCCAGTCGCGCACCGTTTGCAAGCCGACCCCGCCGATCTGCGCTGCAGCAAAACGCGGTTCTCCGTCGTAGATCGCCGCAAGGGTGAGCAGCCGGCGAACTTGGCCGGCATCGTGAGAGGCACGGGCAAGCCGACGCAGGGCGGCGGCATCGTAGTCACTGCGTAGCGGAACCGGAGCGGCCATCGTGGACCTCGTCACCGTGGTCTCTGCGGTGAATCATGCGGCACGCTCCTCCGGCAATCGCTGCATGAGTCGTAATCCACAGGACTTGGTATTAGAGGCAGTTGAGAAGAAGTCCGAGGAAATTCAGTGCAAATGCGATGGCGGACGCGCGAGGCGCTTCACGAGAATGTGGCTCATCGCCATGTAAATGAATGCCTCCTCCGACTCTGGAAGGCGCTCGTAATCTTTTGACAAACGGCGATGTCTGCCAAGCCACGCGAATGTCCTTTCCACGACCCAGCGGCGCGCCAGAACATGGAAGCCTTTGGGAATTTCGGGAGGTTCCTGGCCAGGGGCGAGCCAAAAGCCCTGAATACCGGTCCACCAATGCTTGACGACTTCGATGGTCCAGCCGAGCCGGTCTTTGGCCCAGGTCTTCAGGCCTTGATAATGCGTGTCGGCCCAGACCAGCTGGATCGCGGGAAACCACAGGTGCAAGCCCGCCAGTAGGAGCATTCCTCCGGCCTTGTCATGAAGATCCGCCGGATGCACCCGCACCTTCAGAACGTCGCCTTCGGTGTCGACCAGAGCTTGCCGTTTCCGTCCACTGATCTTCTTGCCACCATCATACCCGCGCGGGCCGCCGGATTCGGTTGTTTTCACCGATTGACTGTCGATCGCCGCCGCCGTGGGTTGAGCTTTGCGGCCACGCCGCGTTCGATACTGCTCGCGCAGCGCCGCATTGACCTGTTCCCACTTCCCGCTTTTGCGCCAGCGGCGGAAGTGATCGTACACGTCCGTCCAAGGCGGCAGATCGTGGGGCATCATGCGCCAAGCGATGCCGCCACGCAGGACATACAAACATCCGTCAATGATGCGCCTCAGGTCGTGTTTGCGCTGCGCTCCGCGATGCTCACTCTTCGTGAAGAGCTTCGAGACGACCGCCCACTCGCCATCGGTCAAGTCTGTCGGGTAACGGTCCGGGGGCATGCGATCTCCTCCCAAGGCGCCGACTCTGCATGCTTGATCAACAGATCATTTGGGGCGCGCGTTTCGAGTCAGCATTGATGCTGTATTTTCTTATTATTCTTCTCAACTGCCTCTTAGTAGCTGGCCGCCCCTGCGACTCACCCGGTGGCGCTGCGGGCGCGGATCCGTAGTTGTCGTGTTGCCCGCCGCTCCCGCCGTTTATGAGGGAGAGCCATCATGCGACGCATTGTCGGAATGGACATCCTCCGCACCTTTGCCAAGGTCGTGTTCTGGAAGGAAGGCCGGTTGCGCCCAGCCGGACGGGTCGACATGACCCGCTCGGGCCTGGAAGGCTTCGACCACCTGCTGACCAAGGAGGACGAGGTCGTCGTCGAGGCGACCGGCAACAGCATGGCCGTCGTCCGCATCCTCTCGCCTTTCGTGGCGCGCGTGATCATCGCCAATCCGCTGGAGGTCAAGGCGATCGCCACGCCCACGTCAAGACCGACAAGATCGACGCCGGCGTGCTGGCCTCCTTGCGGGCCGCCGACATCCTGCCCGAGGTCTGGTTGCCCGCCGCCGAAACCGAGCGGCGCCGCCGCCTGATGACCCGGCGCAACCAAGTGGTCCGGTACCGCACACGGATCAAGAACGAGGTCCACGCGATCCTGCACGCGCATCTGATTCCGCCGTGCCCGCACGCCGACCTGTTCGGCTTACGGGGACGGGCTTGGCTGGCGCGCCAGCCGCTTCCCGAGGACGAACGGGCCGCCATCGAGCGCCATCTGCGCGAACTTGATCGGTTGTGCGAGGATCTGCAGGTGCTTGACCGCGAAGTCGCCCAGGCGTTCTGCGACGATCCCGCGGTCAGGCGACTGTTGACGATCTCCGGCGTCAACCTCACCGTCGCCGCCGGGCCGCTTGCCGCGATCGGCGATATCCATCGTTTCGACAGCCCGCAGAATCTGGTGAGCTACGTCGGGCTCAACCCCCGGGTTCACCAATCCGGCCTTGGGCTCGCCCAATACGGCCGCATCAGCAAGCGGGGCGGCCCCATGCCCGTGCCTTGCTGGTCGAGGCGGCCTAGGCAGCGGCCAAGGCGCCGGGGCTGTTGCGAGCGTTCTTCCTGCGCATCCGCGCCCGTCGTGGCCATCAGGTGGCGGCGATGGCGGTGGCCCGCAAGCTGGCGGTTCTGTGCCGGCACCTCCTGACTAAGGACGCCGATTACCAATGGGCGCGGCCGGCACTGGTCGCCCACAAGACCCGTGCCATGGAATTGCACGCGGGCGCGCCGATGAGGAAGGGAAACCGACGCGGCACGGCCTACGCCTACAACGTCAAGGAGCTGCGCGATCACGAGATCGCTATGGCGGAACAAGCCCAACAGGCCTACGAGGAGTTCGTCAGCCACTGGCAGCCGCGCCGTCCCAAGACAGCGCCGCCAGCAGCAAAAGCAGCACCCGCGTGAGAGCTGTGACGGAGAATCGCCACCGATGACACCTACACGCTGAGCGCAAGATCAGCCCGCCCTTGGGACGAAGAAAGGGTCGCGCGGCACGGCTTGCCGTCAAGCCCTGCGCCAAAGGCGCACCGCTACGCGGCTGCGGGGCTTGACCGCGGCACCGCGCCGCGCGGAGGGGCATTCATGTCCCGAATGTCGGGAAGCGACCCGATACTTGCGAAGGCCCAGACCACGGTCGCGGGTGCAGAAGGCTGTCGGCAGGCCGGGTCACCTCGGGATTTGTTAATCTCATCCGTGGTGTAAAGGATACGCCGGACCTCGCGGGGGAAGGCGAAGAATGGGATGACCTCCTGCCACGCCCGCCGCCATGCCTTGCCGATGGCCGCATACTTTTCGCCCCAGGCTCCGTCTTCGAAGGCGGTCAGGGCCGCCTCGGCGGCCTTGTCATCGACGGCGTCGTAGACCGTCTTCAGCGCGGCGGCGATGGCCTTGCGGTCCTTCCAGGACGCGAACTCCATGCTGTGGCGCAGCAGGTGGACGATGCAGGTCTGGACGATCGTCTCGGGATGGGCGGCGGCTATCGCCTCGGGGAAAGCCCTTCAGCCCATCGACCACGGCCAGCAGGATGTCCTTACGCCCCGGTTCTTCAACTCGTTGAGGACGCGCAGCCAGAACTTGGCGCCTTCGTTCTGCTTGATCCACAGGCCCAGCACCTCCTTGGCGCCGTCGGCCCGCACGCCAATCGCCACGTGGATGGCCTTGTTGCGCACCAAGCCTTCATCCCGGATCTTGGCCCGGATGGCATCCAGGAACACCAGCGGGTAGATTGCCTCCAGGGACCGGTTCTGCCAGGTTGTCACCTCCTCGATCACTGCGTCCGTCAGCGTGGAGATCAGGGCGGCCGGCACCTCGATGCCATAAAGCTCCCGCAGGTGCCCGGTGATCTCCCGCGTTGACATGCCCCGCGCGTACATCGAAATGATCTTCTCGTCAAAGCCGGGGAACCGCCGCTGGTACTTGGCGATCAGTGCCGGGTCGAACGTTCCCGTCCGGTCGCGTGGAATGGACAAGTCCATCGACCCGCCCTCGGTCAACACCGTCTTGCGGCCGTAGCCGTTGCGACGGTTGCCGCTCTCGTCACCGGCCAAGTGATGATCCAGCTCCGCCTTCAGCGCCCGCTCCGTCAGCGCCTTCTTCAACTGGTCGAGCAGGCCGTTCGGATCGAACGCCGTCTTGGCATCAGTATCGGCCAGCAACTGGGCGAGGATGGCATCCGGGATAACGGGCTCTTTGCGTTGTGCCATGCAGGGGCTCCTTTCGCTTCAGGATAACCCCACCGAGCACGAAATTCCGGACACTCCCTCGCAGAACGCATACCCCTTGTGCAGCGACTCCAGGCAGGTGTCGCCCTGCTTGGACAGCTTGGCCGGAACCGCATGGCCCACCGCGCCCGCTCCATGGCCCGGCAGAGGGCGAAGTCCAAGCTGCGGGCGCCGCCCATCCAGCGCGACCGCCCAACCTCGCCCGACGGCTCAACGGACACGAGACGGCGTGTCCAGTCCACAGCGATGACACGCCAGCTTCGACTGGCCAACAGCAGCGTGGCGCCCTCGCCCTCGCCCTCGCCCCGTTGCAGGCTGGTGGGATCGACCTGACCGATCTCCGCGGCACCGAAACGCACGGACAGCAGCAGCGGCGTGGTGAAGGCGGCCATCAGGTCCATGAAGTTCCGGCGGCCAGTCTCGCGGTCGCCGCGCGGTTCCATGCCGAGGATGCCACCGTCATCCGCGATGATGCCGCTTTCCAACAAATGATCGACGACGGAGCAGGCATGCTGATCATGGATGCCGGCGAACACGCGGCCGAGCCAGCCCCGCCAATCTCCTCTCGCCAATCCCCGTTCCTGGAGAATCAGGGCCATCACCTGGTGGGCAAGGAGGTGCAACGGGTCCGGGGGCGGCTCCACCAGCTCGACCCAGCCGCCCCACAGGCGGATGACACCGGCGGCCTGAAGGAACGCGCTTTCGGACGTCGCCAGGAACAGGCAATTGCGCGTGGAACCGGAGCGGCGCCCCGTGCGCCCAATGCGTTGGAGGAACGACGATACGCTCGACGGCGCGTCAATCTGGATGACCCGATCAAGGTCGCCGACATCGATCCCCGGTTCCAGGGTGCATGTGGCGACGATGACGCAGTCGTCACCGCTGGCGAAGGCCTCCTCCGAGCGGCGGCGCTCGTCGATGCCGAGCGAGCTGTGCGAGACAAAGGTCCGCACGCCTGCGGTTCGGAGCAATGCCCCCAGGCGCTCGACCTTGCTGCGGCTGTCGCAGAAGACGAGCCGCTTTTCCCCTCGATGGACCCGCGACAGCACGGTCGCCGCGCTCTCCAGGGAGTCGACATGATCGAGCATCACCTCGCCGCCAGCCGGCGGTCCCGGCTGACCGACCACATCGCCGTCCTCGCCGCACGACAGCCACGCCAGGAGGACATCCGGATTGCCGACAGTGGCTGACAGGCCGATGCGCTGGACCGGCCGCCCGGCGACACGGGAGAGCCGTTCGGCCACCGCCAGCAGGTGCCAGCCATGGTCATCCCCGGCGAAAGCGTGCAACACGCCCATCGAGGCGATACGGGCCGGCACCTCCGGGTGGGTACCGGTGCGGATCAAATCGACGAGGCTCTTTGCATCGCCCCGTCCACCACATCCGGCACCCGCAGAGCTCCGCTGGCGCGCAGCCGCGCCGCGAGGTCGAGCGGCGTGGCCGCCGGCGGTTGCCCGGTGAACAGATGGAAGGCGATCGCGGCCAGCGAGAAGACGTCGTGATGCGGGCCGGACTGGGGGCCCCGCCGCTCAACGCTTCCGGCGCGATGTAGACCTTGGCTGGGTCCTCGACATAGCTGTCGAGACGAGTGGACCCGGAGGTGACATGGACGGTGCCGGTCGTGGTGGCCTCGCGCGCCGCCGTCTGCCAGTTCATCACCTACAAGCGCGGGAAGGGCTGCTCGACGTCGCGCACGAGGACGCTTTGGAGCGCGTGCGCACGGTGGTAGAGCCGCTTGCCACGGGCGTACTTCAGCGTCTCGGCAAGTTGGCGCAGGATGTGCAACCTGAGGTCCACCCCCATCCGCTCCAGATGCTCGTGCATCAGGAAGTCGAGCCGGATCGATTCGGGATATAGTCGAAGATCAGCGCCGGGCCGCGGTCGGTGTCCTTGTACTCCTGCACCCGAAGCACGCCGGAATGGTCGATGCCTTCCAGCACCTTGAGCTCCCGCGCCGCCAGCCGGCCGAGCGACTGGAGTTCCTCCTCGCCAGCCGCCGCCGCGTGGGGATAGAAGCGGATGCGCCGGGGAACGCCCAGCGACACGTGACGGCCGGCCCAGTCCTGCCAGCCGTCGCCTTCGGCGAGAATGCGCGTCAACTCGTAATCGGCGATGCGGCGCTCGCGCAGGGCCGGGGCCGGATGCCGGCCTCCGAGATCGCACGGCAGACCATGCGCGCCTGTTCGGCGGTCACCGGGGGACGTGGTGGTGCCGACGGCAGGCCGGCAGTCAGGGTGTTGATGATGCCTCCACCCCATTTCGACGGACGGGGCCCGAAGGTGGACAGCGCCGTAGCCGGATCGACCCGCCACACAAGCTCCGGGGCGGACAGAAAGATCACCGCCGTCACGTAGGGCAGGCGCAACCGGGCACGGGTGACCGCGGCCTGACATCCGAGCAGCCCGGCGAGACGCTCGGCCTTGCGGTTGGCGAGGATCAGCGGATTGTCGTCGGTGCGGCGGCGGCCTTCGGTGGTCCAGGTCCACTGTGGGGATCGCCGCCGAGCTGACCGGGACGGCTCTTGATCTCCACCAGGAACAGGCCGTGCGGCGACAGGATGGGCGCGTGGACCCCGTTGACCTTGCCGTCATCATCGATGAACTCGACATTCGACCAAGCGTACCAGGGGTCCTGATCCGGCAGCCGCTCGCGCAGAAACTCCAGGGCCTCGCGCTCCCAAGGGAACGGGGACTCGGTGATCGTCAACCAGCGCTGCGCAACCATGACCATGAATACCTCTCCCGATAGCACGCACAGGATGTGACAGGCGCGTCGCCTGATCCAGGAGCGAGTTCCGTGGGATGAAGATCCAAGGCGCTGCCCAGCCCAGGGCGTGCTAGTGCCCCTGGGCGATCATGGCGTCAATCGCGGCGATGACCCGGATGTGCTCGCCATCGAGACTTCCTACTGCGGGACCGAGCACGCCGGTGGGGATGGTCGCCATCTGAAGAGGATTCAGGATGACCGTCGTACCGTCGATGGTGAATTCCGGGTTCAGGGTCGGATCGCGGTACCTGACTTCGCTCGCCAGGACCAGCGGCACGACGACGCGATCCGCACGCTCCTTCCACCGGTCGCCCTGCACGACGAGGACGAACGGGATCGCAGCCTTGGTGCGGCCCGGATTGCGGTGGACGTCGAACTGCGGCATCAGCGGCTCTCGTCGTCCGGCATGAAGTCACGATTCCACTCGTCGGAGAAACGGCCATGCCGTTCGTCGAAGGCATTCCACTCAGCGGCGACCTTCCGGCGATGTTCCTGATCGTCCTCCCGCTTCCGCCGTTCCGTCCGTGCCCACGTGGCAAGGAGCGTCTCGATCGTGCCGGAGAGATTGTCGGTATAGGCTTGGGCGACTCGAACGAGGTCTTCGTTGAGCGTGACGTTGACACGCTTCTTCGAAGCCCCGACATCGTAGCCCGCCGCGGTCCGCTGCATGTGACTCATGCTACCCTCCACCGTGTCGTGTGTATGGTAATGCGCATTGATGAGGCAGGCAAGAAGGCTCCTCCTCGAGGAGCAATGGAACGCCGCCAAGCACCGGGCAGTTCATCTCGCCATAGGCGCTTTTTCGGTGTGAAAGCTTCAACGCCCTTCAACGAGCTTCAACGAAGCCCCAGTCAGTTCGCGTTAGGTTCCGTCATCTTCCGTGAACTGAAATCGAGAAATATCAATGGGTTCATCGCGGTGGCGGCGTCCCTCGCCGCCGAAACATTTTTTGGAATCCCGCGCCTTTTGCTCGAAGCGCCATCTCCTCCGCCCTCGAGCGGCATTCACACCAAAGGTGGCCGAATGAGCTTGCGCATGCCATGCGGGCTTTCTCACACAGGCGATTTATAGCGCCGCTACGCTATAATTCCCTAAACCTTGCATAACATTCCACGCAGCCATGCCGCTTGGGATCGGGGGCGGCGAGGATGATGGCCTTGAGCGTCGCCTGTTCGCCTTCACTCAGCCACTCCGGCCGGCCGGGCAGCGGGCGGTCGTAGAGCCCGGCCTACGCCTTCCGCGTTGTAGCGCACCACCGCGTCGCGCAGGGCTTGGCGGTCCATGCCGGCCAGCCGCGCCGCTTCCGCCCGGCCCACCCCGTCGAGTGCATGGGCGATGGCGAACATCCGCGCCGCCACCCGCCCTTTGCTTTCGCGCCGCGCCAGGGCACGCAATTCGCTGGCGCTCAGGTCTTCCCGGATCGGCAACGACGCTGGCTTTCGTTCTTCCCCATCGTGATGGTGAATCGAATCACGGATCGCGCGCTTTGGGAATCCCCCCAGTGAGTCAGCACTTCCGCTCCCCGGTATGACTGGTCCGTTGGCAACCTGCCAGAAATGTTCATTTTACGTTCTATCCGGAGAGAGGACTGTGCATTCTGAAAACCTCTGGTTTTCAATTCAATCCACTCGCGACATCTTTCCGTGTGGAGCATCCCTCCGCGGCTGATGCGTGCGTGCTCTCGCGGGGAGCAAGAAACTGTTGAGAAAATAGGGATTTTTACGGGTGCATCTCCGCGCTTCCGACCAGTAACGCATCACGGACGCTCCTATATACCAATAATTAGCTCTTGGTCATGCATTGATCTGTCTGGGACCGGTGTGTGTGCCGGCCGCGTGACGTGAGGGCTGAAAGATCGTGGCGAATCCAACCTTCACAATGATCGGCACCAACAGCTTCGGCCTTTCCGACACCGGAAGCGAGGCCGCCCCGGTGCTGGCGGATCTGGATGGTGATAACGATCTTGACCTTCTGGTCGGCAACGCGGACGGAAACACGCTCTTCTTCCGGAATACCGGAACGACACTGTCGCCGACTTTCACGCTGGACAGCACCAATCCGTTCGGCATCACCAACGTCAGCGCGGGCGGCGCGCTCCCCGGTCTGGTGGACATCGACGGCGACGGCGATCTCGACCTGTTCATCGGCAACCATGCCGGCAGCACGCTGTTCTTCCGCAACAACGGGACCTCAGCGCAGGCGCCGACCTTCTCGCTGGAGGGCACCAATCCATTCGGCATCCAGAACGCCGGCAGCTACGGGGCGCCGAGCTTCGCCGATCTGGACGGCGATGACGATCTTGATCTTCTGATCGGCAGTGCGGACGGGAATATTTTCTTTTACCGCAACAGCGGCTCGACGCTGTTGCCGACCTTCACGCTGGCAGGAACCAATCCCTTCAGCCTCCCCCGCGACCTTGACGGCTACGCGTCGCCCGCTCTGGCGGACATCAACGGGGACGGCCTCGTCGATCTCATTACCAAGAGCACCGTCTATGTCAACGTCGGCACGGCGGCGGCGCCGACCTTTTCGCTGTTCGCCACCAATCCCTATGGCAATCCCGGACCCGGTGCCTACCCGCGGCCCGCCCTGGGCGATCTCGACGGCGACGGCGACCGCGATCTGGTGATCGGCGTCGACGGGGGCAGCCTGGAGTATTTCCGCAACGTCGCCCCGGTGACCGTGACCCTCGGCAACGGCGGCAACACGATCGCGCTGTCGCAGATCAACACTTTGACCGGCGGCACGGGTACCGACGTGGTCTCGCTGGTAGAAATCGGTGCGACCTACCTGGTCACCGGGATCGAGACGCTGACCGGCAGCACCGCCACCGACGCGGTGACGCTGGGCGGCGGCGGCAACACGCTGCTGGTGAGCCGGGTCGAGACGCTGGCCGGCGGCTCCGGCACCGACGTGGTGACGCTGGGCTCCTTCGGGAACACGATGCTGGTGAGCGGCGTCGAGACGCTGACCGGCGGCATCGGCACCGATGTGGCGATCCTGGGCTCCCTCGGGAACACGCTGCTGGTGGACGGCGTCGAGACGCTGACCGGCGGCCTCGGCATCGACGTGGTGACGCTGGGCAACAGCGCGGGCAACACGCTGACGGTGTTCCGGCTGGAGACGCTGACCGGCGGGGCCGGTACCGACGTGGTGACGTTCGCCAGCGGCGGCAACACGCTGCTGGCGGAGGGCATCGAAACGCTGACCGGCGCCGTCGGTGTCGATTCGGTGACGCTGGGCAACGGCGGCAACACGGTGACGGTCCGCTTGCTGGAGAGCCTCATCGGCGGCTCCGGCACCGACATCGTGACGCTGGGCACCGGCGGCAACGCGCTGACGGTCCGGCTCATGGAGAGCATCATCGGCGGCTCCGGGTCCGACACCGTGACGCTGGGCACCGGCGGCAACACGGTGTGGGTGAGCGGCGTCGAGACGCTGCTGGGTGGTTCCGGGGCCGACACCGCGACGCTGGACAGCAATGGCAACACGCTGACGACCCGGCTTGTGGAGACGCTGTTCGGCGGCTCCGGGTCCGACACCGTGACGCTGGGCACCGGCGGCAACACGCTGTGGGTGAGCGGCGTCGAGACGCTGCTGGGTGGTTCCGGGGCCGACACCGCGACGCTCGCCAGCGGCGGCAACACGGTGACGGTCCGCTTGCTGGAGAGCCTCATCGGCGGCTCCGGCACCGACATCGTGTTGCTCGGCACCGGCGGCAACACGCTGAGGGTGAGCGGCATCGAGACGCTGACTGGCGGTTCCGGCACCGACGTGGTGACGCTGCTCACCGGCGGGAACACGTTGACGGTGTCGCTGCTGGAGTCGCTGCTCGGCGCCATCGGCACCGACGTGGTGACGCTGGGCAGCGCCGGCAACACCATGCTGGTGTCCGCTCTGGAAACGCTGACCGGCGGTTCCGGCCTCGACGTGGTGACGGTCTCCGCCAGCGGACTGACCGCGCTGGTCACCGGCATCGAGACGTTGAACGGCAACAGCGGTAGGGACGCCGTGACGCTCGGCGACAGCGCGGGCACCACCATCCAGGTGTCGCGGCTGGAGACGCTGACCGGCAGCGTCGGCACCGATGTGGTGACGTTTGGCGGAACCTTCGGCAACACCTTGATGGTCAGCGGCATCGAGACGCTGACCGGCGGCACCGCGACCGACGTTGTGACGCTGGGCAGCGACGGCAACACCATCGAGGTGTCGGAGGTCGAGACGCTGTTTGGCGGCTCCGGCACAGATGTCGTGACGCTGGGCGGCGGCGGCAACACGCTGCTGGTCAGGCTGCTGGAGACGCTGACCGGCGGTTCCGGCACCGACGTGGTGACGTTCGGCACCGGCGGCAACGTGATGACGGCGAGCGGTGTCGAAACGATCAAGGGCGGCAGCGGCCTCGACATCGTGACGCTCGGCGACAGTGCCGGCAACACGCTCACAGTGTGGCGGATCGAGACGCTGATCGGCACGTCCGGCACCGACGCGGTGACGCTGGGCAGCGCCGGCAACACGCTGCTGGTGGATGGTGTCGAGACGGTGAGCGGCGGCATCGGCACCGACTTGGTGGAACTGGGCAGCGCCGGCAACACGCTGCTGGTGAGCGGCGTCGAGACGCTGACCGGCGGCACCGGCACCGACGTGGTGACGCTGGGCGGCGGCGGCAACACGCTGCTGGTGAGTGGTGTCGAAACGTTGACCGGCGGTGCCGACACCGACGTGGTCACGCTGGGCAGCGACGGCAACACTCTGGCGGTGACCATGCTGGAGACGCTGATCGGTGGGACCGGTACGGACGTGGTGACTTTCTCCCCGGCCGGCAACCAGGGGACGCTCTTCGTTTCCGGTGTTGAGACCGTCTACACACCGTTCCAAACTTTGACGCTCAACGGTATCGACACACTGATCGTGCTGCCGGCCAGCCCGACAGTCCCGGTGCTCAACCCGGCGTCGGATAGCGGAGTGGTCGGTGACGCCTTGACGAACGCGTCGCAGCCCACGTTGACGGGGACGGCCGACGCCGACAGTGTCGTGCATTTGTACGGAAACGGTGTTGAGATCGGGACAGGAACGGCCGACAGCTCCGGTGCTTGGACGGTGATCCCTGGCACGGCGCTTGCTGACGGAATCTGGACGTTGACGGCCAGGGGGACCCTATCCGGCATCGTGGGCGGGGTGTCGGGGCCTCTCCTGGTGACCATCGACACCGGCGCCTCATCGCCAACCGCTTTGGCACTGGCGGCTTCGTCGAACAGCGGGTCCACGGCGGACACGCTGACGAACGTGACGGCGCCGGTGATCACCGGCAGCGTGGCCGAGGCTGGCGTTGTGGTGCTGTACGAGGGCAGCACCGCTCTTGGTACGGTGACCGCTGCGGCGGCAGGGGCGTGGAGCATCACCGCAGCCTCGCTGAGCGACGGTGCGCACACGCTGACCGCGACGGTGACCGATGCGGCGGGCAACAGCTCCTCGGCATCCGCGGCGCTGACCGTGACCATCGACACCGGCGCCTCATCGCCAACCGCTTTGGCACTGGCGGCTTCGTCGAACAGCGGGTCGACCTCCGACACGCTGACCAACGTGGCAGCACCGGTGATCACCGGCAGCGTGGCCGAGGCTGGCGTTGTGGTGCTGTACGAGGGCAGCACCGCTCTTGGCACCGTGACCGCTGCGGCGGCAGGGGCGTGGAGCATCACCGCAGCCTCGCTGAGCGACGGTGCGCACACGCTGACCGCGACGGTGACCGATGCGGCGGGCAACAGCTCCTCGGCATCCGCGGCGCTGACCGTGACCATCGACACCGGCGCCTCATCGCCAACCGCTTTGGCACTGGCGGCTTCGTCGAACAGCGGGTCGACCTCCGACACGCTGACCAACGTGGCAGCACCGGTGATCACCGGCAGCGTGGCCGAGGCTGGCGTTGTGGTGCTGTACGAGGGCAGCACCGCTCTTGGCACCGTGACCGCTGCGGCGGCAGGGGCGTGGAGCATCACCGCAGCCTCGCTGAGCGACGGTGCGCACACGCTGACCGCGACGGTGACCGATGCGGCGGGCAACAGCTCCTCGGCATCCGCGGCGCTGACCGTGACCATCGACACCGGCGCCTCATCGCCAACCGCTTTGGCACTGGCGGCTTCGTCGAACAGCGGGTCGACCTCCGACACGCTGACCAACGTGGCAGCACCGGTGATCACCGGCAGCGTGGCCGAGGCTGGCGTTGTGGTGCTGTACGAGGGCAGCACCGCTCTTGGCACCGTGACCGCTGCGGCGGCAGGGGCGTGGAGCATCACCGCAGCCTCGCTGAGCGACGGTGCGCACACGCTGACCGCGACGGTGACCGACGCGGCGGGCAACAGCTCCTCGGCATCCGCGGCGCTGACCGTGACCATCGACACCGGCGCCTCATCGCCAACCGCTTTGGCGCTTGCCGTGGGTTCGAACAGCGGGTTGACCTCCGACACGCTGACGAACGTGACGGCGCCGGTGATCACCGGCAGCGTGGCCGAGGCTGGCGTTGTGGTGCTGTACGAGGGCAGCACCGCTCTTGGTACGGTGACCGCTGCGGCGGCAGGGGCGTGGAGCATCACCGCAGCCTCGCTGAGCGACGGTGCGCACACGCTGACCGCGACGGTGACCGACGCGACGGGCAACAGCTCCTCGGCATCCGCGGCGCTGACCGTGACCATCGACACCGGAGCAAGTGCTCCGACGGGTCTTGCTTTGGCTGCGGCATCCAACAGCGGGTCCACGGTGGACACGCTGACCAACGTGACGGCACCGGTGATCACCGGCAGCGTGGCCGAAGCCGGCGTCGTAGTGCTGTACGAGGGCAGCACCGCTCTTGGCACCGTGACCGCTGCGGCGGCAGGGGCGTGGAGCATCACCGCAGCCTCGCTGAGCGACGGTGCGCACACGCTGACCGCGACGGTGACCGATGCGGCGGGCAACAGCTCCTCGGCATCCGCGGCGCTGACCGTGACCATCGACACCGGCGCCTCATCGCCAACCGCTTTGGCGCTTGCCGTGGGTTCGAACAGCGGGTCGACCTCCGACACGCTGACCAACGTGGCAGCACCGGTGATCACCGGCAGCGTGGCCGAGGCTGGCGTTGTGGTGCTGTACGAGGGCAGCACCGCTCTTGGTACGGTGACCGCTGCGGCGGCAGGGGCGTGGAGCATCACCGCAGCCTCGCTGAGCGACGGTGCGCACACGCTGACCGCGACGGTGACCGATGCGGCGGGCAACAGCTCCTCGGCATCCGCGGCGCTGACCGTGACCATCGACACCGGCGCCTCATCGCCAACCGCTTTGGCGCTTGCCGTGGGTTCGAACAGCGGGTTGACCTCCGACACGCTGACGAACGTGACGGCGCCGGTGATCACCGGCAGCGTGGCCGAGGCTGGCGTTGTGGTGCTGTACGAGGGCAGCACCGCTCTTGGTACGGTGACCGCTGCGGCGGCAGGGGCGTGGAGCATCACCGCAGCCTCGCTGAGCGACGGTGCGCACACGCTGACCGCGACGGTGACCGACGCGGCAGGCAACAGCTCCTCGGCATCCGCGGCGCTGACCGTGACCATCGACACCGGAACACCGTCCGTTGCTATCGCGCTGAGCAGGGCGACACTTGGGGTGGGGGAGACGGCAACCGTCACCTTTACGTTCAGTGAGGCGCCGGTTGGATTCTCGCTCTCGGCCGTCACAGCACAGAATGGGACGCTTTCAGACCTGTCCGTTCTGCCTGGAAGCGACGGATTGGTGTACACAGCCACCCTAACCCCAAGCGTGGAAATCAACACTTCCGACAGCCGGATCACCGTTGCTGCGGGATGGAGCGACACCGCTGGAAACACTCCAACGGCAGTGGCAACGTCGGCCGGCTATGCCATCGACACCCGGAGCCCGCCCGTCAACACGGCCCCCGTCATCGGCGGCGCGGCAGCCGGTCAAGCGGTCAACGACACCGCCAGCAGCCAGCCCTTCGCCACCCTGACCGTGTCCGACAGCCAGACCACCCAGACGCAGACGGTTGTCGTGACGGTCCGGAATTCGAGTGGCACCGTCGGCGATGCCACCGGCGTCTTCAGCACCCCCAGCCTCATCGCCAGTGGTTTTGCCAAATCGGCCACCGGCACCTACACTCTGACCGCCAGTTCCGCGGCGGCGGCCCAGGCCGCCCTGCGGCTGCTCGACTTCCAGCCAGCGGCCAACCGGGCCGCTCCGGGCACCCAGGAGACCACGGCCTTCACCGTGACAGTAACCGACGCGGACGGCGCATCGGCGACGAACACAACGACCAGCGTCAATGTCCTGTCGATCAACGACGCTCCGGTGCTGGGCCAGGCGCTCGGCACCAGCAATGTGGACCAGGGACAGGCCTTTTCCTACACGATCCCTGCGGAAGCCTTCACCGACACGGACACCGGCGACAGCCTGACCTTCAGCGCGACCAGCGGCGACGGCTCGGCGCTGCCCGCCTGGCTCAGCTTCGATGCGGCCACCGGGCGCCTGTCCGGTACGCCGGGCAACGCCGACGTCGGCACCCGGACGGTGCGCGTCACCGCGACCGATTCCTCCGGCGCGACGGTCTCGGACCTGCTGACCATCGAGGTCGCCAACGTCAACGACGGGCCGGTCGCGGCGAACGATGCGGGAGACACAGACCGGCTCACCCCGGTCACGGTGGTTGCGGCAAGCGGCGTCCTCGCCAACGACACGGACCCCGATGTCGGCGACAGGCTGGCCGTCAGCGCGGTGAACGGCGACGCCACCAATGTTGGCCGGGCCATCACATTGGCCGGTGGCGGCCGGCTGACGCTGAACGCCGACGGCGGCTACAGCTTCGACCCGGCGGGAGGCTACGGCACGCTGCTGTTTGGCCAGACCCGGCAGGAGACGGTCAGCTACACCGTCACCGACCGGGCCGGTGCGACCTCAACCGCGACGCTCACCATCACGGTCCGGGGCGTCAACACCGCTCCGGCGGTGCAGGTGGCCAAGCACGTCGCGATCGACCAGAATTCCAGCCGCGTCGGCCTGTCGATCGACAAGCCGGTCGATCCGGAAGGAGATCCGCTGACCATCACGGTGACCGGTCTGCCAACGGTCGGGACGCTCCAGCGGTACGACGGCACGGCGCTCGCCGTCGGCGACACCTTGACGCCGGACCAGCTCGCCGCGGTGATCTACACACCGCCCTTCGGCGCCACCGGGGCCGCGGGGTCCTTCAGCTACGCCGTTTCGGACGGGACCCATCTGGTCGGCCGTGCGGTGACGATCAGCCTGACGCCGGTGCAATGGCTGAGCCTCACCCCGTCCAGCCTGTCGATCGCGGAGGGGAACAGCGGCTTTGCCAACCTGACCTACACGATCACCCGGCGCGGCGACACCTCGGGCGCCACCACGGTCAAATGGCAGGTCGACACGAACGGCTTGAGCGGCAGCATCGCCGACGCGGCCGATTTCGGCGGCACGCTGCCCAGCGGCAACGTCACCTTCGCGGCCGGGGAGACCAGCAAGACCATCACCGTTCCGATCAGCGGCGACCGGCAGGTCGAGGGGAATGAGCAGTTCCGGGTCCTGCTCTTCTCCCCATCGACCACGGTGGCCGACGCCAAGATCACGGTGGAGACCGCGACGGCGACCGGCACCATCCTCAACGACGACCGTGCCGCCACGATCACCGCGGTGACCGGCCCGACCGCCGGCCGCTACTTGGCGGCGCGCGGCGACACGCTGGACTTCACCGTCGCCTTCAGCGACGCGGTCAGCGTCTCCGGCACCGGCGTGCCTCGGCTGGCGCTGACCATCGGGACCCAGACCCGCTACGCCACCTTCCTGCGCGTGGAGTCCGGCAAACTGGTGTTCCGCTATGCCGTCGGCGCGGGCGATCTGGACAACGACGGCATCGTGGTCGCGGGGACCATCGACCCGAACGGCGCGCAGATCCGCGACAGCGTCGGCAACACCGTCACCAACCTCGGTTTCGGCGCCGCCGCGCCGGTCACCAGCCATGTGCTGGTCAACGTCCGCGGCGGCCACGCCATCGACGGCTACATCGCCGGCGCCACGGTGTTCGCCGACGCCAATGCCAACGGCCAGCTTGACGACGGCGAGGCGTTCGGGACCACCAACGCGGTGGGGAACTGGTCGATCCCCGGCGGGGCCGGACCCATCGTCATGATCGGGGGCACCGACATCTCGACCAATCTGCCCTTCACCGGCGTCTACGAGGCTCCAAGTTCCGCGTCCGTCATCACACCGCTGACCACCATCATCATGGGCATGGCGGGGCTCGCCGGAACAGACAGCGAGATCGCCGCTGCGGCGACCGAACTGAAGGGCAAGCTCGGCCTCGACGCCAGCCTCGACCTGCTCACCTACGACCCCATCGTCGCGGTGACCACGGCCGGGGCGGGCGCCGCGGCCATCGCGACGGCACTGAAGACGCAATCCGCCGCCGCCAGCGTCGCCAACGTGATCGTCCAGGGCAGCGCCGTGCTCGCCGGCGTGGTGATCGGCACGCCGCGGGCCAGCGGCGTGATCGGGCGGGCGCTGGTGGGTGCCATCGCCGACGCGGTCAAGGCCGTCCCGGCCGGCGGCACGATCGACCTCGCCGATCCGGTGGTCATCGCCGCCATCCTGGCCGCTGCCGGTGCGCGGATCGGGGCTGTGGACAGCGCGAAGCTGACCATGGTGACGGGCGGTGCTGCCAACGTCATCGCTGCATCGAACGGCGCGGTGATCACCGCCGGCACGACCAACAGCGGCGGCATCGACGGGCTGACCCAGATGGCCCAGGCGCAAGTGGTGGCGCAGGGCACGGCGGCG
Source organism: Azospirillum brasilense (assembly GCF_022023855.1). Lineage (NCBI taxonomy): Bacteria > Pseudomonadati > Pseudomonadota > Alphaproteobacteria > Rhodospirillales > Azospirillaceae > Azospirillum > Azospirillum brasilense. Next base: position 141,307 of record NZ_CP059452.1, read on the forward strand.
GACGAACTGCGCAGCGGCACCGCCGCGGGCGATGTGTCGGGGGCCGTCACCGCCTTCACCGGCACGAACCTCCAGCAGCAGATCAGCGCGGCCCAGGTTGCCGTGGTCATCCCGTCGCGTCTCGTCATCGCGGCGACCGACGCCGACAAGCGCGAGGGGGACGGCACCAACCCGGGGGGCACCACCGCCTTCACCTTCACCGTCACCCGCGCCGGCAACACGGGGGGCGCCCTGACGGTGGCTTGGACGGTGGCGGCCGGTGACGGGGCGGGAGGCGCCACGCTCGACGCCGCCGATTTCGGCGGGAGCCTGCCGTCGGGCACCGTCTCCTTCGCCGACGGTGAGGCGACGAAGACCATCACCATCCTGGTGTCGGGCGATACGGACATCGAGCCGGACGAGACCTTCACCGTCACCCTGTCCAGTCCGTCCGTCACGGCGACGGCGATCGAGACGGCGTCGGCGTCGGGGACCATTCGCAACGAGGACCCGATCGATCCGCAATTGACCCTGCCGCCCGCAAGGACGGTGGTGGCGGGGACGGCCACGGCCATCGCCGGTTTGTCGATTATGGATGGCGACAGCGCCACCGTGACGGTGATCCTGACGCCCGGCAACGGCAGCCTCGGCCTCGCCGGCCCCGCATCGGTCAGCACGGCCGGTGACGGCACCCTGACGCTCACCGGCAGCGTGGCCGACGTCAACACGACTCTCGCCTCGCTGGTCTTCACCGGGGCCGGCGGACAGACGGCAGGCAGCATCGCGGTGACGGTGGCCGACGGCGATGCCTCGACGCCGGACGCCTCGGGCACGCTCGCCATCGCCATCCAGTCGCCGCCCGCCAACGTTCTGCCGAGCAGCCCGACCCTGGTCGCCGGCCGCTCGACCGAGGTGCTGGGGCTGGAGGTCACGGACATCGACGGCGGCACCATGACCGTCGTGCTGACGCCGACCAACGGCGCCATCACCCTGCCGCTCTACGGTTCGGCCACGACGAGCGACCTCGGCAACGGCAAGGTCCGGCTCACCGGTTCGCTGGAGGACGTGAACCGCACGCTGCAGCAGCTCGAATTCATCGCGTCGCGCAGCGTCACCAGCGCGTCGATCCGGTTCGAATCTTCCGACGACCAGCCGCTGACCCCCGACTCCGACAGCCTGCTGGTCATCGGCGTGCTGTCCTCGCCCGAGCACACGGCGCCCACCGCCCTGTCGGTGATTTCCGGCGTGGCGACGGCGGTGACCGGCCTGTCGGTCAGCGACTATGACAGCCCGACGCTGCAGGTGACGCTGACCCCGACCAACGGCGCGCTGGCTCTGACGGCGCAGGGCGGGGTGACCCTGACCCAGCCGTCCGCGGGCGTCTGGCGCCTGCTTGGCACCCAGGCCGACATCACGGCCACGCTGGCCACCGTGACCTTCACCGGAACGGCGGGCCAGACCTCCGGCACGATCCGGGTGACGACCAGCGACCTCGGCACACTGACGACCGACGCCGAGGCGACCATCGCGGTGACCATCGCCGATCCGGCGACCCTGGTCGCTCCGACGCTCACCCTGCCGCAGCCGATCACCCTGGAACAGGGCCTCGCCACGGCTCTGGCGGGCATCCAGATCGCCGATCCGGACAGCCCGTCGATCACGGTGACCCTGACGCCGTCCCAGGCGACTTTGGGGGCCACAGCGGCGGGGCAGGCGAGCGTAACGACGGCGGGCGACGGAACGATGACCATCAGCGGGTCGGTCGCCGACGTGAACGCGACCCTGGCCGCCCTGCGGATCACTGGCGGCACCGCCGCCACGGCGACGGTCGCGGTGACCGTGAGCGACGGCCTCACCACGCCGGCCACCGGCACGCTGACCCTGCCGATGGTGGACACCACCCCGCCGGGCAGCCCGACGATCACCGCCGTGAGCACCGACTCCGCCGGCACGCTGCCGGTGACGGTCACCAACACCAACCGCAACCGGCTCTTCGTCCGCGGCACGGCGGAAGCCGACAGCCGGGTCGTCCTGTCCGACGGCGGGACGGAGGTGGCGACGGTCACCGCCGACGCGCAAGGCGCCTGGGTCGCCGATCTCAGCGCGGCGCCGCTCCTGGACGGCACCCACGCCTTCACCGCCCGGGCGACCGACGCGGCGGGCAACAGCGGTCCGGCGTCCGGCGCCCTGTCGGTCGTCATCGACACCGTCGCCCCGACGACGCCGTCGGTGGCCTTCAACGACGCGTCCATCGACCAGGCCAAGCAGAGCAACGTCGGATTTGCCCTCTCCGGCGGCGAGGCCGGGGCGACCTATCGCTGGACGCTGTCCTCCTCGGGCGGTGGCGGTCCGCTGACGGGCGCCGGAACGCTCGCTGGTGCGGGCGGCACGGTCGGCGGGATCGACGTGTCCGGCCTGCTCGACGGCACGCTGTCCCTCTCGGTCACGCTGACCGACGCGGCGGGCAACGTCTCGGCGGCCGGGACGGCGACCGCGGCGAAGGCGGCGGGAGCGGTGGTGGACGGCACGCAGGTCCAGACGCTCGCGTCGCAGTCCAACGGACGGGCCGTCAGCACCGTGGTGATCCAGGCGCCCGCTGCCGGCCGCACGGAGGATCCCAGCAGCCCGAACGCCGGGCTGGCCGACGTGCCGCTGGTCCGGGAGACGGTGACCGATCCGTCAACCGGGCAGCCGACGCTGGCGACCACGTTGCAGATCGGGTTGCCGACCGGAGTGGGCGTCGCGGCGAGCGGCCCGATAGCCCGCGAGGGGGTGAGCCTCGCACAGGCCGACCTGATCCAGGCGATCGAGACGCGCACGACGGCGGGGTCAGTCTCGCGGTCCGACCTGTCCAGCGGCGGCGTCCGCTTCCTGAGTACGCTGCCGCAGCAGACGTCCTTGCTGCTGCGCACGCTTGCCTTCACCGCGCCCGGCGCGCCAGGGGCGGCGGTCCGGGTCACCGGCGCCATGCCGGGCTCCACCATGCCGACGGCTCTGGTCATCGACACCACCGGGGTCTCAGGGCCGCTGACCATCCAGCTCGACACCGTGTCGTTCGCCGCGGTGATCGGGTCGGCGACGTTGACCGGCGGCGAGGGCAATCAGGTGGTGTATGGCGACGCCGGCAGCCAGTCGATCATCCTCGGCCCCGGCGACGATGTCCTGTCGGGCGGCGGCGGCAACGACACGGTGGCCAGCACGCTCGGCAACGACACGCTGTATGGCGACGGCGGCGACGACCTGATGCACGGGGGCGACGGCGACGACCTGATGGATGCCGGCGCCGACAACGACACGATGGGCGGCGGGGCCGGCAACGACACGATGGGCGGCGGAGCCGGCAACGACATCCTGATCGGGGAAGGCGGCAGCGACGCTCTGTTCGGCGGCACGGGCAACGACACCCTCTTCGGCGGCGACGGAGACGACACGCTGTTCGGCGAGGACGGCAACGACATCCTGTCGTTGGGAATGGGCAACGACATCGCCAGCGGTGGCGATGGGGGCGACACGCTGTTCGGCGAGGACGGCAACGACACCCTCTTCGGCGGGGCCGGCAACGACATCCTGTCGCTGGGGATGGGCAACGACCTGACCGATGGCGGGGCGGGCAGCGACACGCTGTTCGGCGAGGATGGCAACGACACGCTGTTCGGCGGCGCCGGCGACGATGTGCTGGTTGGCGGGGCGGGCAACGACGTGCTGTTCTCCGATGGCGGTGCGGACACGCTGTGGGGTGGTGCCGGGGCGGACGTCTTCGCCCTTGGTGGTGCATCCGGCGGATCGATGATGATGGATTTCACTGCGGGCACCGATCGGCTGGCGCTTTTCGACTCCTCGCTCGATCTCAAAAGCGTGATCGCGTCGGCGAGGGTGGTGAACGGCAACACCGTGCTCGATCTGCGGCCGGGGGTGAGCGTCACCATCGTCGGGCAGACCGGTGATGCCGCCCGCTGGTTCACCTGACGGGAGGGGGGCGCCGTGCGTCCCCTCCTTCCGCGCTGTTGGCCGCGGAATGGGTGGTGTTATCGTCGGGTATGGCTGCGCGTGTGCTGAGGCTTTTTCCGGGACCGCCCGAAGAGGTGGCGTTGGCGGGGCTGTATGTGGCCGATGCGCTGCACAGCTTGGGCAGCGCATCGGCGCCGTTCGTCTATGCGAGCTTCGTCGCCAGCCTGGACGGGCGCATCGCGCTGCAGGATGGCGAAGCGAGCCGCCTTCCAGTCGAGATCACCAGCGAGAGTGATTTCCGCCTGTTCCTCGAACTGCAGGCCCAGGCCGATTGCCTCGTCACCCATGGCGGCTATCTGCGCGACCTCGCGGCAGGCCGGTTGGACGACGTGCTGCAGGTCGGGACGCGCGCCATGGACCGCGACCTCGCGCGGTGGAGGCTGGAGAACGGCTTGTCCGCCCAGCCGGCTATCGTGATCGCCAGCGCCAGCCTCGATTTTCCGATTCCGCAGTCGGTCATCCGGGAGAAGCAGCGTGTTCTGATCGCGACCGGTCGGCAGGCCCCGCGCGATCGGGTCGACGCGTTGCGCGCGCGTGGCTTCCCGGTGATCCTAGCTGGAGACGGTGCATCGGTGGAGGGGGCGCCTCTGGTCCGGGAACTCGGCAACCTCGGCTTCCGCAGCGTGTATCTGCTGACCGGCCCCCGCATGCTGTCCACCATGCTGCGGGACGGAATGCTGTCGCGGCTTTATCTCACCATCGCGCACCGCGTGGTGGGAGGGGAGAGCTTTCACACCATGGCGACGGGGCCACGGTTGGAGGGAGCCGGCCGCCTGCGCCTGTCCTCGCTGCATTACGACAGCGCGGCACCGGATGGGGCGGGCCAATGGTTCGCCCGGTTCGAGCCGCTGCGCCCGGCGTGAGGCCGGTTTCCAAACTCAGACCGGTCCGTGAACAGCGGCCTTGTTGAAACGAGCATGCGGGCAGGGGAGACGTGTCTCGCCGCTGCCCGCAGGAAGGTCGGTGGTGGGCATAATGAGGCATACGGCGTCGCCGTTACCACGCCATCAAAGCTGTGCGCAGGCGTAGGCGTTGATTTCGGTGCCGACGGCGATCACGCGGATTTTCGGTTTGCGCCAAGTCTTCATGGTGCGCTCCCTCAGTTTTTGGATGGAAAGGACCATCTGCGGTTTTGGTCCTCTCCAGAAAGCCTACCGGTCCGATCCTGGTGCGGCCATCCTACGAATGGATAGCGGCACGGAAAATACGGATGGATTTTTTGTGGTCAATGAATGCCGAATTTATTTGGCACTGATTGCGATCGGGCGGTCATCCCCGCGGCGACCTCCGAATGCGTGCTTGAGAGCGAATGCCGGATCGTCCCACCATGAGGACGCGCTTCTTCGGACAGACCAGCATGGACCCGACCCGATGATGAGGAATGGTGTTCCGGTTGCGTTGCTCGCGCTTCTGATCGGTTGCGGCACGGCGCGGGCCGAGGACGGTTATCCCACCTACGCCCGCGTCGATTACGTTCTTGGCTGCATGCTGTCCAACGGCCAGGGGCCGGACGTCGTGCGCAAGTGCTCCTGCAGCATCGACGAGATCGCCGCGCATTTCCCCTACGACAGCTACGTGGCGGTGGAAACCGCGCGGGGCATGCAGGAGGCACCGGGCGAGCGCGCCGCGCTGATGCGCGACGTCGGGTGGATCAAGGATCTGCTGAACGAATTCCGGCAAGCCCAGGTCGCCGCCGACCTGAAATGCTTCTGAGCGGTCCGGCGGCGGTGCAGGCGACCTTCACGAACCGGAATTGGCGCGGATCGGCCAGCTCTCCTGGAAAATCCGCCCGTTCGAATCCTCGGCGGTGACATCCAGCGTTCCCTGCTCCTCCGGCACCAGGGAGAAATGGATGCTGGGGTCTTCGCTCAACGAGATGTCCGATTGCACGTCGAGCACCGGCGCCCCGTTGTAGCGGATGGCGACGGTTTTCACGTAGTGGGCGGGGATGAAGTAATAGTTGAGCTGGTCGTACTGCATGCCGGTGTAGTTGGGGTGGCTGATCAGCAGTTGCGCGGTCAGCGGCTTTCCGGCGGCGATGTTGTCGGGCAGGTTCAGCTTCATCTTGCCCATGCGGGCGACGGCGAGCTGGGCGTTCTTCAGTGCCGGAGCGGAGCACCCTCCGGACGCCTTGACGAATTGCGTGGTGCGGAGCAGCCGCCCGTCGCTGGTCTCCGCGACGGCGGTGATGTTGGTGTAGGCGTTCACCCGCAGACGGGTGTCGATCGCCTGCGGGCTGTCGCCATGGGCGAAACGGAAGGTCGCGGCCATCGGCACGGGATTCTCATCGACGATGAGATGGACCGCGGTCACCTGGACGCCGCTTCCCGGCGCCGTCACGATCCGGATGGGCACGACCGCCGCGTCGTTGGCCCGCTTCGGAGCCTCCAGGCTGAGGAGCGGCCCGGCATCCTCGACCGTGCGGCCCGAGAAATACATGTCGCGCAGCATGTCCCAGCGTTCCTCCTGCGGCGAGGCCGCCAGAGCGCCCACGCTGCCCAGGCACAGCCAGGCGGCGCCCGACAGCGTGACGCCCGACAACCTGCGGATGATCCGGTGTGGTGTGGTCATGGTGTCATTCCCATTCCAGTTCGGCGAAGGCCGCCGTCACGTTGCGCGGGTTGTAGGAGTCGAACAGGCGCCAGCGCGGCGCCTCGTCGGCGGCGACCGTTTCGACCGCCTGCTGAATCGTGCCGTGGGCGGCCTGGACCTTGCGGACACCCTCGACGACCCGGCTCAGGTAGCGGCGCAGGTCCCCGGCCGCGTCCGGCCATGGGGCAGAGGGCGGGCCGTGTCCGGGGACGACGCGCGCCGCCGGTTCTGCGGCCAGAGCGTCGAGGGTGCGCAGCCAGCCGAGGACCGAACCGTCGATGGCCGGCGCCCGCTCCACGAACAGCAGGTCCCCGGCCCACAGCGTCTTCGTCTGCCGGTCGAGCACCGTCAGGTCGTTGTCCGTGTGGGCCACCGGCCACGCGACAAGGTCGAGCACGCGCCCGCCCAGATCCAGCTCCAGGCGGTCGGAAACCACGAGGGTCGGCGGGATGATCCGGACCTCCGCGGCGGCGGCGGCACCGACCGCGGCGTCGAACGCCTGCCGGTAATGCTCACTGCGTGCCGCCAGGGCTGCCTGGAGGTTGCCGTGGGCGACGAAATCGGGCCGGTCGGGCAGGAAGGCCACGTTTCCCAGAATATGGTCCGGGTGCATGTGGGTGTTGACGACGTAGCGGATGGGCCGGTCGGTGTGGACGCGGATCGCCTCACGCAAACGATGTCCCACAATTGGTGAGCCACCGCTGTCGATCACGGCGACGGCGTCGTTCCCGACGACGAACCCGCAGTTGGCGATATCCCCGGCGTTGGTCGCGTCGGTTTCCTCGTGGTGGCCGGCGTGCACGAACACACCGGGGGCGACCTCGAACACGGGCAGGGGATCGGCCGTCGCCGGGGCCGCCGCCCCAAACAGCCAGACGGACAGCCAGACGCCGGCCAGCGCCGTGTGAGCGGACGGCCGAAGGGCCGTGTGAGCGGACGGCCGGAGGAACGTGGCCGCAGCAGCCATCGTCCGGTCCTGCATTGTGTTCAATCAGGCAAGTATGAAACCGCCCCGACGGGGGCGGCAACCGGGCAAAGGTGTTTGTGCGGCGCACCGTCGAAGGCCAGCCAGCCGACGCTGACGGCGGGGGCGAACCATCCCGCACGCTCCCGCAAGGCCGGCGCCACCGGCAGATGCGCTTCGAAGTCCCGGTAGACCGCCCCCCGGCGTTCGGCCAGACGCCGCACCAGGAAACGGCCAACCCCGGCGCCGACGAGCGGCGGGGCGTCGGCCATCGAGCCCCGCGACAGCACCTGATCGAGCGCGTCCTCGATCCGGCGGAACTGGCGTTCCGCGAGATGGCCGGCAAGGCGGCGGGCCTTCGGCAAGCCGTCCGGCTCCAGATCGTCGCCGACCATCCGCAGCAGGCGCCGCGCGCTGGCCGTGATGCCGTGGTCGCGCCCGTCCGCCGTCGGGTGTTGGTCGGCGCCCTCCGGCAGCGTTCCGGTCAGGCGGTGAACGTCGGCCATGGTCGCGAACAGCTCCGCCATCAGCGTGCGCCGGCCCCCGCCATAGGGAACGGCCCGGGCGACCGCCATGACCGGTGTGCGCACGACGCCCGTGTAGACCAGTTCGCCGCTGTCCAGCCGCTCGGCATCGGAATAGCCGGCATGGAGAGGACCGCCGCTGACGAGCGGGACGATGTCGGTCGTGGTGCTTCCGACATCCAGCAGGACGCCGTCTCCGCCCGCCGCGGCCACCAATGCGGTGGCGTACCAGTTGGCAGAGGCCACCGCCTCCGCGCAGTCGGGCACGGCGTCGACCGGCACCAACCCGCGGGGGCCGGCGAAGACGCTGAGCGTCGCGGCGGGCAGGGTGGACCGCATCGTGGCGGCGATGCGGCGCACGCCGTCCGCGCGGTCGTCGAACAGGTCGGCCAATTCCCCGGTCATCGTCGCAGCGACGTGGCATGGCTTGCCCCAGCGGGCGATCACCGCCGCGACGGCCTGCTCCAAGCGGTCGAGGCCCAGCCAGAGCGGGCAGGGCCACTGGTCGAGGTCGCGGAGCATCCCCGTTTCGTCGAACAGGGCGGCCTTCAGATGCGCTCCGCCGATATCCAATCCGATCAACGCGCCGCCACCCATGGCTCACCCCTCAAGCGTCAGAAGGACCGGTTCGATGCGCGTCACCGGCGGCGGCGGAACCGGCGGGTCGCGCGCCAGATCAAGCACCGCGGCGGCGGCGTTCAGCCCCGTCGCGCGCCGCAACCCCACCGAGGAGGTGGTCAGGCGCGGGTTGACCTCGATGATCGTCGGCCCGTCGGGACCGACGATGACATCGACGCCCACGGAGCCGAACAGGCCGGGCAGTGCCGCCGCAACGCCCTGCGCGAGATCGGTAAGGGCGGGGGTCAGCTTCATCCCGCCGATGGTGCCACCGCCGTAGGAGAAGCGTCCGCCGGACAGCGAAACGGTCTGGCGATTGGTGGTCAGCGGCCACGCTCGTCCATCACGGCAGAGCATCGACAGGCTGGCCGGCGTGCCGGGCTGGAAGGGCTGCACCACGAAGCCGCTCCGGTCCGCCTCGGCCAGCCAGCCCTTCCAGTCGGCATGGTCGCGGATCAGCCGGGTGTCGACGCATCCGGCCCCGTCGTCGGGCTTGACGACCCATGGCCCGTTCCCCGGCGGCCCGTCCGCAGCGACGGTACCGACGCGCCAGACCGGGACGACGGGCAGCCCGGCCGCCGACAGCACGGTCGCGGTCGTCGCTTTGCTGGACGCGACGGCCACCGCGTCGGCGCTGCTGTTGAGCAGGCGGCGCCCGCTGGCCTCGACCATGCGGCTGAAGCGCTCCAGCGCGCCGTCGGTTTCCGGGGCGATCGGCCAGACGCCGTTCGCCTGCCGGGCGAGGTCCTCCCAAAGCGACCAGGACTCACGCGGGTCGGTGGTGGTTATGCTGCGCACGGGCGCCGCGAGCGGCGGAAGGCGGGCGTCGCGGGTGACGGTCACCGCCACCCCCGGCACTTCCAGCAGGTCGGCCAGCAGGGCGTGGAGCATCAGGTCGCCCTCGCGGGCGAGGCTGGCGGGGATGGCGGCGTCCGAGGGCATGCCGCCGCCGGTCACGAACTCACAGACCAAGATGCGCATGAGCTCCGCCATCATGCAGCCGAGGGAGGGCGAGATGTTCCACGTCGTTCCGGTGATCGACTTGAGGGAAGGCGGCGTGGTGCACGCCCGCCGCGGGGACCGGGGCCGCTACCCGTCCCTGCGCTCCTCGCTGTGCGCCGGCAACGACCCGGTGGCGGTGGTCGGTGGTCTGCTGCGTCTGCATCCCTTCCGCGTCGTCTACGCCGCCGACCTCGACGCCATCCAGGGCACCGGCGGCAACCGCTTGGCGCTGGCGCGGCTGAAAGCGGCCTTCCCGGACGTCGGGTTCTGGGTCGATGCCGGGTTCCGCACCGCCGATGAGGTGCGGGGCTTCGTTGCGTCGGGGCTCGGTGACGCGGTGCTCGGCAGCGAGAGCCTGGACGGCCTCGCGCCGCTCGCCGCGCTGAAGGCCGATCCGGTTTGGGACCGGGTAATCCTCTCGCTCGACTTCCGCGACCGCTTCGTCGGGCCGCCCGGCCTGCTGGAGAGTCCCGACCTGTGGCCGCAGAGGATCATCGTCATGACCCTGGCCCGTGTCGGTTCGGGGGAGGGGCCGGACTGGGGCCGACTCGCGGAGATCGGCCGGACCAAGCCGCAGGCCAGCCTGTTCGCCGCCGGCGGTGTGCGCAATGGCGACGACCTCCGGGACCTCGCGGGGCGCGGCAGCGCCGGCGCCCTGGTGGCGACGGCGCTGCACGACGGGCGCCTCGGCGGCACGGAGCTGGATGCCCTGAACCGGTAAGCCGGTCACGCGGCGAAGGGGTGCTTCACCTTGTCCTTCTGGCTCATCAGGTCCTGCGCGCTCGGGAAGCTGGCGACCGCGCGCTCGATGGCCTCCTTGGTGGCGCGGTAGTTGTAGTCCTGGATCTTGGCGTTGTCCTTGGCTTCCCAATGGATGAAGACGCCGACGCAGATGAAGATGTTGTCGATCTCGTCCTGCGGGATGGTGCCTTCCGACACGCAGTCGGCCACGGCCTTGGCGACGGCGTGCTGGGCGGGGCCGAACATCTGCACCGCCTGTTCCGCGCCCTTGATGGTGACCTTGTTGAACAGGATGGTCGCCGGCTTGCACATCAGGTTGGGTGCGACGACCGCGAGAAGGGCGGTGAAGCCGTCCTTGTTGTTGGTCAGCGCGTTGCAGAAGGCCGTTTCCACGGCGCTGCCGCGCGGTCCCATGATCAGGTCAATGTGGGCGACCTCGTTCCCATCACCGACCAGCGATTCGCCGACGAGCACGCGGTTGATCTTCGTGGACTGTCCTCCCCACATCGGCATGTCCTCTCTCCCTAGTGTTGCCGGCGTTCTTCGTGGAGCGCATCTTTTCGAAGAACGTCCGTTATGACGGGCGGCTGCGGGGATTGCATGAGCCAGAACGCAAGGAGGCAACCCACGACAATATCCGCGGTCGTTCCCGGGTTGACGCCATTGTATTTGAGGTCCCGGTCCAGTTCCGCCAAGCGCGATCGCGTTAGCGTGAATGCACGATCCGGGGCCGTGTTTTCCCTCAATTCCGAAGCCCGTGCGCGTAACCATTCAGAACGCTCCCGCCCGTATTTTCGGATGACATGGCTGTCGGGCAGGGTGGCGAGGAATTCGACATAAATCATTTCCGTGGCCTGTTCGAACCCCGCCCCGGCGTCCAGCCATCGCCGCAGGCTCGGCACGCCGGTGTCGAAGATGTCTGCGAAGCCCGTTGCGTATTGACGGGCGATGGTGTCGCGGTCCTGCGCCTCCCGCATGGCGTCGAGCAGGGTCACCCGCGCCGGGGCGTGCACGTCCGCCCCCTCGACGCGGCCCAACCCGGCAGGTTCGGCCAGCGTGATCGCCTGGAAGGCCAGATCGGCATCCGCCACCGTCAGGCTGCCGAGGACATGGCGCAACCGGTCGCGCAAGGGGGCGTCGCCGGGCATCAGCACGGCCTGGGCCAGCGGTGCGGCCAGCAGCAGAATGCCGAGGTTGGTGTTGCAGCCGACGGCGTCCCGCGTGGCGCGGACGGCGGCGTGCAGCCTCTCCCCGACGCCCAGCCCCGGCCGCGCGAGGATGGGCGCGGTCGTCTCGGCGCTGGCGAGGAATTGGGCGACGGTCATGCCATGCCCCTCGGCATGGATGTGGACGTTTCCGGGCTTCAGCGCGCGCAGCTCCAGATGGCAGGCGGCGCGGTAGGCGCCAGCAACGCCGGAGGCCGGATCGGGGGGAATCGGCGCCCAGTCGATCATGCGTCCACCGATCATGCGCCGACGTGTTCCACGAAGTCGGCGGCCAGAGCGTCGGCGATATCCACCGCGCTGACCCGTTGCAACCCTTGCCACGCCGGCATGCTGTTGACCTCCAGCACCAGCCAGCACCCCGTCCGGTCCTGGATCAGATCGACGCCCGCATAACTCGCACCCACCGCCGCGGTGGCGCGGACGGCGAGCGCGGCGGGTTCGTCGTCGGCGGGGGCGGCCTCGCACGCCCCCCCCTGGTGGACGTTGGTGATCCAACTCCGCCCGTGCCGGGTCATCGCGGCGACCGCCCGTCCGCCCACCACGAAGACGCGGCGGTCCCGCCACGCGCCTTCGGTCCGCGGCGGTATGAAGGGCTGGAGATAGTAGACGCCGCCGACCGCTTCGGCGTCGGGCAGCGCGTCGGGTCCGTCCAGCCGTTGCAGGCCGCGACCCTGCGCGCCGAACAGCGGCTTCAGCACCTGATCGGGCGTGCGGTCGAGGAGGCGCCGGGTCGGTTCGGCCTCCTGCGTGGCGAGGGCCGGTGGAGTGGGCAGGCCGGCGCGGGCCAGCAGGAAGCTGGTCATGCTCTTGTCCACGCAGCGCTCGATGGCCCCCGCGCCGTTGCAGACCGGCACCCCGAGGTTGCGCAGCGCGTGGAGCACGCCGAGGCGCAGCGTCACCTGTTCGAAGCTGCCCTGGCCCACCGCGCGGACGAAGACGCCCGCCGGCAGCGTGTCCTCGAAGCCGGGGATCAGCAGACCGGTCGCCGTGTGGCCGACGGCGATCCCGCAGCGCCGCGGCGAGACGCAGCGGCAGGGCAGGCCGCGTGCCTCGATGGCCCGGACCAGCCGCGGCGTGTGCCAGTCGGGCCGCTCGGTGAGGATGAGGGCGGCGCGCTCACCGGACATCGCGGAACGAGCGCTCCACGAGGTTCGGGGCGAGGGTTCCACCGTGGAAGCTGCGCCCGCTGTCCAGAGCGGTGACGGTCACGTGCGCCGGGCTGAACAGCATGGAATCGATGGCGTAGAAGTCCCCCTTCGCCGCCGCGAAAATCTCCGCGAAGGGGCGCCCGTGGTCCCGCGAGGCGGCGGAGGGCAGGCGCTGCGCCAGATCCTCCGCCGCGTCGTCCGGACCGGTGACGTGCAGATGGACGGTGCCGCCGTAGAGGATCGCGTCGTTGGTGCGGCCCATCGCGGTGAGGAAACCGCCGCCCGGCGGGGGAAGCGGCGCCATGCCGATGCCGTCGACGACGCGGTCGAGCGGGAAGCCTAGGGCATGCAGCTTGTGCAGGGCGACCTCCAGCACGCGGGCGACCACCTGGGTGGTCCCGGCGAGGCTCTGCGTCGGGGTGAGGACCAGGGTCAGCCGGTCCGCGGCGATGCCGCAGGTGGTGGCGATTTGGGCGATCAGTTCGGCGGGCGGCACCGCCGTCGCTTCCATGACGAAGGCCGCCGCGTCGGCCGTGTCGCGGTAGGCCAGTTCGTCGAACAGTGCCTCCTGCCGGGCCAACGCGCGGCCGGGGCCGGAGCCGAGCGCGAAGAAGGCGCCCTTTCCGCTGCCGTGGCTGAGGCTCCAGCCGGCATACTGGCTGCCGAGGCAAGCGAGGACCGGCTGCGCGCTGTGGACGGTGACGCCGAACGGCCAGGACGGCAGGCTGGAGATCGGGCCGAACGCTACCCGGCCAAGGCCGCCCATGCACAGCTCGGCGATGCGCCGTCCGGCCTCCAGCCCGCCGGGATGGCCGATCCCGGCATCGACGACGCAGGCCCCGCCGACCCTCTGGATGCCGAGACGGAGCAGCGGGGCATCGGCCACCAGCCGTTCGACCAGCGGCGCCGACAGCGCGGCGAGGCTCGGGCGCGGATCGGACGGCGTTTCCGTGGTCATGGCTGCATCTCCATCGCGGCGAGGGCCGCCAGTTCGCGTTGCCGCCGCTCGGCGTGATGCCGCGCCGCGCCGACGCTTGGGCCGGCGCCGAACACCGTGCAGACCGGCTCGCCGCGCCCGATAGTGACGGGCGCCGCCGGCCGGTCCGCGGTCCAGGCCGGCCAGCACCGGCCCGCCTCGATGCGGAGGGGCGCATCGGCGTAGAGCACCGCGGCGGCCCGGCATCCCGGCAAGGCAGGCAGGCGGTCGGGCAGGCGCCTGGCGCAGGCGTCCAGGTGGAGGGCGAGCAGCGACGGCAGCGGCGGACGGTCGAAGACGTCCAGCGTCGCGCCGGGACGCGGATTGATCTCCAACAGATGAAAGTCCGATCCGGTCACCAGGAAATCGGCGCTGTTCAGCCCGACCAGCTCGAACGCCGCCGCAAGGCGGTTGATCATGGCCGGCACGGTCGCGGTCCAGCGCTCCGGACAGCGCCACGGTCCGGCCGCCCCGCCGTAGCGGTAAGGGCTTTCCGGGGTCGGCGCGGTCCACTGCCGGCTCAGCCCGACGATGACGGCGCGGTCACCGTCCGCGAGGAAGAGGACCGACAGGGCATGACCGGCGACGCGGCGCTGGACGTACCAGCCCGGTTCGGGCCGCGTCCCCGCCGCGGGGGTGATGTGCGCACCGCCGCTGCCGCCGATCCGTTTCCGCAGAAGGTCACCGGACGATCCGTCCAAGGCTGCCCCGACCGGAGGGTGGGAGATGCCGAGCCCGTGCAGGATCGCGGCGAAGCGGAGCGGGTCCTTGACACGCGCCACCACCTCGGGCCGGTTGCCCATCACCGGCCGATCCTCCGCGAGGCGCGCCAGAAGCGCCGGGTCGTCCTCGAAGCCGGCGCCATAGACCAGCGGCAGACCGCGCAGCTCCGCCCGCGCCAGGGCGTCCAGAAGGGGGGCGAATTCCAGGCGCAGCCCCTCGGCGGGCAGGCGCAGGCAGGGCTCGGCAAGCTGCATGGTGTCCAGATCGGCGAACAGATCGATGGACGCCGGCCGCCGGCCGGCGCGGCGGGCAGCGGCGGCCAGTGCCCGCGCCGATAGGGCCGCGACGACGATGTTCGGACCTTCCGCCACCGGCTCAGCCGGCGATCTGGCGGGCGGCGTCGTAGGCATCGCAGAAATCCAGATACACCGCCGACTTCGCCGCGGCGAGGCGCGTCAGCAGGGCGTGCTGCACCCGGAACTTGACCGCGCCGACCGCCAGCGCGCCGACACCGACGCCGCGCCCGCCGGGAAGCGGCGTACCGTTGTCCTTGGGGCCGACCCCTTCGATCCCGGACGGCGGAACCGCGTTGATGTCCGCCGCGACCAGCAGGCGGCCCGCCGCGGCGAGGTTGCGCGCCGACAGGATCTGAACGCCGGCCCGCCCGCAGCCGAACACCACCTCGGCATCGCCGAGCAGCGCTTCCCGAGCCGCGTCGTCGGGCGCGTCGGCGCAGGCAAGCTCCACCCCGAAGCGTCGGCGGAACTCGGCGGCCTTCGGTTCGACGCCCGACAGACCGCGGTGACTGACCAGGGTGACGCGGGCGCCAGCGAGGGCCGCGATCACGGCGGCGATTCCGCCGACCACGCCGGTCGCGCCGAACACCTTGAGGGTCAGCCCCTTGATCCCGTCCGGATGGCTGCGGCGCAGGGCGCGCTCGACGACGGCGACCATGGCGCCGGCCGTCGTGAAGGCGCCCGACGGATCGACCATGACCGAGATGGTGAAGGGCGCGAACATGGCCTTGCGGGCGGCGTCCATCATGTCGAGCGCCAGGACCGCGTCGCGCCCACCGATGAACAGCCCGGTGCGCGCCGCGTTCGCCGGGTCGCGGGAGAACATGGCGTCCTGGGTGATGCCGGTGACCTCTTCCAGCGCGACGCCGGTGTAGGGGAACAGCGGCCCCATGCCGGCGTCCGCCGCCATGTTGACGTCGAAGGCGCTGACGTGCTTCAGCGGCGTCAGCATGTGCAGAACGTAGGGTGCGGCCATGGCGCGCCTCCCGCTTGGCTCGGGTGTGGAGGGGTCAGGAGGCCCGCAGCACCACCCGGTCGGTGGTGGATTCCAGCGTCGCGCCGTCGTTGCGGCCGCGGGCCAGATGGAAGTCCAGCGCGGTCCCCGCCCAGCGGCGCCGCGCCTCCGCCAGCAGGGCCTCGGCCCGCCGGGCGTCGCCGACGATGGCGAAGCCGGTCGGCCCCCAGGACGTCTGTCCGACGCCGGGAATCCCCTCGGCCTCCAGCCACGCCAGCGCGTCGGCCACCAGGGGGCTGGTGAAGCGCCCACCCTGGACCGGGGCGAAATGATCGCCCACCGTGCGTTGCAGCTCGCCCACCGCCTGCCCGAAGCGGTCGGCATCGCCCTCGATCAGGGCCGGAAGCGCCGCCATGACGATCAGGCGGCAGAGATGTCCGGCCCGCTCCGCCGGAAAGGGCGGCAGCGCTTTGAAGGCCTGCAGCTCGGCGGTGCCGTGCAAACCCTGGCCGTCGCGGTGCAGGATCAGCAGCACCCGCCACGCCTCCGGAAAGGGCAGGCGGGCGACGATGGGCGGCGGTGCGTCGTCCGGCCCGCGGCCGCCGTCGAGGATCACGCCACCCTTCTCGAAGGCGCCAATCCCGATGCCGGAGCGGGCGCCGCGCTCCAGCTCCGCGGCGAGGCGGCGGACCGTCGAAGGCCGCCCGTGCAGATGCGCGAGCGCGGTGCCGACCGCCAGACCGAGCTGGGTGCCGGAGCCCAGCCCGACATGCTCGGGAATGGCCTCCTCCACGGTCAGTTCGGCGCGGGCCGGCCAGCGGAAGCGGTCGCAGACCGCCCGCGCGGCCGTCAGCGCGCGCTCCGCCGACGGGCCGCTCGCGCAGAGGCGGTCGGACGGGCGCGCCCGGAGGGTCGTTGCCATCCCGTCGAGCGTCAGCCCCAGGCTGCCGAAACGGCGGCCCAGGCCGCCGTTCATGTCGAGAAAACCCAGATGCAATCGCGCGGGCGCCGTGACCCGCAACTCCCTGACTTCATCGACGCCGAGTGGCATAAGGACCTCACTCGTTTAAGGAAAGTTGCGTCGTTCTTTTGGCTATGATAATCTTGCGTTAAAAAAAGACCCCGATCCAATAGTATATACCTCTTCGGGGTGAGGACTGTTCGGTCACTTCGGGGAGGAAGACATGACCGCGGTTCAGGAAACCACCTATTCCGATACGGAAATCGCTGAGCGACTGCAGCAAATATTGCCGCGGTGGCGGTTCGAGGACGGCTGGATCCGGCGGAAGTACAAGACGAACAGTTGGAAGGGTACCCTGATGGTGATCAACGCGGTCGGCCATCTGGCGGAGGCGGCGTGGCATCACCCGGACCTCACCGCCTCCTACGCCTGGGTCGAGGTGCGGCTGAAGACCCATTCCGCCAAGGGCATCACCGACAAGGATTTCGACCTCGCCCGCAAGATCGAGGAGGTCATCCAGTGGCAGCCCGCCCGTGACGGCGGCGCGCTGGAGGGAACGCCCAAGGACGATCCGCGCTTCGCCTACATCAAGTACGACTGACGGCATGGCGAGCGAGCGACCAATCCCTCATGCCGTCCATCGTGACGTTGTGTGTCCGTTCTGCGGCCTCGGCTGCGACGACCTGACCATCGAGGAGGAACCACCCTCGACGCTGACGGTTCGCTCCACCGATTGCCCGGTGGCGCGCGAGGGATACTCCCGAACGACGGCGGCGGAACCTCCACGCGTCGCGGGCGTCGCGGTGCCGCTGGCGGAGGCGGTGGAGGCCGCGGCCGCGGTGCTGGCGGCGGCGCAGACGCCCCTGGTGGCCGGGCTCGGCACCGACGTCGATGGGGCGCGGGCCGCCCTGGCGCTCGCCGAACGGCTGGGCGCGGTGGTCGATCACGCGCTGTCCGACGGGCTGTACCGAAATCTGACGGTGCTCCAGCGCACGGGCTGGATCGCCACCACCCTGGCCGAGCTGCGCAACCGCTGCGACCTTCTGCTGGTGGCCGGACCGGACCCGGCGGCGCTGCACCCGCGCCTCTTCGAGCGCTGGGTGGCGCCCGCGCCGGCCCTCCAGACACCGCCATCGCGGGAGATGGTGTTCCTGTGCGGCGAACCTCTGGACAGCACGCGCGCTGCTCTTTCGGGTCTTCCCGTCACGGTGCTGGCCGGTGATCCTGCGAAGATTGAGGACGCGGCGGCGGCGCTGGCCGCGTCCTTGCCCGATCCGTCCCGTGCCTCGGGAGCCGCTGGCATCGCGGCCGGCGACATCGCCGCCCTGGCGGAGCGGTTGGTGATGGCCCGCTACGCGGTCGTGGCCTGGGCCGCCGCCGCCTTCGAGGGGCCGCACGCCGACCTGACGGTGGAGCGGCTGGTCCGCCTCGTGCGCGACGCGAACCGCCACACCCGCTGCGCCGGCCTGCCGCTGGCCGGGCACGACAATGTGATCGGGGTCAATCAGGTCTGCACATGGCGCTTTGGAGTGCCGCTGCGCATGTCGCTGGCCGGAGGGGCGCCGCTGCACGATCCCCACCGCTTCGCCTGGGCGCGGTACACGGCCGTGGCGGACGCCGTCGTCTGGGTGTCCGCCTTCCGGCCGGAGGTGCCGGCCTTTCCCACGGGGCAGACCGTCGTCGCGCTGGCCCCACCGGGAACCGCCTTTGCCGACGAACCGGCGGTGTTCATTCCCGTCGGAACGCCGGGCATCGACCATGCGGCCCACGTCTTCCGCAGCGACACAGTGGTCGCCCTGCGCGCGCGGGGCCTGATCGACCGTGGCTTGCCGGACACCGCGACCGTGCTGAAAGCCATTGCCGCCGCCCTGCCGCAGGAGGCCCCCGCATGCTGACGAAACTCGCCGGGGGGCGCATTTACGACCCAGCCAACGGGCGCGACGGCGCGGTGGACGACCTGTTCCTCCAGGACGGGCGGATCGTCGCCGATCCCGGCCCCGGCGCCGCGCCGGACGAGGTCCACGACCTGTCCGGGCGGGTCGTGATGGCCGGCGCCATCGACATCCACAGCCACATCGCCGGGGGAAAGGTCAACATCGCGCGTCTGCTGATGGCGGAGGAGCATCGCGCGTCGGCGCAGGAGCCTTGCGGATGCGTCGGCCTCGCCACCCCGTCCACATACGCCACCGGCTGCCGCTACGCCCAGATGGGTTACACGGCGGCCTTCGAGCCGGCGATGCTGCCGAGCAACGCCCGCCACGCCCACCTGGAAATGGCGGACATTCCGCTGATCGACACCGGCGGCTATCTGGTGCTGGGCAACGACGACCTGCTGCTGGAACTTCTCGCCTCCGGGGCCGGGGAGGAGGCAGTGGCCGATTACGTCGGCTTCATGCTGAACGCCACGCGCAGCCTCGCGGTCAAGGCGGTGAATCCCGGCGGAATCAACGCCTTCAAGTACAACCAGCGCCGCCTCGACGTGGACGAGAACGGCCCCTTCCACGCCATCACGCCGCGCCGCATCCTCACCGCCCTGGCGGGGGCGGTGCAGCGGCTGGGGATCCCGCACCCGTTGCACCTGCACGGCTTCAATCTCGGCGTCCCCGGCAATGTCGAGGCGACGCTCGACAGCATCGCGGCGGTCGATGGCCTGCGGCTCCACCTCACCCACGTCCAGTTCCACGCCTATGGCGCCGAGGGCGACCGGAAATTCTCCTCCGCCGCCGCGCGCGTGGCCGAGGCGGTCAACCGCCGGCCCAACATCTCGGTGGACGTCGGGCAGATCATGTTCGGCCAGACGGTGACAGCCTCGGCCGACACCATGGCGCAGATGAACAACGCCGGGCTCGCCCACCCGAAGAAATGGGTGATGATGGACATCGAATGCGACGCGGGCTGCGGCGTCGTGCCCTTCCGTTACCGCGACAAGGCCTTCGTCAACGCGCTGCAATGGGCGATCGGGCTGGAACTGTTCCTGCTGATTGAGGACCCATGGCGCGTCTTCCTCACCACCGACCACCCCAACGGCGCGCCCTTCACCAGCTATCCCGAGCTGATCCGCCTGCTGATGGATCGCGATTATCGCCTCGCCCGGATGGCGGAGCTGCACCCGGCGTTGCCGGAGCACACCATCTTGGGATCGCTGACGCGCGAGTATTCGCTGGGCGAGATCGCCGCTATGACCCGCGCCGCCCCGGCGCGCATCCTGGGCCTGTCCGACCGTGGCCATCTCGGTCCGGGGGCGGTCGCCGACATCACCGTCTACACCGACCGGCCGGACCGCCGCGCCATGTTCGAGAAACCGGACCTCGTCTTCAAGGATGGCCGGCTGATCGTCCGCGATGGCGTGGTGGTGGCGTTCCTCCAGGGGCGCACGCATGTGGTGGAGCCCGCCTACGATCCGACGATCGAGTCCTGGATGGCGCGCCGTTTCGACGAGCGCATGGGCCAGCGGCTGACGCATTTCCGCATCGCGGAGGAGGAGATCCGCGGCGGCATCGGCCTGATCCGCCACGCGTGTCAGCCCGGATCATTTTGATGGGGGCGTTCTGATGCGGCTCAACGGCGTCCACATCGAGGACACCTTCGCCGAGGCCTTCCCCATGCTCGGCACGCGGCTGGTGATCACCGCCGATACGCCGGCCTGGGTGCAGGCGGCGGTGGTCAGCATGACGGGTTTCGCCACCTCGGTCATCGCCTGCGGCTGCGAGGCGGCACTGGAGCGCGTGTTGCCATCCGATGAAACCCCGGACTCCCGGCCCGGCGCCGCGGTGCTGCTGTTTGCCATGTCCAGGGCGGAACTGGCGAAGCAGGTGGCGCGCCGCGTCGGGCAGTGTGTCATGACCTGCCCCGGAACGGCCTGCTACGCGGGACTGCGGAACGGGCCGACAATCCCGCTCGGCAACGCATTGCGCTATTTCGGCGACGGCTGGCAGATCGCCAAGCGGGTGGGCAGCCGTCGCTATTGGCGCATTCCGGTGATGGACGGCGAGTTCCTGTGCGAGGCGGCCACCGCGGCGGTCGACGGCGTCGGCGGCGGCAACTTCATCATCCTGGCGGCGGACCGCCGCGCCGGGCTGGCGGCGGCGCAGGCTGCGGTCCTGGCGATCCGCGAGGTGCCGGGCGCCATCCTGCCCTTTCCCGGTGGGGTGGTCCGCTCCGGCTCCAAGATCGGCGGCAAGTACAAGGGCATGATCGCCTCCACCAACACCGCCTTCTGCCCGACGCTTCGGGCGGCGGTGCCGGCGTCTCTGGTGCCGGAGGGGGTGGAGTCCATCCTTGAACTGGTCATCGACGGCGTGAACGAAGCGGCGGTCGGCGCCGCCATGCGCGCGGGCATCACCGCGGTCGCCGGCCAAGGCGCCACGGGTGGCGTGGTGTCGGTCACCGCCGGCAACTACGGCGGCAAGCTCGGCCGCTACCAGTTCCGCCTGCACGAGGTGATGGCATGAGCGGCGTCATCCTCACCACGCGCGATCCTTCTGGTCCGCCGATCGACATGACTGGCGTCCTGCCCGAACGACTGATTGAGGGCGGGCGGGAGGCGCTGGCCAGGCTGATGCTGGTCCGTGGGCGGGGGCGTCACCGGTTGGACGCGCTGTTCACGCTGGAGGACGGCGGCCCTCCCGGTACCCTGATCCTGCGTCCCGGCGGCGCGATGCTCGACGGAGTGGGGGCGGGCATGACCGCCGGGGATCTCCAGGTCGAGGGGGAGTGCGGCGCCTACGCTGGCAGCGCCATGCGCGGTGGCACGCTGACCGTCGCGGGGAGCTGCGGCGCCTTCGCTGCCGCCGGGATGGTCGGCGGGTGCCTGCGCGTCGCGGGCGATGCCGGGGACTTCCTGGGGGCGCCGCTGGCCGGTGGCACGCGTGGCATGAGCGGCGGCTCCGCCGTCGTCATGGGCAACGCCGGGGACCGTGTCGGCGAGCGGATGCGCCGTGGCCTGATCGCCGTCCACGGACGGGTGGGGAGCCTGTGCGGCGCCCGGATGATCGCTGGGACCATCGTCGTCGGCGCCGGTTGCGGTCCCGATGCGGGGCAGGCCATGCGGCGCGGTTCCATCCTGCTGTCCCAAGCGCCGGATGCTGTTCCGTCCGGCTTCGTCGATGGCGGCATGAACGACTGGCTGTTTCTGGACCTGATGCGGAAGGAGCTGATCGATGGCGGGGCTTGGCCCAGTGGATTCCCAACCGCCGGAACCCGTGCCCGGCGCCTTATCGGCGACCGGTCGGCTGGAGGAGTTGGAGAGGTGCTTATCCTTTCGACGGCGTAGCGGGCGCACTCCCGTGAGCCGGGCCGGCGCCCTTCTGACCATTGCCGCAGCGCTCCTGTTCGGAGCCCCGGCCTGGGGTGCCGATCCGCTGGAGGTCCGCATCGGCTATCTGACCCGCGCGGAGGAGCTGCGGATTCCACAGACCTTCCTCGAACCGGTGTCGGAGGACGAGGGCGTCCAGGGCGCCCGCCTCGCCATCGCCGACAACAACACGACCGGGCGGTTCCTCAATCAGCGCTTCGATCTGGTCGAGGTGACGGTGCCTGAGGACGGGCGCGTCGAGGACGCCGTGCGCGACCTCGCCGGGCAGGGCGTGCGCCTGCTCGTCGCCGACCTCAAGGAGGATGCGCTGCTCGCCGCGGCGGCGGCGCCCGAGGCGGGCGACATGCTGATCTTCAACACCCGCGCCCCGGACGACGACCTGCGCAACGAGCGCTGCCGCGCCAACCTGCTGCACGTGACGCCCAGCCGGCGGATGCAGGCCGACGCGCTGGCCCAGTATCTCGCGTCCCGGAAATGGATGAACTGGCTGCTGGTGGTCGGGCGGACGCCGCAGGACGCCGCCTACGCCGACGCGGTCCGCGCCGCCGCCAAGCGCTACCGCGCCAAAATCATCGAGGAGAAGCGTTGGACGTTCGAGGACGCGAACCGCCGCGTCGACACCGGCCACGTCACCGTCCAGTCGGAAATCCTGACCTTCACCCAGGGCACCGAGCATGACGTGCTGGTCGTTGCCGACGAGGCGGACGGGTTCGGCGAGTATCTGCTCTATCAGACGTGGCTGCCCCGCCCGGTCGTCGGCACCCATGGGCTCGTCCCGACGGCGTGGTCGCGCGTGCATGAGCAGTGGGGGGCGACGCAGATCCACAGCCGCTTCGAACGGCAGGCCGGACGCTGGATGCGCCCGCGCGACTACACCGCC
Source organism: Azospirillum brasilense (assembly GCF_022023855.1). Lineage (NCBI taxonomy): Bacteria > Pseudomonadati > Pseudomonadota > Alphaproteobacteria > Rhodospirillales > Azospirillaceae > Azospirillum > Azospirillum brasilense. The sequence continues at coordinate 164,214 of NZ_CP059452.1, forward strand.
TGGATGGCCGTCCGCGCGGTGGGCGAGGCGGCGACGCGCACCAAGTCCGCCGACCCCGCGGCGCTCGCCGCCTTCGTGCGCGGCCCGGACTTCACCCTGCCGGCCTTCAAGGGGCAGGGGCTGACCTTCCGCGACTGGGACGGGCAGCTTCGGCAGCCGGTGCTGCTGGCCGGGCCGCGGGTGCTCGTCTCGGTGTCGCCGCAGCCGGGCTACCTGCACCAGTTCTCGGAACTCGACACGCTCGGCGACGACCGCCCGGAAAGCCGGTGCCGCAACCGCTGAGAAGAGCCCCGGCAGGGGGCAACCATGGGAGGGAACGTGATGTCGTTAACCGGAGGAGCCGCCCGGATCGGCGCGTTAGCGCTGCTGGGCTTCGCCGTCGCCCAGCCCGCGCAGGCGGACACCATCTTCGTGTCGAACGAGAAGAGCAACACCATCTCGGTGGTGGACGGCGGCAAGCTGCAGGTGGTCGCCACGATCAAGGTCGGCCGCCGGCCGCGCGGCATCACCTTCAACGAGGACATGACGCAGATCTTCGTCTGCGTCGGTGACGACAACCGGATCGACGTCATCGACGTGGCGACCCAGAAGGTCGTTGACCGGCTGCCCTCCGGCCCCGATCCGGAGCTGTTCGTCCTGGACCCGCAGGGGCACCGGCTCTACGTCGCCAACGAGGACGACAACATGGTCTCGGTGGTCGACATCGCGAGCAAGAAGATCATCGGCGAGATCCAGGTGGGGGTGGAGCCGGAGGGCATGGGCGTCAGCCCGGACGGCAAGATCCTGGTGAACACGTCCGAAACGACGAACATGGCCCATTTCATCGACACGGAGTCGCACAAGATCATCGACAACGTGCTGGTCGACGCGCGCCCGCGCGTCGCCCAGTTCACGGGAGATGGGCGGTTCGTCTGGGTATCGTCCGAGGTCGGCGGAACGGTCAGCGTCATCGATGCGGCGTCGCGCAAGCTCGTCCATAAGATCAGCTTCGCGGTTCAGGGCGTCCCGCGCGAATCCATCCAGCCGGTCGGCATCCAATTGACCAGCGATGGTCAACGCGCCTTCGTCGCCCTCGGCCCGGCCAACCGGGTCGCCGAGGTCGATGCCAAGACCTACGAGGTGAAGCGCTACCATCTCGTCGGCCAGCGTGTGTGGAATCTGGCGCTGTCACCGGACGAGAAGCGCCTCTACACGACGAACGGCGTCAGCAACGACATGTCGGTGATGGACCTGGAGCGCGGCCGGGTCGTGAAGTCGATCTCGGTCGGCGGCGCGCCTTGGGGCGTGATCGTCAAGCCGTGATGGGGGGCTTTCCAAATCCCCTCTCCCCTCTGGGGAGAGGGCTAGCAGGCGAGCGCAACGGCTCCCGGCGATGGAGACGACATGGATTGCTTCGAAACGGCGCCACCCGACCCGCAAGCCCGTTCCGGTGACGCCGCGGCGGAACCGGTCCTGGCGGTCGAGGGGCTGAGTCACAGTTTTGGATCGCGGACGGCGCTGGACGGCGTGTCGTTCGGCGTCCCCGCGGGGCGGTTCACGGTGTTGCTGGGGCTCAACGGCGCCGGGAAGACGACGCTCTTCTCCCTGATCACGCGAATCTACAACACCCGCCAGGGGAGCATGCGGGTCTTCGGCTTCGACATGCGCCGGCACCCGGCCCAGGCGCTGGCGCGCATCGGCGTGGTGTTCCAGCAGCCGACGCTCGACCCGGACCTGACCGTCATCCAGAACCTGCGCTACCACGGTGGGCTGCACGGCTTGGCGTCCGCCGACATAGAAGCCCGGGCAGGGGAGGAACTCGCCCGCATCGGCTTGGCCGAGCGCGCGGACGAGCCGGGTGCGCACCCTGTCCGGCGGGCAGCGGCGGCGGGTGGAGATCGCCCGCGCGCTGCTGCATCGCCCGAGCCTGCTGCTGCTGGACGAGCCGACCGTCGGGCTCGACATCGAGCTGCGCCGGCAGGTCCTCGACCATGTGCACGACCTCTGCCGGGAGCGCGGGCTGGCCGTGCTCTGGGCGACCCACCTGATCGACGAGGCGCGCGACGGCGACGGAGTCGTGGTGCTGCACCGCGGGCGCGTGCTGGTGTCCGGGCTGGTGGATGAGGTGCGCGCCGCCACCGGTACCGCGACTTTGGATGATGCCTTCGCCCGCCTGACGGCGAAGGGGGTGGTGGAATGAACGCGACGCTCTATTGGCGCTGCCTGCGTGCGGTCATCGTCCGCGAAGGGTTGCGCTTCGTGCACCAGCGCGAGCGGTTCTTCGCCGCCCTGGTGCGGCCGCTGGTCTGGCTGGTCATCTTCGCGGTGGGCTTCCGCGCGGTGCTCGGCCTGTCGATCATCCCACCTTATGAGACCTACATCCTCTACGAGGATTACGTGACGCCGGGGTTGGTGGCGATGATCCAGCTCTTCAACGGGATGCAGAGTTCGCTGTCCATGGTCTACGACCGCGAGATGGGCAGCATGAAGACCCTGCTGGTCAGCCCGTTGCCGCGCTGGTACCTTCTGGTCTGCAAGCTGCTGGCCGGCGTTCTGGTGTCCATCGCCCAGGTCTACGTCTTCCTCGCCATCGCTTGGTTCTGGGGCGTCCAGCCGCCGGAACTCGGCTATCTCGCCGTGCTGCCGGCCTTGGTGCTGAGCGGGCTGATGCTGGGCGCGCTCGGCCTCCTGCTGTCCTCCTTCATCCGGCAACTGGAGAATTTCGCGGGCGTGATGAACTTCGTCATCTTCCCGATGTTCTTCGCCTCCTCCGCGCTCTACCCGCTGTGGCGCATCCGCGAGGGCAGCCCGACGCTCGCCTGGATCGCCGGGATCAACCCCTTCACGCAGGCCGTCGAGCTGATCCGCTTCGCTCTGTATCTGCAATTCAACGGCACGGCGTTCCTGGCTGTCACCGCGTGCCTCGTGCTGTTCCTCGGGGGGGCGATCCTCGCCTACGACCCTGGACGGGGGTTCTGGGCCCGCCGCGGCGGGCCGGCGGAACAGGGGTGACAGGACGAGCGGAACCGCCCCCGGCGACCTGCGGTTGATGGAGCAGACGACCGTCCGGTCATCCCGCCGGGCGGGCACGGGTGGAGGAAACGTCATGACGGGAAATTCCGACAAGACTCAGGACCAGCCTCGCGGCGAGAAGAGCGTTCTCGGCAGCGAGCAGGAATTCAAGAAGGACCAACCGCAGGACGCCGGGCGGGATGAGCGGGCGAAGGAGGACATCGGCCGCATGGGCGAAGCGTCCCGCCAGAACCGCAGCACGAAGGACGCGGGTTAGCAGCGCCCGATCTTTCCCATATTCGTCCAACATCATGCCGGAGGACAGGTCCATGAAACATCTGCACATCCTGGCCGGTGCGTCTCTGCTGGCCCTCGCGTCGGCCGCGGCGGCGGTTCCGGCGTCGGCCCAAAGCACGGGCGGCGCGATGCCTCAAGGCTCGGGAAGCCAAAGCTCCAGCCCTTCGACCGGCGCTCTGCCGGACAACTCCCTGGCTGGGCAGCGACAGGGCACCGTCGGCGGCTCGGTTTCCCAGGGCGGCGGACAAGGCGGCACGTCCGGCACATCCACGCCTGACTCGCCGGCGTCCGGTGCGTCGGGCGGTTCCACGAGCGGCACCGGCGCTCTGCCGGACAACTCCCTGGCCGGACAGCGGCAGGGCACCATCGGTGGCGGCTCGGTGTCGCAGGGCGGCAACGCCACCTCCCAGCCGCCGAAGCAGAGCACCGGGCAGTAGTGGGTCGCGCGTTCAACCGGTGAGGGGCTGCTCCGGGACGGCGTCGCGGACCGCGGCCAGCGCGGCCGGGTCCAACGCGCTGCCCCGGTCGGCACCGGCGCACAGCGCGGTGCGGAAACCGAGATAATCGGGTGCGAGCGGCAGCAATGCCGGAATGTCATCCAGGCGCAGTGAACCGGCGAGCCCGGTCAACAGGCCGTAACCGCGTGCCTGTGCCAGGAAGCGCGCCAGTTCGTCCTTCGTCTTGTGCCGCAGCAACCCGCCGGAGGCTTTTCCCGCGGTGTCGAGCATGGCTCCGGCGAAGCCGGCTTTCGCGATATCAGGAAGCAATGTGCCGGGGTCGGTCCAAAGATCGGCGAACAGCACGGCGACGATGCGGGTGCCCCGCCGGGCCTCCGGCGCCAGCGCGGCCACGCAGCCCACCGGATCGCCGGACGGAAACAGGCCGATCTTCACGTACTCGACCCCGCAGGCCGAGGTTTCGGCGACGCGCCTCGTCACGGCCGCAGGGACCATCGGCAGGTCGCCCACCGTGGCGCTCAGCGGCGCGCGGATGAGCCATTGGCGGGCCGTATCGACGGCGCGGACAATGCCGTCCAGCGGCCATGCCCCGAGCGCGCCTGTTTTCGGGTCCTTCAAATCCAGAATGTCCGCACCCCCCCGTGCGGCGAGCGTCAGTTCCTCAAGGGACGCAACGCTGGCGAGCAGCCGGGTCATGGTGCCTTCTCCCCGTTTGCCCGGTGATCGGCGATGCGGTCGAGCAGCCAGCCCCACGCCTCCAGTTCCATGGGACCGGCGGTCTTGCCGATGGCGATGGACAGATAGTCAATTTCGCGGTCGATCTTCTCGGGCGGCAGGAGATGCAGGCGGCTGACCAGGATCGCACCCTCCACCACGGCGGCCTGCGCCCGGTTGAAGCCGCGGAAGGGGCGGTGGGTGGCGCGATGCACCGGCCGGCAGTCCAGGCGCGGGCGCACCCCGTCGTCCTCCACCGCGGCCACTTCCAGTTCCTCATGCGCCAGCGCCCCGGCGAGTACCGCGCCACGGATGCGCTCCGCCGGGACGGTCGGCCAGTCGCGTTGCCGCCCGGTGACGCAGCCGGCGAACACCCGGACGTCGTCGGTGAAGTTCACCACCGCGCAGCGCGTGGCGAGCAGGTTGTCGAGCGTGCGTGATGGGCGAAAGGGGGCCAGGACATAGCCGGTCTCGGTCACCGTTGCCCCCATGGGAGCGATGTGGACGTTGCCCGCCGCGTCGCTGCTGGTGATGATGGTTTCGCGGATGAAGGTCACGTCTCGCGCCCCCCCGTGCCGTCCGGCGCGTCCACCGCCACGCCCCAGCGCAGTTCGTTGTCCTGGCTGTAGCGCTTGCCGAGTTGCCATGCGATCTGCGCGCGCGCCAGCTCCGCCCCGAGATAGAAGGCGTGCCCCATGTCGGTGCGGGGATCGATGTGCGGGAGCAGGGCGAAGGGATCGCCGGCCACATGGTGCCCATCGCGGTTGTAGAGATGGAGCCCCTGTTCCGTCACCTCGATCCGGTAGTTCGGGTCGCGGATGCGGGCGGCGAGGTCGGCCACCTGCTCCGGCGTGCTGGTGAAGGGCTTGCGGTCGCGCAGGCAGAGCAGGGCGTCGCCAAAGTTGCGGGGCAGGGCGCCGGCCTCTGCGGCGGCGAGGAACTGGCGCCGCGCCGCGTCGAACTCGCGGATGGTCCGGCGGCAATGGGGGCTGACCTGCACCGTCAGGATGTGGTCGATGCGCAGTTCGGAGACGATCCCCATCAGAAGCGCGGTCATCCCCGGCGTGTCGGCGTCGGTCAGTTCGGTGACGTTGCCGATCCCCATCAGGATTTCCAGGTCGGGGTGGCGCGCCCGGACCTTGCGGTAGCGGAGCAGGGAGTCGGTGAAGCCGTGATGGATCGGCTCCAGGATCGGGTCGGCGATGCAGCGCCGACCCTCGCCGCGGACCGCGTCCAGCGCGCGGTCGAGCGACGGCAGATCGCCCGGCGTGGTGGGGATGACGATGGGCACCGCGTCGGTCTCGCGGGCGACCCAGGCGGTCTCCTCGGTCAGGCTGAGCAGGTAGGAAGCGCCCGCCGCGGCGCCGCGCAGCAACTCCTTGGGATCGAGGGAGTCGACGCTGACCGTGTGGCCGGCCTCGCGCAGCGCCGTCACCGCCTCCTCCAGATGGGGGAAGGGATGGTCGGGCAGCCCGCCGAGGTCGATCACGTCGGCCCCGTCCGCCGCGAAGCGGGCGGCGCGCTCCAAGATCGCCGGCACGCCGAGCAGCGGCGCCTCGACGATCTCGGCGAAGATCCTGGTGCGGTAGCGGCTGAGATCGAGCGGGGCGGCCTGACGCCGGAAATGCTGGGGCAGATCATCCAGCTCGTCCGGACCGCGCTCGAAGGGCACGCCGAAATGGGCGGACAGCCGGTCGAGGTCGCCGCGGAAACGCCCCGGCAGCAGGACGAGGTCGGCCCCCTCGGTCGAGGCGAGGCGGCGCAGCACGATCTCCGTCGTCGCCAGCGCCGCGACCTTGATGCCGAGATTGACCACGGTGGTCTGGAACTCCAGCGGCTCCAGCGCGGCGAGCACATGGCGCAGGCGCGGTTCGGCCAGCGCGCCAGTCAGGAACAGGACGTGCTTGGGGCGCTCAGCCATCGGCATCCTGTTGATCGACGGGCAGGGCAAGGTGGGTGCCGCACGGGTTGCCCTGGTCCAGCGCCTTGGCGAAGCGCCGGTGCTCGTCCCGCGACACGCACCAGACGGCCCCGCCGTAGCGCGCCATGCGGTCCGGCAAGGCCGGATCGACGATGCCCTCCGTTACGAGCTGCGTCACGGGAGTGACGGCGTCCGGCAACGGGGCTGACTTGACGAGGACCGCGCAGGTGGCACCGAGCGCACCGGCCAGCCAGACCGCCAGACTGTCGGACGTGACGTCCCAGCTTTCCGCCACGTCGGCGCTGTCCGCCAGGGGAAGCGGCATCCAGACGGTCGGGCCTGGCCGGCCGCGCAGATCGGCGAGGCTGCGGGCGGGGGACAGCCGCGGCTCCAGGTCGACCAGGGCGGTTCCGTACTGCTCCATGGCGAGCAGGGCCATGCGGTGCGCGGCGCGGTCGCCGAAGCCGAGCGCCGGCTGGGCGTCGCGGACGGCCTCGGCGAAGGGGCCGCCGCCAGGGACGATCACGACGCGCAGCCGGCGCGCCGCGGCCAGGATCTCCAGCCAGCGTCGCAATTCGGGGGCGCGCCACAGGCTGCCGCCCAGCTTCACGACCCACAGTGGCGCGCTGCTCATGATCCCGTTTGCGCTCCCTCGGGGCGGGTGCGTTCGATCACCACGCCGACGCCGCCGGATTCCGGAACGACATCCAGCTTCTCCACCTGCACCCGCGCGCGGGTCACATCCGGGTTGGAGAAGCACAAGGCGAGAATCCGGTCGCCCAGCGTCTCGACGAGGTTCACATGGGCGCCGTCGCGCAGGGCGCGGATGCCGTCGATTAGGAAATCGTACGACAGCACCTCGTCCAGGCTGTCGGTCATCGGCCGGTCAGGCCAGGGCAGCGTCAGCGAGACGTTGATCCGGACGCGCTGCGTGCGGTCCTTCTCCTGGTCCCAGACGCCGATCCTGAACTGGTCCACATAGTCGCGCAGCGTGATGTCGTAGTACCGGACGCGGCTCGCCGCCGGGCGGTACGGCACATAGGAGAGCAAAGCGTCGTCGGCCAAGCGATCCTCCTCCCCGTGTCGGACGAAGGTTGGCTCCCCCGCCTCGGATGTCGTCAGGGTTCGTCACCGGTCGGACGGCGGCGCGGCCAGCAGGCGGTGGCGCAGCAGCCAGTCGACGCCGCGCCGCCATGACCGCTCGTTGTCGCCGCGGATGTCCGCGTTCGCGACGGCGATGATCTCGCCGTCTCCACCGCCATCTCCGGTGCGGCGCATTATAATCTGCATGTTGAGGATCAGCGTGCTGATCTTATGGATGAAACCCGTCACCACGATGTCCGCGCCGGCCCGGCGCCCGAGGTCGCGTTCGCAGCCGTTGCACCGATAGAGCGACGCCGGCACCTCCGCGGCGACGGCGCTGTCGCGAACGCCGGTCACCTCGTAACCGCCATCCCTCAGCCCATCGCGCAGCAGAGCCGTGACCCGCTCCAGCCGTCCGGCATGGTCCGGATCGGAGGGTTCCCGGCTGGTGTCCACCAGTTCCAGATCGAAGACCAGAACCTTGGCCGGCGTCTGCGCCGCCGCCGGGACCGCACCGCTCAACAGCAGCAGGAACAGGAGCGCCATCGCGGCGAATTCCGTTGGCCTCATCCGAATGCGTGGATGGGCAAGGGCGCCCGATATCCGGCAGACTCTCATCATGCGTCACCGCTCCGCTGTCCTTGCCGCCGCGTTGCTCGCCCTGGCGTCCGTCCCGGCGGGGGCGGCCGGGAGCGATCCGGACTGGCCCTGCGTCCAGATCCTCGTGCCGACCCTGTCGTCCGGCCAGATCTGGCCCGGAGACCCCATCGAGGGGAAGGAAGGCGACTGGCGCGACATTCCCGGCACCGAGCCGGTCCTGAAGCAAATCCTCGACCGCCGGCTCGATCCAGAGCAGGAGCAGGCGGCGATCGACCGCTTCGCCGACCAGTTGGAGGCCGACGGGGCAGCGGCGGACCGCAACGCCGCCCTCACCGCCCTGTTCGCCGGAGCCTTCGAGGCGCTCAACCGGGAGCGCGGGCAAGCCATTTCGGCCATCAAGCGCTACGCCCACCAGCAGCGCGTCCTGCTCGACGGCATCGACGCGGCGCTGACCCGCCTCCAGGCGCTCCCCGCCGACGCTCCCGAGGCGGTGGCGCTGCGCGAGGAGATCGCGTGGCGGCGACGCATCCTCGACGAGCGGCGGCGCAACCAGACGGCGCTGTGCGAGCAGCCGGTCCAACTCGAACAGAAGGCCGGCCGCATCGCCCGGAACATCGCAGCCCGCCTGGACTGAGGCTAACCGCTTCGATCAGTTCGACGCGCCGCCGGCGAAGGGTTCAACCGTCTCCAGCCCGTATCCCGCCTCCTGCCAGCGCATGGCGCCGTCAGAATACCAGTAGACGTTGCCGTATCCCCACTCCACGGCGCGCTTCGCGGCGTTCCAGGACATCCAGCAATCCGGCTCGCAGAAGAAGACCAGCCGGGCGGCCCGATCCCCGTGACTCACGGTCTCCAGCCCAGCGCGGAAATAGCGCTCCTGCTCGCCCGACAGGCTGCCGTAGCCGACGTTGGGCAGCCAGACCGCCCCCGGCAGGCTGCGGCGGGGTGGCGGAACCCACACGGCCGACGCCGGACGGTCGGCCGGGCGCGGCGGGGCCGGCATCACGTCGATCAGCCGCGTGTCGGGATAATGCTCGATCAGCCGCCGCAGCTCCGCCAGGGTCACGGTGGCAGCACCCGACAGGCCGGCGGGGGTCGGGGCGCGGTACTGGTCCATCCGGTAGCCCGGCGGCTCGATGGCGGCGGCGGTCTTCAGCGCGCCGTCGGGGCCGATGATCGGGACGTGGTAGCGCAGCAGGATGCGGTCGATGTCGTCCTGACGGCGCTTGATGAAATCGTTGAGCCAGTGCTTCCATTCCGGCTCGTCGGAGCGGATGCCCATGGAGATGTTGAATTGTAGCCGGGCGCCCGCCGGCTCCTTGACCAGCGGAACGACGGTCAGCGGCTCGGTCTGCTGGGCGGCGAAATAGCCGGCGATCGGCCCCCAGATCACCGCGGCGTCGGTCTTGCCGGCGGCCACGTCCTCGATGGCGTCGCGGGCCGGGTTGTTGGCGCGCGTGTCGGTGTTGAGCTGGTAGGGCTCCGTCCGGGTGATGCCATAGAGGCGCAGCAGGTTGACCGCGGGCGTTTTCTCGACGACGCCGATGCGGGCGTCTTTCAGGGACGGATCGCCCACGCTCTCCGCCCGAATGCCCGACTTGGTGCGGTAGACGAGGGAATAGACGGTCCGATAATAGGGGTTGGTGTTCTGCATCAACTCTTCGCCGGACGCCGTTCCCATCACGAGGTCGCACTGCCGCGCACGCAGCGTGTTACGGACGAAGCCGATGGTCTGCGGCCACCAGTAATAGGTCACCGGCTTCTTCAGGTCCTCGCCGATGAGCCGGGCGATCTCGTTCTCGAAACCCTCCATCCTTTCGTTGGAATAGGGCAGAAGGTTGCCGTCGGCGCAGACGCGCACGGTCTCGCGCTCCGTCACCTCGACGGCGTGAACCGGTGCGGTGACGGGCAGCAGAGCCGCGGCGATGGCAACGACGGTGAGCACAGAAGGAAATGCCATGAAGGGTCTTCCTCCGCCGGATCAGCCGCCGATGCGTTGCGGGCGTCCGCCGGGCAGCACGCCGTCGGCCCGCGCCTTCAGGTAGCGGTAGATGTCGTCCAGGTGATCCATGATGTTCGGGTCGAGGCCGAAGGAGGGCATCACCTTGTCGCCGGTGGCGCCCTGATTCTGGCGGCCGTTGACGACGACCTCCTTGAACTCGTCGTAGCTGATGCGTTTGAGCGAGTCCGCGAGGCTGGGGGCGAAGGATGATCCCGAGGCGTCGAAGCCGTGGCAGGTGTGGCAGGTCGCGTGGAAGCGGCGGTAGCCGTTGTAGGTTCCCTTGTCCACCTGACCGTCCTTGACGATGTAGGTCGGTGTCCCGTCGGGGGTCGTCGGCGCGTCCTGCGCCAGGGCGGCGAAACAGGCGACGGTGCCCACGGTCAGCGCACCGGTCAGCAAGCCAAGTCTGCGTTTCATGGATGTCGAGATCCTTGCCCGGAAGCCGGGTCCCAGTAAATGCCGAAGGCTCTAAAGCAAAACCCCCGGTGCGTTGCGGCACCGGGGGCAGGTCTGCCGATCACTTCTGGTCCGGAACGTGGAACACCGTCAGGACGCCGCCGAGCTGCGTGTACTCGCCCAGCGACTGGTGGGCGCCGACCGCGCCGAGGCCGGCGGTCGCCACGCCCGTACCGCCGGCGCGGTTGGGGTGGACGGCCTGATGCCACTGGTTCGCCCCGGATTCCTGGGTCAGACCGGCGGCGAGACCGATGCCGGCCCAGCCGCCGACGCCGGACAGGACGGCCACATACTGCTTGCCGTTGTGGGTGTAGGTGTTGATGTTGCCGATGATGCCGGACGGGGTCTTGAACCGCCACAGCTCGTTGCCGTCCTTCATGTCGACGGCGACGAGGTAGCCTTCCAGCGTGCCGTAATAAGCGACGCCGCCCTTGGTCGACAGGGCGCCGCTCCACACCGCGAACCGCTCCGGCCGCGACCAGACGATCTTGCCGGCCGCCGCGTCCCAGGCGATGAAGTTGCCCATGCCACCGTGCGAGTTCGGCGTCGGGTACATCGACACGGTCGAGCCGACATAGGCCTGACCGGCCGTGTAGGAGACGGAGAACGGCTCGTAGTCCATGCAGATGTGGTTGGTCGGGACGTAGAACAGCCCGGTGTCCGGCGAGAAGGAGGCCGGCTGCTGGTCCTTGGTGCCGAGAGCCGCCGGGCACACGGCCGCGGTGTTCTTGTCCTCGCCGTTGGCGAAGGTGCTGTATTTGTCGACGACGTTCGGCCGTCCGGTCTTCATGTCGACGTCGGTCGCCCAGTTGACCGTCGGGTCGTATTTCTGCGCGACGAGCAGCTCGCCGGTCGCCCGGTCCAGCGTGTAGGCGAAGCCGTTGCGGTCGAAGTTGACCAGGACCTTGCGCTGCTGGCCGTTCATGTTGATGTCGGCCAGGATGTTCTCATTGACGCCGTCGAAGTCCCACTCGTCGAAGGGCGTCTTCTGGTAGACCCACTTCGCCTCCCCGGTGTCGGGATCGCGGGCGAAGATGGTCATCGACCATTTGTTGTCGCTCTTGGCCCGGTCCTTGTCGACGGCCCGCTGCGTCGGGTTCCAGGTACCAGGGTTGCCGGTGCCGTAATAGATCAGGTTGAGCGCCGGATCGTAGGTATACCATCCCCAGGTCGTCCCGCCGCCGCGCTTCCATTCCTCGCCCGGCCAAGTCGAGACGCCGAGGTCTTTCTGCCCGATCGGCTTGCCCATCATCATCGTCTTCGACGGATCGATCTTCACGTCGGCATCGGGACCGGTCGAGAAGGCCCGCCACACCATCTTGCCGCTGTTCGTGTCGTATGCCGTCAGATGCCCGCGCACCCCGAACTCGCCGCCGCTGATGCCGACGAAGACCTTGTCCTTGACCACCAGCGGGGCCGCCGTCAGGGTCTCGCCCTTGGTGTGGTCGCCGTTCTTGGCCTTCCACATCTCCTTGCCGGTCTTGGCGTCGAGTGCCACCAGCGTGTTGTCCGCCTGGGCCAGGAAGACCTTGCCGTCGGCGACGGCGACGCCGCGGTTGACGGTGTCGCAGCACATCACCGGGATGACGGTCGGGTCCTGGACCGATTCATATTTCCAGATGACCCGCCCCGGGTTGTTGAGGTCCAGCGCGAAGACCTTGTTGGGGAACGGCGTGTGAATGTACATCACGTCGCCGACGACGATCGGCCCGCCTTCATGGCCGCGCAGAACTCCGGTCGAGAACGACCACGCGACCTGGAGATTCTTGACGTTGTTGGTGGTGATCTGGTCGAGGGGGCTGTACCGCTGCCCGGCATAATTGCCGAGCTGGGACGCCCAGTTGTTGGGGTTCGCTTCATTCTTGAGAATACTGTCGTTCGCAGAAACCGAGCCGGCGGCGACGACAGCGACAGACGCCAGAAGCCAGCGAGACAACACCTTCATGACGATCCCTCCCGTTGTAGCGCTTATTGTTACCCAAAAACCAATGGGCTTCTTGCTTATGGGCGCGACACTGATTGCAAAAGGGCGTTGTCGCGCGGATGTTGTTGCGCGGTATGTTCGGTTCTGAATTCAATATTCAGAAAAGCTGACGCCAAATTGGTACTTAATGCTATATTGGGACCATCTTCTCGTCAAGGCTCTGCCGAATAGAAAAAACCAAACAATCGCCCTATGCCAGATTTATCCAGGAACGACCACAAATTGGGAGTAAGTGGATAATCCTTCAAAACATGATTTTGTAATTTATTTATTTGCAGTTTCGAGCGCTAATTTTGTGCAGAGCAGCAATGTTTGCTGCAAAGCAGCGCGGCCCGATTCGTGACGTCGGCTGTTGATGCATGCGTTCCGGCCTTCGTCCGCCTTGGCGGAAGCGCCGAAGGTGCCGGCTCATCGAGCTTTCGCACAGGAAACGCGAACCATGTTTGAACTGGTTCTGGTGATCTGTCTGGCCGTGCGGCCGGACCACTGCGCCATCGAGCGTCCACTCTCCTTCGAACGGTATCCGACCGCGGTGGAATGCACGCACAACAGCTACGTCCACGTCGTGCATTGGCTCTTGGAACATCCCAATTGGAACGTTCGCCAATGGCGGTGCGAGCAGCCCGGGGCCTGACGTCAGCGCAGGTTGCTTCAAGGACAGGAAACACTTCACTCAACGTTCCGTTGACCTGCGGCGCGCCGACTCCAGACTTGCGCGAAGGCTCCTCTGGACCTTGCGGCCCGTTCCGCTTCATCCGTTGCATCAACGGCTTCGGAAACTCCTAACGTTTAGGCATTGGTTAACCTTCGATGCCTAATGATTCGGCGCCCTGTGGCTTGGCTCATTTCCGAGCAGCCGGAATCCCGCAATCCTGTCCTCGTCCTGGGCATGGCATGCGGCTTGCTCTCGCTGATCCACACGATGTTGGCACAGCCGTGCCGTTGCGTTTTGGAGCGCCCGATGTTTGTTACCCTGTCGATGATCTTCTGCCTGGCGTCCGACCCGACCCAGTGCCGGACCATCAACCCGATGGTTCCCGACACCGAACCCCTGACCATGTCGAGCTGCCCGATCGCCGGCCAGATCGAGAGCGCCAAGTGGATCAATGACCACCCGAAGTACGAGCTTCAGCGCATCCAGTGCACGGTGGGCAAGCGGTTCAAGCAGCAGGGCGCGTGAGGGATTGACGGGGACGGCTCGGTGCCGTCTCACGCCAGCGCCGCGGCTCGCCGCAGGTCGGCCACGAACGCCGCCTGCGCCCGCCGCCGTTCCTCCTCCCCCGGAAGCCTCAGCAGGTAGGACGGGTGGACGGTGACGAAGCCGTTCCACCCGTCGAAGGCCATCGGTCCGCGCTCGCGCAGCACCGCAACGGGCCGGCCGGTCATCGCCAGGGCCGCGGTGGCTCCCAGCGCGACGACGAGGCGGGGACGGACGAAGCCAAGCTCCGTCATCAGCCACCAGCGGTAATGCTTGACCTCGCCGGCGGTGGGCGACTGGTGGATGCGCCGCTTGCCGCGCTGGGTGAACTTGAAGTGCTTGACGGCGTTGGTCAGGTAGAGGCCGCCGCGGTCGATCCCGGCCTCCTCCAGCGCGGCGGTCAGCAACTGGCCGGCGGGGCCGACGAAGGGGCGGCCCTCGCGGTCCTCCTGGTCGCCCGGCTGCTCGCCGACGATGGCGATGGCCGCACCTTCCGGCCCCTCGCCCAGCACCGCCTGCGTCGCCCCCGGCACCAGCGGTTCGGAGCGTTGGATCAGGCGGTTCAGGTCGGCGAGGCTGTCCGGGGCTTGCCGGGCCATCGCCGCCACGGCCTTCTCGGGCATGCGGCGGCGCGGGACGGCGGCCTCCGCCTCCAGCATCGCCTGAACGCGGGCGGGGGCGGAGCGGACCATGGCCGGGATGGCCGCCGTCTCCGGCATGTTGGCCCAGTATTTCCGCGGCATCTCCGCCCGCATGGCCGTCGGGTTGACCCGCGCCGGGTTGAAGGTGCTCTCGTAATAGCGTTGCCAGCCCTCGGCGAAGCGGTCATCGACAAGACGGTCATGGGCCGGCGCGTCCGGACGCTCGGCGGGCGGGCCGCTCATCAGGCGCCGGCGGTCCCAGTGCAGCGAGCCCTTCGGGGTGAGGATCGTCCACGCCATGCTTTCGAAGCGCTCGACGAAGAAGGGGGCGACGGCTTCGACGATGTGATGGTCGGGTTCGAACCACGCGACGTAACGCTCCTCCCCATCCGGGCCGGGCAGGGCGCGGAAGCGCAGGAAGGCGTGCATCTTGTGGATGTCCCGGCGAACCGCCTTGTCGAGCCGTTCCAGCAGGTGCACCAGCGGGTCGGCGTGCTGGTCGAGCAGAGCCCGCTCACCGTTCAGCACGCGCCAGACCAGCCGGTAGAGCAGGGCGTAGCGTTCCGGATCGCTGTGGCAGACGACGGTTTCGATCAGCCGACCGACCGCCTGGGGCAGGAAGACCCGGGCGCCGTCTTCGGACGGCGGGGCGTCATCACCAAACAGCGACGGCGCGCCGACGCTCCACAGCACTTCGTCGGGCGCCGTCCGGGCGGCGGCGAGCCGGCGCACCGCTTGGCGGAAGCCGTCGAGATCCGCCCCTTCCCGCAAGGTGATCGTGTGCATCGTCAGAACAGGCTCAGTTGGCTGGACGGCGTGACCAAGCGCTGGCGCAGGTCCAGCCGGTCGGTCAGCCCGCCCGCGGGGTGGTAATCGGCGGCGATCAGGAAGGGGCGGGCGCGCCGCAGCCCGCTCGACAACCGCCCCAGATCCTCCATGCGCAGGCGGGTGTGGCGGCGCGCCGACAAGATCTTGTCCACGGCGCGCGCGCCCAGCCCCGGCACCCGCAGCAGCATCTCGCGGTCGGCGCGGTTGACGTCCACCGGGAAGCGCTCGCGGTTCTTCAGCGCCCAGGCCAGCTTGGGGTCAATGCCGAGGTCGAGCATCCCGCCTTCGCCGCCGGACGCGATCTCCTCCACGGTGAAGCCGTAATAGCGCAGCAGCCAGTCGGCCTGATACAGCCGGCTCTCCCGCTGCAAAGGCGGCGGCTTGACCGGCAGCACAGAGCTGGCCTCCGGGATCGGGCTGAAGGCGGAGTAGTAGACGCGGCGCAGCCCGTAGCGCTGGTAGAGCGTGCCGCTGGTCTCCAGGACGGAACGGTCGGTGGCGTCGTCGGCCCCGACGATCAACTGGGTGCTCTGGCCGGCGGGGGAGAAGCGGCGCCGCTCCTCCTTGGCCTCGACGATGCGCTCGTTGACCTGCCCCATCACCGCCTTGATGGTGCCGCCGTTCTTCTCCGGCGCGAAGGCCTTCAGGCTGTGGTCGGAAGGCAGTTCGAGGTTGATCGACAGGCGGTCCGCCCACAGCCCGGCCTGCTCGATCAGCCAGGGGCTGGCTTCGGGGATGGTCTTCAGGTGGATGTAGCCGGCAAAGCCGTGGTCGCGCCGCAGGGTCCGCGCCACCAGCATCATCTGCTCCATCGTGTGATCCGGCGAGCGGATGATGCCGGAGGACAGGAACAGCCCCTCGATGCAATTGCGCTTGTAGAAGCCGAGGGTCAGTTCCACCACCTCCTCCACCGTGAAGCGGGCGCGGCGGACGTTGGAGGAGCGCCGGTTGATGCAGTACATGCAGTCGAACAGGCAGTGGTTGGTCAGCAGGATCTTCAGGAGCGAGACGCAGCGCCCGTCTGGCGTGTAGGCATGGCAGATGCCGGCGCCGGTGGTCGAGCCCAGCCCCTCCTTGCCGCCGCGCCGCGGCTTGGCGCCGGACGAGGCGCAGGAGGCGTCGTATTTCGCCGCGTCGGCCAGAATGCCGAGCTTCTCGATCAAGGCGTCGTCCATCATCCCATCCCACGCTGCTTGCATGTTCTTAATATGTTCTCACGGGGTGGGGAGGCAAGCGGCGTGTGCGGCGCCGGGTGGGACAAAGTCCGATCAGGGCCTCTCGGGCAATCTTGGATGGCAGCGACGCGGGACCACATATCCGGGATGACCTCGAACTCGCCGTTGCGGCTCGGCCGCCGCACCGTCCTTGCCGCCGTCGCTGCCGCGTCCCTCGGCGGCCTGATGCGCCCGCTGCTTGCCGCCCACCCGGCGGCTGGGGCCGCGTTCGATCCGGTGCTGCTGGACCGCGCGATCAAGCGGGCGGCCGGACTCGACCAGATCCATGCGTTGGTCATCGGGCGGAACGGCGAGGTGGTGTCGGCGGAGGCTTTCCGCGGACCGGCGGTGAACCGCGCTGTGAACGTGAAGTCGGTGTCCAAGACCATTGCCGCCTCGCTCGCCGGAATTGCCATCGACCGCGGGGTCCTGCGCGGCGTCGATGTCACCCTCGCCGAGGCGGCGCCGGGACTGGTTCCGGCGGGCGTCGATCCACGGGTGCGCCGGATCACCATCGCTGACCTTCTGACCATGCAGGCCGGTCTGGAGCCGACCTCCGGGCCGGGCTACGGCCGCTGGATCAACAGCCGCAATTGGATCGCCGACGCGCTGCGCCGTCCCTTCGTCACCGAGCCGGGCGCCCGCATGCTCTATTCGACCGGGAGCTACCATTTGCTGGGCGCGGCGCTGTCCAGCGCGTCGGGGCGCAGCCTGCTGTCCCTGGCGCGGGACTGGCTGGGCGAGCCGCTGGGGATCGAGGTGCCGTCCTGGACGCGCGACCCGCAGGGCTTCTATCTCGGCGGGAACAACATGGCGCTGTCGCCGCTCGACCTGTTCCGCTTCGGCGAGCTGTGGCGGCTGGGCGGCCTGTGGAACGGGCAGCCGGTCATCAGCACCGCCTGGGTGGAGGCGTCGTGGGTGCCGCGCACGCGCTCCCCCTTCTCCGGCGACGACTACGGGTACGGCTGGTTCCTTGCCGAGGCGAAGGGGCACCGCATCGCCTACGCGCGCGGCTATGGCGGGCAGATGCTTTATCTGGTGCCCAGCCTGGGGCTGACGGTCGTCGTCACCTCCGACCCCACCCGCCCGGCGCGGTCGGATGGCCATGTCGGCCTGCTCAACGCCCTGCTGACCGACGACATCATCCCGGCGGCGGAAATGGCCTGACCGACCGGCGGGTCAGGCGGACAGCGCATCGCCGCGCAACCGCTGCATCACGTTCCGTCGCGGCAGCCAAGCCACCAGCACGGCCCCGACCGCCGCCATCGCGGCGATGGTGCCGAGAAAGGCGGCCAGGGGAACAGCGCCTCCGGGGAGGGGAGCGCCCTCGGCAAGGCCGGCGACCACCGCCGCGCCGCCGACCCAGCCGAGCGGCACCGCGACCGCGGCGACGGCGGCGCCCAGGAGGACGAACTCCAGCACCACCGCCTGGACCATCGAACGCCGCCCGACCCCGAGGGCGTGCAAGATCGCCATTTCCTGAAGCCGCCGCCGGGCGCTGCTGGCGATGGCGCCGAGAAGGACCACGGCCGCCGCGCCGAGAGCGACGGCGGACAGGCCGTCGAGAAGCCCGCGCACGGTCTGGACGGTCGAGCCGAGCGTCTCCAGCACCTCCGCCACGCGGATCGTGGGGGCTTGCGGGATCGCCTGCACCACGGCCGCCTCCACCGCGGGAACCGCTTCGGGCGGCGACCAGACGGCGGCGACAAGGCTGTGCGGCGGCGGTTCGGGGAAGGGGGAGAGGAGAACCGGGAAGTCCAGGTCGAGCCGCGTCCAGTCGATGCGCCGGAGGTTGGCGACCGTCGCGGTCACCGGGCCGCTTGCCAGGGCCAGCGTGAGGCGGTCCCCCACCGACAGCCCCAGCCGGCGGGCGACCTGCGCGTCCAGCGAGGCGAGCGGCGGGCCGGTATAGCTCTCGGGCCACCAGCTCCCCGCGACGATCCGGTCAGTGGGGGCTGGGCGCGCGCGCCAGGACAGGCCGCGGTCGCCGCGCACCGCCCAGCCGACGGAGCGCGGGGCGTCCGCCTCGGTGATGGCGACGCCGTTGAGGCGGCTGATCCGGGCGTGCAGGAACGGCGCCGTCTCGACCCGTTCGACGCCCGGGAGGGCGTACAGGTGTTCGCTCAGGCGCTTTCCGTCCGGCGGGTGAATGTTCAGAACGACGACGGAAGGCGTCTGCGCCGGCAGCGTCGCCGCGACATGGCCGGTCGCCGACCGTCCGACCACGCCGACCGCCACCAGCAGGGTCAGGCCGATGCCCAGCGCGACCGCCACCGGGACCGTCGGCGCGCCGGGCCGACCGAGGTTGGCGACGGCCAGCCGGACCACCGGTCGCCGTCCGCGCGCCAGCCGGCGGGCCATCCCCGCGAGTCCCCGCCCCAGCAGCGCGAAGCCCGCCGCCACCAGCCCGGCGACAAGGAGGAAACCGGCGACCGCGAGCGGCATCCCCGTCCAGGCGGCGAGAAGGCCGGCGAGCCCCAGCCCGAGCAGCGCGACGGCGCCACGGGTCCGCCAGCCCACGGAACGCGTCCGGTCGTCCACTACCCCCCGCCAGATCGCCGCGGGGCTGGTTCCGGCGGCGCGGGCCAGCGGCGGCACGGCGCAGAGCAGGGCCGCCAGCAGCCCGACCGCCCCCGCCAACAGCAGGGCTGCCGGATCGACGGCGCCGCCCGTCTCCGGCATCCAGTCGAGCGGCAGCGCGTTCACGGCCATGGCGGCCAGCAGGGCGCCGGTGCCCAGGCCGATCAGCAGCGCCACGCCGACCACCGCCAGCGTCTGGATCAGGAAGGCGGTGAAGAGAAGGCGTGGCGGACCGCCCAGCGCCTTCAGCGTGGCCAGGACCGGCAGCCGCCGGGCGAGGTGCGCCGACAGCGCCCGGCTGACGCCGACACCGCCGATCAGCAGGATCGACAGCGACCCGAGAAGGAACAGCGCGCGGGCGAGATGCACGGTGCGGTCCACACCCGGAATGCCGTGGGCGGCGTCGACGATCCGCCATCCGGCGTCGGGGAAGCGGCGCTCCAGATCGCGCAGGACGGCGTCAGAGCGGGCCGTTTCCGGCAGGAGGAGGCGATAATACCAGTAGACGGGCATCCCCGGCTCGGCGAGGCCCGTCGCGTTCAGCGCCCGGCGATCAATGACGACGCGCGGGCCGAGGGAGAAGGCGCGGAAGGTCCGGTCCGGCTCATGTTCCAGAACGGCGCGGATCGCGACCTCGGCGGCACCGAGCCGCAGCCGGTCGCCGACGCCCAGCGCCAGCGCGTCGAGGAGGTCGGCGGACACCGCCGCTCCCCATCGCCCGTCCCGATGGGCCAGCGCCTCGGCGAGGGAAGCGGCGCCGGACACCGCCGCCGTGCCAACCAGCGGGTAGCTTTCCTCGACCGCCTTCAGCTCGACCAGGGCGTGGGCGTCGCCGCTCACGGTCGAGGCAACGGGTCGCAGTTCCGCGGTCTCGCCGACCCTGCCCATCGTGTCGAGGATGGCCCGCTGCTCCGGCGTCGCCGGGGCGTGGAACAGGCGCAGGGAGAGATCGCCGCCGACCGCCTCGCGCGCGGTGGCCCGCATTCCGTCCAGCACGCCGCCGCTGAGCGAGCCGACGGCGGCCATCATGGCGGTCCCCAGGGCCACGCCAAGGACAACGATCCAAAGTCCGGCGACGCCGCCCCGCAGGTCCCGCCAAGCCAGCCGCAACGCGATGCGCAGATGAGTCATGGCGGACATATCGTGAAGGTCCCGCCGGCCGGCAACCGTTTTGGCCGCCTCGCTGTCGCGTTTGAAGTTCCCCTCTCCCCTCCGGGGAGAGGGTCATAAAGGCGATTGCGGGCGCTGCTATCCCCGGATGTGCAGCCGCCGCCGGTGGCGGGGCGGCAGGGGATGGGCGGACTGGACCGCCGCCAGGGCGCGCAGGCGCTCCGCAAGCGTCGGCGGAAAGGGCGTCACCTTGCGGGTTCCCAGATCGACGTGGATCGAGAGTTGTTCCATGGTCGCCGCGACCGTGCCGTCGTCGGCCCGGCGGATCTCCAGCAGGCTCAGCAGCCGCTTGTCGTCGGCGTCGAGCAGCCGCAGGGCCACCTGCAAGGGCGTTCCGGCGCGCAGCTCCCGCCGGTAATGCACCGCCACGTCGACAACGAACAGGCCGAGCCCCTTATCCCGCGTGTAGGTCTCGCCCAGCCCCCATTGCTCCATCAGGGCGTAGCCGACCTCGTCGAACAGGGCGACGTAGCGCACCATGTTCATGTGGCCGTAAAGGTCGATCCAGCTCTCGTCGACGGTGTGCACGCCGGACAGCAGGATGTCGGACGGCAAGTTGTCCGGCGGCAGGGCGTGGTCCTGGGTCATGTAAGTGCCTTACAGGGTGGAGGTCTGGTCCGGCGGGAACACGCCGCGCAGCCATTGCCGGATGGCCGAGATCACCGGCGTGTTCCAGCGGTGGACCGGGGCGATGAAGTAATAGCCGCCGATGGTGACGTTGCTGTCCACCATCTCCACCAACTCGCCGTTGGCCAGCGGCTCGGTCACCAGCAGGTCGCTGACCAGCGCCACCCCGCGTCCCAGCCGGGCCGCCTCGATGGTCAGGTGCGCCTGCCACAGCCGAGGGCCGCGCAGCCGGGGGATGTCGGCGATGCCGGCCTCCTCCAGCCAGGCTTCCCACATGCCGGTGGACTGCTCGTGGATCAGCGGCAGGCCGACGAGGTCGGCGGGCGTGCGCACGTCGGGGTAGCGCGCCTTGAACTCCGGGCTGGCGATGGCGAGGATGCGCGGCCGCGCGAACATCTCCGAGCGCAGCCCGTCGGCGACGGAACCGCCGTCCTCCAGATACATGATTTCCGCGTCGGCCTCCTCCCGGCTGAAGTCGGGGCGGGTCGAGGTCGGCTGAAGGATCACCTCCCGCCCGGTCAGCGCCTCCTCCAGCTCGGGCAGGCGGGCGAGCAGGCAGCGCGACGCCAGCCCGGCGAGGCAACAGATGTGCACCGCCTCCATCCCGCCGTTGCGCAGCTCGTTGCTCGCCTCGCCGATCAGGTCGAAGGCGCGGCGGAGCTGGGCGGCGTAGCGGATGCCCTCGCGGGTCAGGGACAGGCCGCGCCCCGACTTCGCCACCAGCTTCACCCCCACCGCCTGCTCCAGATTCTGGATGTGGCGCGACACCACCGTGTGGGACACCGCCAGCTCGTCGGCGGCGGCCCGCACCGTGCCCTGCCGGGCGAAGATGTCGAAGGCGCGGAGGGCGAGAAGGGGCGGAAGGCGGCGCGCCATGCGGACCTTTGGGCTGTGGACGGAAGCCGGGGCGAGATTGGGGGCGATCCCGGCGGCAGTATGAAACATTTCCGCCAGCACCGCACGCGCCCCTTCGCCGCCCGCCGCCCGCCGCTCTCCCCCCGCGCCGCCGGCCATCACACCACCGCGTCGCGACGGAAGGCGCCGATCTCGTCGGGGCTGAAGCCGAGATCCGCCAGGATGGCGTCGGTGTGCTCGCCCAGCCGCGGCGCCGGGCTTTCGGCGGGCAGCGGGGCCTCCGGCATGGTGATCGGCACGGCGGCGAAGCGCTTGCCCGAGCCCTCCGGCACCTCCACGACCATCTTGCGGTGGACCACCTGGGGATCGTTCAGCGCGTCCGGCACGCTGTTGATCGGGCTGGCCGGCACGTCGGCGTCCTCCATCGCGTCCAGCCAGGCGTCGCGCCCGCGGGTGAGGAAGACCTCGCGGAGCAGCGGCTCCAGCTCCGCATGGTTGGCGTTGCGGGCCGAGCCGGTGGGGAAGCGCGGGTCGGACAGCAGATGCTCCAGCCCCATGGCGCGGCACATCCGGTCCCACTGCTCGTTGGTGTCGACGCAGATGGCGATGGGCTTGTCGGCGGTGGGGAAGGCCTGGAAGGGGGCGATCAGCGGGTGGCGGCTGCCCAGCGCCCGCGGCGTCTCCCCGGCGTTCAGGAAACGGGCGATGGCGTTCTCCATCAGGGCGAGCTGGCAATCGAGCATCGCCACGTCGATGAAGCTACCCTCGCCGGTGCTCGCCCGCTTCTGAAGGGCGGCGAGGATGCCGACGGCGGCGAACAGGCTGGACCCGATGTCGCCGATCGACGCGCCGACCCGGCAGGGATCGCCGCCCGGCTCGCCGGTGATGCTCATCATGCCGGACATCGCCTGGGCCACCACGTCGAAGCAGGGCCGATGGCGGTAGGGGCCGTCCTGCCCGAAGCCGGAGATCGAGGCGTAGACCAGCCGCGGATTGACCGCCTTCAGGTCGGTGTAGCCCAGCCCCAGCCGGTCCATCGCCCCGGCCCGGTTGTTCTCCACCAGCACGTCGCAGGTGGCGACGATTTTCTTGAAAATCTCCTTCCCCTTTTCCTCCTTCAAGTTGAGCGTCAGACTCCGCTTGTTGCGGTTGACGCTGAGGAAGTAAATGCTTTCCTCCTCGCTGAAGGGGGCAATGATACGGGTGAAATCGCCCTTGCCGGGACGCTCGATCTTGATGACCTCCGCTCCCAGCGCGCCGAGCAGCCACGTGCTGTAGGGGCCGGCCAACATGTGCGTGAGATCGACCACGCGCACGCCGGCCAGGGGGCCTTCGCGGCGTTGCGTATCGGTGTTGAGCATGCATGATCCTTCGGATGGCCGGGCGCCGCGCAGGCGGTCCGGGCGGGGCCGCGCGCCCGGCTGGAAACCGGTCCGGCCCAGGGCGGCGGCGGGAATGCGATACCCAAAGGCTTGCGCCACGGCGGCCGGAAAACAATCGCTTAGTTTGGCCCAATCCGGTGCATGGAAGGCACCGTTCCGCGGATTCGTTGGGCGCAGCATTGGTGCGTTCCGTGCACCGGACCGCATCGTTTTTTCTGCTTGTGACACGAACTGTGTCCGGTAGTCTTGATCTTGCCGGGAGCGGATCGGCCTGATCGAAAACTCTGCCGGCCATCGGATAGTCTTCATGATTTCCGAGGCGGGCGGCCTCTTTACTCTCATCGCCTGTCCACTGAAGCCGCTCGGCGCGCGTCGCGGCAGCGATGCGCGGCCTTCCACAACCAGGAAAGGACAACCCGCGCGTGATCGATCTTTCGGGAAAGGCGGCCATCGCCGGCGTTTTTGAATCGCCCCGCCGGGATGCGCCGCGCGTCCACCCCTTCGCCCTTCAGATGGAATGCATTCTCGGCGCGCTGGATGACGCCGGGCTGACGCTGAAGGACGTGGACGGGCTGTGCGCGGCCTCCGGCGACTGGGCCGAGGGCGGCAGCACCATGGATGTGGTCGAACTGGCCGAATACATCGGGATCGCGCCGACCTACGTGAACAGCACCGACGTCGGCGGCTGCTCCTACATCCTCCAGGCCGGGCAGGCGGCGGCGGCCATCGCCACCGGGCTGGCCGAGGTGGTGGTCATCAGCTACGCCGCCTGCCCGCGCTGGTGGCCGCTGAGCAGCCCGTCCTTCGACCCCTTCGTCTTCCCCGCCGGCCCTGGCCAGTACGAAATTCCCTACGCGCCGACGCTGATTTCAACCTACGGCCTGTTCGCCCGTCGCCATATGGATCTCTACGGCACCACGCCGGAACAGCTTGCCCAGGTGGCCGTGACCTTCCGCGAGCACGCCGCGAAGAACCCCGACGCCCGGCTGCGCAAGCCGATCACGGTGGACGACGTGCTGGCCTCGCCGATGATCGCGTCGCCGCTGCATCGGCTGGACTGCTGCGTGGTGACCGACGGCGGCGGCGCCGTGGTGATGACCAGCCGGGAGCGGGCGCGCGACCTGAAGAAGCCGCCGGTCCATCTGGTCGGCTACGGGGCTGCCGTGGCGCGCACCCAGAACAGTCAGATTCCCGACGATCTGACCACCCCGGCGGCGCTGTCCGGCCCGCGCGCCTTCGCCATGGCCGGGGTGACCCCCGGCGAGATCGACGTGGCGCAGATCTACGACGCCTTCACCATCACGCCGATGCTGGCGCTGGAGGATCTGGGCTTCTGCGGGCGGGGCGAGAGCGGCGCCTTCGTCGCGGACGGCAACCTGACGCTGGGCGGCAGCCTGCCGACCAACACCGACGGCGGCGGCCTGTCGTCCAACCACCCCGGCAAGCGCGGCATCTTCACGCTGATCGAGAGTGTCCGCCAGCTTCGTGGCGAGGGGCCGGGCGTCCAGGTGTCCGACGCGCGCATCGCCCTGGCCCATGGGCTGGGCGGCACCTTCTGCTCCGCCGCCACCGCCATCCTTGCCCGGTAAGGTGCCCCGATGACCGCCCCAACGACCAGCATGACCATCCCGCCCGTCCAGGACGAGACCTCCGCCCCCTTCTGGGAGGCGGCGCGCGAGGGGCGCTTCCTGATCCAGCGCTGCCCGGAGACCGGGCGGTTCCAGTGGTACCCGCGCGCCCATTCCATCCACGCCCCGCACGCCCGCCCGGAATGGGTCGAGGCCAGCGGGTGCGGCGAACTGCTGACCTATTCGGTCGTCCATCGCGGCAACCAGCGCGGCGATCCCTACGTCTGCGCCCTGATCCGGCTGGAGGAGGGCGTCACCGTCTTCTCCCGCGTCGAGGGGGTGGCGGAGGCCGATCTGCGGGCCGGCCTGCCGCTCGCCGTGGCCTTCCACCAACTCGACGAGGCGACCAGCCTCCCCGTGTTCCGCCCGCGGACTTCCGACTGAGGGTGCCTTGACATGACCGCCATCCATCTCGACGACATCAAGCCGGGCGACCGGACGCGCTCCTCGCGCGTCACCGTCACCGAGGCGCACATCGTCTGGTTCGCCGGGCTGACCGGCGACTTCAACCCGCTGCACATGGACGCCGAGGCGGCCAAGGCCAACGGCTTCGGGCGGACCATCGCCCACGGCATGCTGACCCACTCGCTCAGCACCGGGCTGCGCTCCGCCATCGACGACTGGGCGATCCTCGCCTTCCTGGAGACGCGCCGCCGCTTCGTCGGTCCGGTCTTCGCCGGCGACACCGTGCATTACGAGGCCGAGGTGGCGGAGGTCCGTCCCAGCGCCTCCAAGCCCGACCGCGGCATCGTCCGCGTCGCCATCACCGTGAAGAACCAGCGCGGCGAGACCGTGCAGGAGGGCGAGGACGTGCTCTCCATCGCCCGCAAGGAGGCGCAGGCATGAGTGCCGCCACCCATTATCCCCGCCGCCTCGCCGGCCGTGTCGCCTTCGTCACCGGCGGCGGCGGCGGCATCGGGCGCGCCGTCTGCGAGCGGCTGGCCGCGGAAGGGGCGGCGGTCGTCGTCGCCGACATCGGGGCGGAGGCCGCCGAGAGTGTCGCCGCCGCGCTGCGCGCCGAAGGAGCTCAGGCCCACGCCACCGCGCTGAACGTCGCCGACCGGGAAAGCTGGGGCGCCGCCGTTACCGGCTTGCCCGAGGCTTTCCAGGGCGTGGACATCATGGTCAACGTCGCCGGCATCGTCCGCGACCGCTCGCTGCCCAAGATGACCGACGCGGAATGGAGCGCCGTCATCGACGTGAACCTGCGCGGCACGTGGCTGGGATGCCAGACGGCTTTCCGGCTGGTCGGCGACCGCGGCTGGGGGCGCATCGTCAACATCGCCTCCACGGCGATCCTCGGGACCTTCGGGCAGGCCAACTACTCCGCCTCCAAGGCCGGGGTGGTCGGGCTGACCCGCACCGCTGCCCTGGAAGGCGCGCGCCGCGGCATCCTGGTCAACGCCGTAGCTCCGGGGGTCGTGGAAACCGCCATCGTCGAGGGCGTGCCCGACGCGGTGCGCTCGCAATGGCTGGAGAAGACGCCCATCGGGCGCCTGGGCAAGCCGGCGGAGATCGCCGCCGTCGTCGCCTTCCTGGCGTCCGACGACGCGGCCTACGTCACCGGCCAGACCATCGTCGCCGACGGTGGGGCGACCACCGGCGACTACTGATTTCCGCTCAAGAACGAAGAACGACGCCGAAACGGCGGTACCGCAACAACAAGACAGGGATTGGCAACATGATGGAATTCTCGCGCCGCCGCCTTCTCCAGACCGGCGGACTCGTCGGCACCGCCCTGGTGACCGGCGGGCTGGCCGGCACCGCCTTCTCGCGCATCGCGTCGGCGGCGGACGACCCGCTCTACGCCGCCGCGAAGAAGGAAGGCGCCCTAACCCTCTACTGGGGCTCCTACGAGCAGCAGACGATGGAGGCGATCCGCGACGCCTTCAAGGCCAAGTATCCGGGCATCGAGGTGAACCTGCTCCGCCAGGCCTCGCAGACCGTCTACACCCGCCTGCGCATGGAGCTGCAGAGCGGCGTCCACGAGTGCGACTCCCTCGGCACCACCAACATGCTGCACTACACGGAGCTGAAGAAGATCGGCGCGCTGGCGCCCTTCGAGCCGGTGGACGGGGTGCACATTCCGGACGCCTTCCGCACCCTCGACCCCGACAAGATGTTCCATGTCGGCGCCATCAGCCTGACCAGCATCAACTACGCGCCGGGCAAGGTCCAGACCCCGCCGGCCAGCTGGCAGGCGCTGCTGGAGGACCAGTGGCAGGGCAAGATCACCACCGGCAGCCCGGCCTTCTCCGGCGACGTGGCGAACTGGGTGGTTGCCATCCGCCGCAAGTACGGCGACGACTTCCTGCGCGCCTTCGGCAAGCAGAAGCCGAAGGTCGGCCAGTCCAACGTCGACACCGTGACCGACATCCTGGCGGGTGAGCGGGTCGTCGGCTCCGGCGCGCCCTTCAGCTACACGCTGACCCAGAAGGCCGCCGGCAATCCCATCGACGTGGTGGCGCCGGCCGACGACGCCATCCTGAACCTGGGCGTCACCGGCATCCTGGCGAAGGCCCCGCACCCGAACGCCGCCCGGCTGTTCACCAACTTCCTCTACTCCACGGAGGTGTCGATGATCCTCCAGAAGAACTACTGGCCGACGCTGCGCAAGGACGTGCCCTGGGCGGAGGGGCGGTCGCTGGACCAGTTGAAGTGGACCCGCAACACCGGCGACGACCTCGGCCCGGAGGTCGCGGAAGGCATCGCCAAGTGGAAGGAACTGGTGCGCTGACATCATATCCCCTCTCCCCCCTGGGGAGAGGGTTAGGGTGAGGGGGTTGCGCTTGTGCCGGACGTGCCGCCACGCGCAACCCCCTCACCCGGCGCCTTTGGCGCCACCCTCTCCCCGGAGGGGCGAGGGATAGTACGGACAATGGAGGCGGACCCTATGGGGGTCATTTCAACGGACAGCCCAGACAGCGCAGCCGCGGCGATCGCGCGCCCGGCGATGGCCCGCGTGCCGCTCGCCAGGACCGTGGTCTTCGGCGCCGTCGCCCTACTTCTCTTCCTGCTGGTGGTCCTGCCCTTCGGCTGGGTTCTCAACAACAGCTTCCACGACGACCTGACCGGCGCCTGGACGCTCGGCAACTACGCGCGGATCTTCCAGTCGGCGGAGCTTCTGGAACCGCTGTTCAATTCGCTGGTCCTCGCCGTGGCGACGGCGGTGATCGCGGTCGGCATCGGCGTGCCGCTGGCCTGGCTGGTGTCGCGGACCGACCTGCCGTTCCGCCGCACCATCCGTGTGCTGACGCTGACCGCCTTCGTCACCCCGTCCTTCATCGGGGCGACCGGCTGGATTCTGCTGGCGGCCCCCAATTCCGGCTGGTTGAACACGCTGTGGCGCTCGCTCGCCGGGGCGGAGGCGGGGCCGCTGCTGAACATCTACTCGATGACCGGGGCGATCTTCATCTGCGGCATCTACACCGTCCCCTACAGCTTCACCATGGTATCGAGCGCGCTTGACGAGATGGCCGTGGAGCTTGAGGACGCCGCCGCCACGCTGGGCTCCGGCACGCTGCGCACCATGCTCAGCATCACCATCCCGCTGGTCACCCCGGCGGTGATCGCCAGCTTCATCCTGTCCTTCATCCAGGGGCTGACGCTGTTCGGCGTCCCGGCCTTCCTGCTGACGCCGACCGGCATCCCGGTGGTGACGACCAAGCTGGCCGAGTTCTACCAGCTCTTCCCGCCAGAAATTTATATGGCCGCTGCCTACTGCATGCCGCTGCTGCTGGTCACCGCCATGCTGTTCTGGATGCGCCGCCGCATCCTGGGCCGCAAGCAGTTCGTCACCATCTCCGGCAAGAGCCGAGCGGGGCGGCGGATCGCGCTGGGTGCCGCCCGCTGGCCGGCCTTCGGCGCCGCCCTGCTGCTGCCGCTGGTCTCGGTCTTCC
Source organism: Azospirillum brasilense (assembly GCF_022023855.1). Lineage (NCBI taxonomy): Bacteria > Pseudomonadati > Pseudomonadota > Alphaproteobacteria > Rhodospirillales > Azospirillaceae > Azospirillum > Azospirillum brasilense. The sequence continues at coordinate 192,742 of NZ_CP059452.1, forward strand.
TGCCCTATGCGGCGCTGCTGCTGGTGTCGCTGACCCGCGCCTGGGGCCAGGGCCTGTCGTGGGAGAACCTGTCGCTGCACTGGTACTGGTGGGCGCTGTTCGGCAATTCGGAGACGCACACCGCCATCGTCAACTCGCTGCTGTTCTCGACGCTCGCCGCGACGCTGTGCGTGATGCTCGGCACCGTGGTCGCCTACATCGTGGAGCGGCGGATGGTGTTCGGCGCCAGCCTGTTCGGCGCGGTGACGACCGTTCCCATCATCATCCCCGGCATCGTCATGTCGGTCGGCTTTTTCGCCGCCTACACGCGGGCGCCGCTGAATCTCTACGGCACGCCGCTTCTGCTGGTGGCGGCCTTCGCGGCGACCTTCCTGCCCATCGCCTACGCCCATGGCGGGTCGATCCTCAAGGGCATCGGGCCGGAGCTGGAGCGCGCCGCCCGCAGCCTGGGCGCCGGAGAGGGGCGGACCTTCCTGTCGATCACCATCCCGCTGATGGGTGGCGGGCTGCTGTCGGGCTGGTTCCTGGTCTTCATCCCGATCATCCGCGAGCTATCGGTGGCGGTCTTCCTCATCACGCCCAAGACCAACGTGATGACCACCCTGATCTACAACGCCAAGGACGGCGGCAATTACGAGGCCGTCTGCGCCATGAGCGTCCTTCTCCTCCTCATCACGCTGGCGCTGGTGGCCGCCGCCGGTCCCCTGACGCGCCTGACCACCGTGCGCCGCACGTCCCGCAAAACCGGCCGTAAAACCGCCCCGGCGGAAGGAGTTCTCCCCACATGAGCGGGATCCGCATCAAGAACCTCCGCAAGTCCTTCGGCACCTACACCGCGCTGCACGGCATCGACCTGCAGGTCCCCAACGGCACGCTGCTGGCCCTGCTCGGCCCGTCGGGCTGCGGCAAGTCGACCACGCTCCAGCTCCTCGCCGGGTTCGAGGCGCCGACGGAGGGCGAGATCTGGGCCGACGACGTGCTGCTGTCCTCGGCGCGCGGGGTGTTGCCGCCGGAAAAGCGCGGCATCTCCCTGGTCTTCCAGAACTACGCGGTGTGGCCGCACAAGACAGTGGCGGAGAATGTGGCCTTCGGCCTCGCCATCCGCCGCCTGCCCAAGGCGGAGATCGCCGAGCGGCTGGACCGCACGCTGCGCACCGTCCGGTTGGAGGCGTTGCGCGACCGCTACCCGTCGGAGCTGTCGGGCGGCCAGCAGCAGCGCGTGGCGCTGGCCCGCGCGCTGGCGGTGGAGCCGCGCATCCTCCTGCTCGACGAGCCGCTGTCCAACCTCGACGCCCATCTGCGCGAGGAGATGCGGTTCGAGATCCGGCAGGTCCATGACCTGCTGGGCCTGACCACCGTCTACGTCACCCACGACCAGTCGGAGGCGCTGGTCACCGCCGACCGCATCGCCGTCATGAAGTCCGGCCACCTCCAGCAACTCGGCTCGCCGGAGGACATCTTCGAGCGGCCGTCCAACGCCTTCGTCGCCACCTTCATCGGCGCCAACAACGAGCTGGCCGGGACCAGCGAGGGCAGCGGCGCCATCCGCGTCGGCGGCCATGTGCTGACCGCGCCGGACCGTAGCGGGGCGGCGCACGGGGGGGCGGTGTCGCTGTGCGTGCGGCCCTCCCAGGTCCGGCTGTTCGGCGCCGAGGAGACGGGGGTGCCCACCGAGGGCTGCAACGTGCTGTCCGGCACGGTCCAGCGCTCCGCCTATCTGGGCGAGTACCGCGACGTGCTGGTGGATCTGGGGGGCGGCCGGACGCTGCGCGCCTTCATTCCGCCCGCGCAGAGCTTCGCTCCGGGCAGCGTGGTGACGGCGCTTCTTCCCATCGGATCCTGTCAGATCCTCGGGCCGGCGGCCTGAACGCCGCCTGAACCAAAGAGAGTTCCGAACGATGACCATCGCCACGACCGGCGAGGCCGGCGCCTTGCCTGAAATCCTGACCGAGCGGCGCGGCGCCGTCCAGTGGGTGATCTTCAACCGGCCCAAGGCGCGCAACGCCATCACCCCCTGGATGGAGGACCGGCTGATCGAAATCTGCCGGGAGGTCGACGCAGACCCGGCGGTGAAGGCACTGGTGCTGACCGGTGCGGCCGGCGACAAGCCCGCCTTCATGGCCGGCGCCGACCTGTCCTGCCTGCAGAGCGTCAAGACGCCGGAGGATTACACGATCCTGGAGGACCGTGCGGAAACCGCGGCGATGGCGCTGGAGGCGGTGCGCGTTCCCACCATCGCCGCCCTGGCCGGCGCCTGCGTGGGGGAGGGGGCGCTGCTCGCCGCCTGCTGCGACGTGCGCATCGCCACGCCGTCGGTGCGCTTCGGCTTTCCCATCGCCCGCACGGTCGGCAACTGCCTGAGCATCAAGAACCTCGCCCGGCTGGCCGCCATCCTCGGCACCGCGCGGACCAAGGAGATGATCTTCAGCGCCCGCCTGCTGAGCGCCGACGAGTTGGCCGGCGCCGGTGCCCTGCGCGGCGTCGTACCGGACGATGACCTTACCGACCGCACCCAGGAGCTGGCCGAGGAACTGGCGGGCCTCGCCCCGCTGACCCTGTGGACGACGCGCGAGGCGTTGCGGCGCTGGCGCGACCATGGGCTGCCGGCGGACGGCGACGCCGACTTGCTGCGCCTTTGCTACCTCTCCGCCGACTATCAGGAGGGCATCGCGGCCTTCCTGGAGAAGCGCCGCCCGGTCTGGGTGGGGCGGTAGGGGCGTCAAAGCCATCGCATTTCGCCTTCATAACCCTCTCCCCTCTGGGGAGAGGGTGGCCCGCAGGGCCTCTCGCGCTGGCCAGAGGCCAGCGCTGACGGCGGCAGGCGGATGCCTCTGGCATCCGCTGAGAGCCGGTGAGGGGGATGTGCCTGGCGACACGTCCGGCAAAAGCGCAACCCACTCACCCTAAACCCTCTCCCCTGAGGGGAGAGGGGATGCCCTTGCCGCCATCCACACCCTTCACTATCCTGGCGCCGCACCACGCGCCCATGCGGGCGTTCAGCCGCCATGGGACTCGCCTGTCATGCCGACCTCGCCCGACGACCTTCCGAGCGGCGCTCCCGACGTTGTGGCGCTGGAGCGGCGGTTGCGGGCCGCCCCCGACGATCTCGCGGCGACACAGGAGCTGGCCGGGCGGCTGTTCCAGACCGGCCGCGCGGCCGACGCCGAGCCTCACGCCCGCAACGCGGTCCGGCTGGCGCCGGAGGATGCGCGCTCCCACACGCTGATGGCGCTGGTGCTGGCCGACACCCACCGGCCCCAGGCCGCCGAGTTCCATTACCGCCGGGCGTTGGCCCTGGCGCCGCCGGACGCCGCGACGGTCGCTAATCTCGCCTGGAGCCTGACCCGGCAAGGCCGGCTGGAGGAGGCGCGACGGATCTACCGACGGGCCGCGGCGCTGCACCCGTCCATCGCCCTGACCTGGCACGGCTGGGCGCAGACCGAGGACGCCGCCCGCGATCTATCCGCCGCGCAACGGCTGGTGGAGCGCGCCCGGCGGCTCGACCCCGGCCACCGTGGCGCCGACACCTTCGCGGCGGCCCTGCTGGCCCGGCAAGGGGACGGCGAACGGGCGCTTGCCGTCCTGGACGCCTCGGCGGCCCGTCATGGCGGCCCCGACCCCGACGCGCTGTTGGAGACGGGGCGCATCCTGGACCGGCTGGGCCGTCACGATGAGGCCTTCGCCGCCTTCGCCGCCGGCAAGGCCCTGCTGCGGCAGGCCGGGCGCCGCTACGGCGAGGAGGAGGCGGTGGACCTCATCGCGCGCCTCGCCACCTTCTTCGTGGCGCCGCGCCTGCGCCTGGTGCCGCGGCCCGCCGCTCCCGTCGCCGGAGCGCAGCCGGTCTTCATCGTCGGCGCCCCGCGGTCCGGCACCACGCTGGTCGAGCAGATCCTGTCCTGCCATCCCGCCATCGCCGCGGGGGACGAGCTGCCCTCGCTCGGCGCGGTGGTGCGGGCTCTGCCGCAGACGCTGGGCAGCCCGCTCGGCTATCCCGAAGCGCTGTCGGAGCTGTGGATGGGTGACCAGCGCGACGGGCTGGAGCGGCTGCGCGACGCCTATCTGCGCCACGCCCGCAAGCTGGTTCCGGCCAAGCCCGGCCACACGCTGTTCACCGACAAGATGCCCTTCAACGAGACGCATCTCGGTTTGATCGCGCTGATGTTCCCCTCAGCGCCGGTGGTTCATGTGCTGCGCCACCCCCTGGACGTCGTGCTGTCGATGATGGGCACCAACCTGACCCACGGCTTCCACTGCGCCAACGCTGTCGAAACGGCGGCCCGCCACGTCCTGCGGGTGTTCGATCTGGTCGAGCATTACCGGCGGGAAATGCCGCTGCGCTACCTGCCGTTGCGCTACGAGGATCTGGTGCGGGAGCCGGAACCGGCGGTGCGGCGGTTGCTGGGCTTCCTCGGGCTGGGCTTCGACCGGCGCTGCCTGCGCTTCGAGGAGAACCGGCGCCACGCCCGCACGCCCAGCCACGCCCAGGTCGCGGAAAAGCTCTACAGCCGCTCCGTCGGCCGCTACCGCGCCTATATGGACCAGCTGAAGCCGGTGGTTCCGATCCTGGAGCCGGTCATTCTCGGCCTGGGCTACAGCCTTTAGCCGCGATGCCGAAAACGCCATCCGACAGCGACCTGTGCGAGATCCGCCGCCGCGACGGCCGGCTGGACGAGGCCGCCGCCCATGGCCGCCGCGCCGTCACCATCGATCCTTCCGATCCGGCGGGCTGGTACAATCTGGGCTTGGCTCTCTACGACCGGCTGGAGGTCGAGGCGTCCATCGCCTGCGAGCGGCGGGCCGTCCGCCTCCGCCCGGACTGGCCGGGGGCGCATTTCGAATTGGCGGAGGGGCTGCTGCTCTCCGGGCAATGGGAGGAAGGCTGGCGGGAGTATGAATGGCGCTGGCGCCTTCCCGGCGTGCCGCCGCCGGTCCCGCCGGCCATTCTGAAGCGGTTTGGGGACGCCATCCCGAAACCCTGGGACGGCAGCGTCTTGCCCGGTGGCACTCTGCTGCTGGTCGCCGACCAGGGCTTCGGCGACACCATCCAATTCGCGCGCTACCTGCCGATGGCGGCGGCGCTCTGCCCGAATCTCGTGGTGGCGTGCAGCCCGGACATGCTTCCGGTGATCCGCGCTCTTCCCGGCGGGCACCGGACCGTCACCGCCTGGGAGGAGGCGCCGCCCTTCGCCGCCCACGCCGCGCTGTCCAGCCTGCCGGGGCTGTTCGGAACGAGGCCCGACAGCGTTCCGCCGCCGTTTCCCGGCCTGCGGGCCGAGCCGGAGCGGGTGGAGCGCTGGACGCATCGCCTGGACGGGCTGCTCCCCCACGGCTACCACCGCGTCGGGCTGGTCTGGGCGGGGCGCCCGACCCATGGCAACGACCGCAACCGCTCCCTGCCTCTCGCGCGGCTGGCGCCGTTCTTCGCTCTGGAAAAAACGGTTCTGGTGTCGCTCCAGAAGGGGCCGGCGCAGGCCGAGGCCGCCCGCTACTACGGGGCGGCGCCGCTGGTCGATCTGGGGCCGGAGCTGGAGAGTTTCGCCGACACCATGGCGGTGCTGGCGCAGCTCGACCACGTGGTCTGCGTGGACACGGCCGTCGCCCATCTGGCCGGGGCGATGGGGCGTCCGACCGCGGTGCTGCTGCCCTGCGCGCCGGATTGGCGTTGGCTGCTCGGCCGTAGCGGCACGCCCTGGTATCCCACCGTCACGCTGCACCGGCAGCCGGCGCCCGGATGGTGGGACCCCGGACAATGGGATGAGGCCATCCGCGGCGCCGTCGCCGCCGTGACCGGAGGCAAACTCAGGGCTTCAGGGCGGCCAGCCCGTCGGTGATGCCCTTGGTGGAGATCGGGAAGGCCACCGCCTGAGTTCCGCCATAGGGACGGACGGCGATCTGCGCCCCCTTGGAGCGGCGCAGCGCGGTCAGTGTCGCCTCGTCCATCGGGGCGTTGGCGAGGCAGCCGTCCTGGATGCATTGCTGGTAGGTCAGCGGCAGCGGCTTGCCGTCGTCGATGGTCAGCGCCGCCCCGGCGCGCAGATCGACGCCCAGCGGCAGGATGACGACCATCACCCCCTTGCCGTCCGGGGCGAAATAGCCCACCGACGCCTTGAGGATGCGGGTCGCCTGCTTGGCCTCCTTGTTCTCCATCACGCGGGTCTGCGACAGGAAGCAGCGCGGCTTGCCGTCGGGGGGCGTCTCGCATTCGGTCTGCCAGTCGCCGAAGGTCTTGCCCGGCTCCACCGCACCGGCGGGCACCCCGCCTGTAAGGAGGAGGGGGAGCGCCGCCAGAGCCCCCATGATGATCGCCTTGCGCATCGCCGTTCCAGTCCTCACAGCTTCCATTTCAGGCCGGCGGTCGCCGACACCGTATTCTCGCGGGCGCGGATCGCGTCCTGGACGCCGATGGTGGCGGTCAGCCGGTCGTCCAGCGCCACGCCCAGCCCGGCACCGATCACCAGGGCGTCGCGGCCCGGCTTGCTGGCGTCGGCGGTGAAGGCCACCCCGCCCAGACGGTTGGTGGTGGAGGCCGTGGCGTCGGCGAAGTCATGCTCCCACGCCAGGGCGGCGTTCGGCAGCAGGCGCCAGCCGCCCACGGTCACGCTGGTGCCGGCGCGCACACCGACCGCGCTGCGCAGGCTGGTCCAGCCCGCCGCCTCGACGTCCAGCGCCACGCCGCCGCCGGACTCGCGGAACGCCTCGCGGGTGAAGCGGTCGAAGCGCAGGCCGGCCCGCGGCTCGATCCAGGCGCTCTCCGACCCGGCGAAGGCCATGCGGTGCCCGGCGGCGATCTCCACGGAGAAATCATGACCATCCGCGCTGCCGCTGGCGCCCTGGCCCAACGTGCCGAAGGCGATCCCGCGCGAGGCGTCGTAGTTGGCGTAGCCGTAACCGATGGCGCCCTCGACAAAGGGGCTGTCCGCCGTGCCGCGCAGGCTCCAGGAGCCGTAGAGCGTCGCCTGATAGCTGTCCACGTCGGCCTTGCCCAGCCCGTCGCGCGAGGTGACGCGGTTGCGCAGGTAGCCGAGCGCCACGCCGCCGCTCACGCCGTTCTCGTAGCTGTGGTCGGCGCCGAGCAGGAAGCCGCCGATCCGCTCGGTGGTGCCGGCGGCGTTGCCGTCCGAGCCGGTCCGGCTGTAGGCCGCCAGCGGCTGGCCCCACACGCCGCCCGACCCACGGGTTTCGCCCGTCTCGCCGACGGCGCGCGTGCCGTTGCCGCCACCGGCCAGCCGGACGCCGGACAAGGATGCCGCGCCGCCGCGCAGTGCCGAGAGGCGGCCCTCCACCGCGCTGCCGAACAGGCGGCGGCTGGTGCGGTCGGCGGCCAGCGTGTCGGCGTGCAGCTTGCCCGAGAGCTGGTCGAGCGCCCCGGCGATGCCGCTGCCCGGCAGGCCGTAGAGGCCGCTGAACAGCGGGGCGGCGACGCCCTCCAGCCGCGCCCCGGCGGCCGGGCGCAGCGCGTCCACCGCCGCGCCGGCGGCCTGCTGATTGCGCGTGCCGCCGCGGACCGCGTAGTTGGTCGGCGTGACCACCAGCCGGACGGTGGTGGCGTCGTACAGCGTGTCGAAGCGGGTGCCAGCCTCCAGCCCCGCCGCCGGCTGCGTCACGGCGGCGAAGCCGCCGGTCACGCCGCCGACCGCCTGGACGATGGTGAAGCTCTGGCCCAGCGTGGCGGTGTAGGCGTTGGTGGCGTCGCCGCTGATGCCGCGCAGCAGCGGAGCCAGCGTGCCGGCGGCCGTGAAGGACGCCCCCTGCACCCGGATCTGGTCGTGGTTGCCGGCGCCGAAGCCGGCGGTCGGGCCGTCGATCTCGGCGTTCAGGACGCTGGTGCCGGTCAGGGTCACCGCGGACTGGAAGGTTAGCACGCCGGGGGAGTTGCCCGGCGAAACGGTGCCGGCCAGCGTGGCCGGGCCGCGGACGGTGCCGCCGCCGCTGAAGGTCGAGCCGGCGCTGGTGGTCAGCGAGCCGGAGACCACGCCGTTCACGGTCGCCGAACCGCCATTCCCCACATCGACCGCGCCGGTGATGCCGGTGGCAGCCACGGTGACGGTGCCGTCGCCCACCGTGACCGGGGCCATGACGGCGCCGGCCAGGGTGGCGCTGCCGCCGGACGTCACGGTGACCGCGCCGTTGACCGCGCCATAGGCGGCGACGGTCAGGGTGCCGCCCTGCACCGCCAGGGTGCCGCCGACGCCACCGCCCTCGACGACGGTCATGGCGCCGCCGCGGGCCACCGTCACCGGGACGGCCACGACGCCGCCGACCGTGGCGCTGCCGCCGTTGTTCAGGGCCAGCGTGCCGCCCGCGACCACGCCGCTCTTGGCGATGGTCAGCGCCGCGCCGTCGCCGACCGACAGGCCGCCGGCGTTGGCGAGCTGGCCGGAGACGACCACCGCGCCGGAGCCGGACGCGGCCAGCGCGCCGCTGCCGCCGACAGCGCCGGCCAGGGTGACGGTGCTGCCGTTGGGGGCGATGGTGCCGCCCTGGCTGGTCACGGTGACCGACTGTCCGACGGTCAGCGGCGACGCCGGGCGCAACGTGCCGCCGTCGAAGGTGACCGAGTTGCCCTGGACCGCGCCGTCGCTGTTGGTGAAGCTGGGGCGGCTGGTGTCGATCACGCCGGTCGCCGGAGGCGTCGGCGTCGGCGTCGGAGTGGGCGTGGGATTGGGGTTCGGCGTCGGGCTGGGATCGGGGTTGGGATTCGGGTTAGGGTTCGGATTGGGCTCCGGCTCAGGTTCGGGCTCGGGCTGCGGCGTCACCTTGGTCAGGGTGAGCTGAATCCGGTTGTTCGCCGTGTCGAAGGTGGCCGTCGGGGTCAGCGTCGCGTCGCTGCCGGTGATCGCGGTGAAGGCGCCGGACACACCACCCGTCGCGGTCACGATGGTGTAGGTCGTGCTGTCGCCGTAGCCGCCGCCGGTGGAGGTGACGGACAGGTCGCCGCCGACCGTGGCGGTGCCGGTGACGGCCAGCTTGCTGGCTGCGGAGGAGGTTGTCCGGATCGCCAGCGTGCTGCCGCTCTGCTGCGTGTAGTTGCCGCTGACCGTCAGGGTGCCGAGCGCACCGGAGCCGCCGGGGGTCACGGTCGTCCCGGACGGGCTGGTCACGTTGCCGACGACCGTTCCGGTGCCCGTCAGCGTCGTGCCGCTGCCGAGTTGCAACCCGGTGGTGAGGGAGCCATTGACGCGCAGCGTGCCGGCCTGAAGGTTCGTGGTGGTGGCGGTGCTCACGCCGCCCAGCGTCCACTCCGTTCCGTTGACGTTGAGGGTTGTCAGGCCGGAGACCGGCCCGGACAGGGTGCCGCCGCCCTCCAGAAGAAGGACTTGGTTTTGTCCCCCGGCCTGGATGCCACCGACCAGCACGCTGCCGTCCTTCAGGTTGATGAAGCTGCCCGCCCCGATGCCGAAGGTCTTGATCGCGCTGAAACCGCTTCCGGCAGCGATGGTGCCGTGGTTGACGATGGTCGACGGGCCGGTGACAGACAGCACGTCGCCGGTGCCGATGATCGTGCCGTAGTTGGTGACGGTGGACTGCTTGGAAATGGAGGCGGCTGAGACCGCCGCATAATCCGTCTGCATGGGGTCCGTCGTCGGCCGCACGTTTTTGATCAGCGCGGCGCTGTTGGACGGGGACCCGTTGGTGAGGGTGAGGGCGTGGGAGCTTTCGATGGCGGACCAATTGCCGATGATCGTTCCGGTGTTTTCGATGACCGACGTCAGCGAACCCGCCGAGTTCGCCAAGAGGATGCCGTGGTAGGTCTTCGGCACCGAGATCAATCCGGAATTGATGATGGTGCCGTAGGTTTGAGCGTAGATGCCGTCGGCCTGATAGAAGTTGGTGTCGACCGAAATCTTGATCGTGCCCTGGTTGGTCAGGGTCCATCCGCCGGACGACTGGACCCACACACCGGTGGTCAGGTCGGTGTACTGGTTGCCGGTGCCACTGTCGACCACACCGCCGGTGCTGGTGATGAGGATGTTGCCGGCGGTTGGATAAAAGGTCTGGTTCTGGACCGTCGACAGCGTGTCCATCGGCGCCGCGTTCGCGGCCAGCGACACGCCGAGCGCGATGGGGGCGGCGACCATCGCCGGCAGGCGCCCGCCCGACATCAGACTTTGGCGGAGCGACTCGAGGGGAGACGGCGACGGCGGCATGGGCGATTCACCTTGCAAGCGGGGTGTAAGCGTTACGACCAATGGTTTACACCGTTCGATCATAACGGGTGCGCCGCTTTGTCGCCAAGACAAAATATACAAATGCATAAAAATTTGAGATTTGATTTTTACCCAATCTTGTAAATTATGCAGGAAAAGAGCTGGTTAATTTATGTATACTTGCATAGTGAAGGTTGAAATGTGGTCTCGTCCGTTGGGGAGTGGGCAGGTTTAGTCAGGTTTTGCGGAATGTTGGCGTGTTCTCAATTAACGATTTCAAGAATGGGCTGATTTGAAAATGCAGAAAATTGTCAAAAACCGTATTCACATCGGACCGCAGCCCCGCTTCGGCCGTGTCGATGTGGCAAATTCCCACACCGGAGGTTAATGGGTGGAGCGGTGCCGGCCCGGCGGTCGCTGCGCCTTCGCAGGCCGCCGGTCCGGATGCGATCAGAGGAGCCGGGCGTTCAGGGTGATCTCCGTTCCGGTCAGCGCCTTGGACACCGGGCAGTTCTTCTTCGCCCCTTCGGCCTGCTGGCGGAAGGTCTCGGCGTCGATGCCGGGAATCTCGGCCTCGCAGTCCAGTTCGATCTTCGTGATGGCGAACCCATCGCCGGCTTTGTCGAGGTGGACGCGGGCGGTGGTGTGCACACGCGTCGGCGTGTGCCCGGCCTTGGACAGGCCGGCGGACAGCGCCATGGAGAAGCAGCCGGCATGGGCGGCGGCGATCAGCTCCTCCGGGTTGGTGCCGGTGCCGTTCTCGAAGCGCGACGGAAAGGAGTAGGCGCCTTCGAACGCGCCGCTGCCCAGCCGCATGGTGCCCGAGCCCTGGGCGAGGTTGCCGCGCCATTCCGCATCCGATTGCCGCACAGCCATGGTGATCTCCCGATCCTGTGATTGTTGGACGAACCACCGCTCAAGTTAGAGCCAACCGGAGGAACGGCAATCGCCACAGGAGTTAAGCAAGAGGAGCGTTTGGCATCCGAAAAGCACCCAGGGCATACGGAAAAGCAGAGGAAGGCGCAGAACAATTAAGGTTTTGTGGCGTTGTCCCGGCACTGGGAAAGCCAGAGGTTGAATGGGGGTAGGAGGAATGAGCATGCGCCAACCGGATTGGCAGATCGCGGCTGGAACAGCGCCACGGGGCGGCGATGCCCCGGTGGTCAGCGCCGCCGACATCCGGGCGCTTCTGGCCGACAGCGGCTGGCTGGCCACCGACGCCTCCACCCTGTCCGACGAGGATGATCTCTACTCCGCCGGATTGACCTCCCACGGGTCAGTGAACCTGATGCTGGCGCTGGAGGAGCGCTACGGCGTCGAATTCCCGGAACATCTGCTGCGCCGCCGCACCTTCGAGAGCATCGCGGCGATCCGTTCCGCGGTCGCTGGCCTGCTGGACGGCGCGCCGGGCGGGATGGGGGCCGGATGAAGGCTCCCGCGCCGGACAGCCTGCCTGCCATGGCGGCCGAGGCTGCCGCCGGAGCCGCGTCCGAGGCCGCCGCCATCGCCGGGCGCCATGCCGACAGTGTGGACCGCGAGGCGCGCTTTCCCGCTGAAGCCTTCGCCGCTTTGCGCGATGCACGGCTGCTCGGCCTGATGGTGCCGCGGGCCTTCGGTGGCGGCGGTGGCGGTCTGACCGACGCCGCGGCGGTGGCCCACGCGCTGGCCCAGACATGCCCGTCCACCGGGCTGATCTACGCCATGCACCAGATCCAAGTGGCCTGCCTCGTGCGCCATGGGCAGGGCAGCGACTGGCATCGTGGCTTCCTGGAGCGGTTGGCCGGGGAGCAGCTTCTTCTCGCCTCCGCGACGACCGAGGCCGGGATCGGCGGGGACGTACGCTCCAGCGCCTGCGCGGTGACCGGCACGGTGGAGGGCGAGACAGGCGGTGCCTTCCGGCTGGAAAAGCAGGCGACGGTCATATCCTACGGGATGGAGGCCGATGCGATCCTGGTGACGGCGCGGCGAACGGCGGACTCGCCGCCCTCCGATCAGGTCATCGTTCCGGTGCTGCGCGGGCAGACCCACTTGGAGGAGATCGGCGGCTGGGACACGCTGGGCATGCGGGGCACCCGCAGCGTCGGCTACCGGCTGGTGGCGGAGGCGGAGCGGGCGCAGATCCTGCCGCTGCCCTACGCCGACATCTCAGCCCGCACCATGCTACCGGTGACCCACATCCTATGGAGCAGCGTCTGGCTGGGCATCGCGACGGATGCGGTGGCGCGGGCCGCCGCCTTCATCCGGGCGGAGGCGCGCAAGCGTCCCGGCACCCCGCCGCCGGGGGCGCGGCGGCTGGCCGAGGCGACCGCCGGGCTCCAGGCCATGCGCGGCATGGTGCGCGGTGCGCTCGCCCGGTTCGAGGAGGCGGCGGACAATCCCGACCGCCTCACCTCCCTGGGCTTCGCGGTCGCCATGAACACGCTGAAGACCGAAGCGGCGGAGATGGTGGTGCGGATCGTGGGGCAGGCGATGCTGGCCGGCGGCTTGGCCGCCTACCGCAACGACAGCCCCCACAGCCTGGGCCGCCACCTGCGCGACGCCCACTCGGCGCCGCTGATGATCAACAACGACCGGATCCTGGGCAACACGGCGAACCTGCTGCTGGCGCACAGGGACAACGGTTCTCTCTTCGGCTGAGGCTTTCTCGGAACGGAATGCGGCGGATGGACATGCGGGCAGAGGGCACACCGGTGGAGAATGGGCAAGCGGCGTTCCGCGACGCGCTGATTGCGGTCGGGCTGCTGATCCCCACGGGGGTCGATGGGCTTTATGGCCGCAGCGGCGTCTTCGAGGACGTCGTGGAGCGCTTCAACGACCTGATCACCACCTGGGGCGGCGAAGACGGGGCGGACGTCATGCGCTTCCCTCCGGGAGTTGCCCGCCATCAGTTCGAACAGAGCGGCTATCTGAAGAGCTTTCCGCATCTGGCCGGTACCGTCCACGCCTTCAAGGGCGATGAGCGCGCCCATCAATCCCTGTTGCGCCGGCTGGAGGAGGGGGAGGAGTGGACCGACGCCCAGATGGCGACCAACGTCGTCCTGACCCCCGCCGCCTGTTACCCCGTCTACCCCACCATCGCGGAGCGCGGGCCGCTGCCCGCCGATGGCGCGTTGGTCGACGTCTATTCCTACTGCTTCCGCCATGAACCGTCGCTGGACCCGGCGCGGATGCAGATGTTCCGGATGCGCGAATATGTGTGCGTCGGCACGCCGGAGCAGGTGATGGGCTTCCGGCAAAGCTGGGTGGAGCGGGGGCGGGCGCTGATGGAATCGCTGGCCCTGCCGGTGGCCGTCGATCTGGCGAACGACCCCTTCTTCGGGCGGGCCGGGCGGATGCTGGCGGCCAGCCAGCGCGACCAGGGCCTGAAATTCGAACTGCTGATCCCCATCGCGTCGGCGGAGCAGCCCACCGCCTGCCTCAGCTTCAATTACCACCAGGATCATTTCGGGCTGCTGTGGGATCTTCGCACCCCGGACGGCGCGGTCGCCCATACGGCCTGTGTCGGCTTCGGGATGGAGCGGGTCGCGCTGGCGCTGTTCCGCCATCATGGCTTCGACGTGAAAGCGTGGCCCGCCGCCGTGCGCGCCGCTCTCTGGGGTTGAGCGGGCAGGGGAGGCCGGGCATGGCGCATCCGCTCGACAGGCCGGACCGCGACTGGGCGGAGACCAACTGCTACACCGACCTGTGGATCGGGCTGCTGCGGGCGTTGGGGATGGAGCCGATGGCCTCCCTGGCCTTCACCGTCGCCCAGGATTTCGAAGGCGACCAGTTCACCTTCTTCAAGGTGCCGCCGGAAGACCTGCGCCGCCTCTACGGGCTGGAGGTGCAGGAACTCGCCCTCTACGACCGGGTGGAGGCTCACGCGGCGGTGCAGGTGGCGCGCGGGCGTCCCGTGCTGGTCGAGGTGGACGGCTATCACCTCCCGGACACCCGTGGAACGTCGTATCGCGCGCAGCACGTCAAGACGACCATCGCGATCCTCGGCATCGACGCGGGTGTGCGGCGGCTGGACTACATCCACAATGCCGGGCGCTTCATGCTGGAAGGGGAGGACTACGACGGCCTGTTCGCCCCCGCTCCACTGTTCCCCTACGTGGAGTTCGTGAAGCGCAGCGGCCCGGCCTTGGAGGGGGAGGTCCTGATGGGCGCGTCCCGCGGGCTGCTGTCCCTCCATCTGCGCCGTCGCCCGGCGGGAAACCCCATCACCGCCTTCCGAGCCGCGCTGCCGGAGCATCTGGAGGTTCTGGCCGCCCGGCCGATGGACTATTTCCACCTCTACGCCTTCAACACGCTGCGGCAGGTCGGGGCGAATTTCGAGCTTCTGGGGATGTATGCGCGCTGGATCGGCGGGCCGGCGGACGCGGCGGAGGCCTGCGCCACCCTTTCCGCGACCGCCAAGGCGCTCCAGTTCCAGCTCGCGCGCGGCGTGCACCGGCGGCGGTTCGGCGATCACTCGGAGCCGCTGGAGGCGATGGAGCGCGCCTACGACCGCGCGCTCGGCGCGCTGGCCCGTAGCTGTGGGTGACGGAGGATGGCGCGCCTCCACGCCGTGACGGGCCGCAGCGTGACGCCCCTGTCCGCGGGGTGGGAGCTGTGCGTGACCGAGCCGGGGATGGTGCCCAGCGGCGACTGGCTGCCCGCCCCAGTGCCGGGCACCGTCGCCCAGGCGCTGCGCGCTGCTGGGCTCTTTCGGCTGGGCGATCCGCTCCCCCTGCACGACCGTGACGTCTGGTACCGGTTGCGGCTGACCGGTGAGGGGGCCTGCACGCTGCGCTTCCACGGCCTTGCCACCGTCGCGGAGGTCTGGCTGGACGGAAAGCGCATCCTGTCCAGCGACAGCATGTTCCAGAGCCACGACGTTCCGGTGACGCTGCGCGGGACGCACGCGCTGCGCCTCGTCTTCCGCGCCCTGAACCCGGTGCTGAAGGCGCGAAAGGGGCGCGGGCGCTGGCCGGTCCGGCTGGCCGAGCCGGCAGGACTGCGCGCGGTGCGGACGACGCTGCTGGGGCACATGCCCGGCTGGTGCCCGCCCGTGCCGGCGGTCGGCCCATGGCGCCCGGTGGAGCTGATCACAGAGGATGGACCGTTGCGCGTCCGCTCGGCGGATCTGCGGGCCACGCTGGAGGGGCGGGACGGGCGCCTGTCCCTGACGATGGCGGCGGATTGGGGCGGCTCCGCTCGGCCGCCGGGCTGGCTGGAGGTGGGGGAGGCGCGCGCTCCGCTCCGCTGGACCGGGCCGGAGGAGCTGAGCGGTGAACTCCGTCTGCCGGAGATCGAGCCCTGGTGGCCGCACAGCCACGGCAAGCCGGCGCTCCACACCGTGCGCGCGGCGATCGGCGACGAGAGCATCGAATTGGGCCGCACC
Organism: Azospirillum brasilense; assembly: GCF_022023855.1. NCBI lineage: Bacteria > Pseudomonadati > Pseudomonadota > Alphaproteobacteria > Rhodospirillales > Azospirillaceae > Azospirillum > Azospirillum brasilense. The sequence goes on from NZ_CP059452.1 coordinate 208,255, forward strand.
GGCTTCCGCCGCATCGAGCGCGAGCCCGGCGACGGCTTCGCCCTGCGCGTCAACGGCGAGCGGGTCTTCTGCCGCGGCGCCTGCTGGAGCAGCCCCGACATCGTGGGCCTGCCGGGGACGCGGGACGCCTACACCCCCTGGCTGGAAACGGCGCGGCAAGCCGGCATGACCATGCTGCGGGTGCCGGGCATCGCCGTATACGAGGCCGACGCCTTCTTCGACCTGTGCGATGAGATGGGGGTTCTCGTCTGGCAGGACTTCATGTTCGCCAACTTCGACTATCCGGCCGACGAGCCGTTCCTCGACGGTGCCCGACGGGAAGCGGCGCAATTGCTCGACCGGGTGCAGGCCTCGCCGTCGCTGGCCGTGCTGTGCGGCGGCAGCGAGGCGGAGCAGCAGGCGGCCATGCTCGGCCTGCCGCGCGAGCGTTGGAGCCAGCCGGTGTTCGACACCGTCCTGCGGGACGAGGCGGAACGGTGGCGGCCCGACGTGCCCTACGTGACCAACTCCCCAACCGGCGGGCCGCTGCCCTTCGCCGCCGACGCCGGCGTGACCCACTATTACGGCGTCGGGGCCTATCTCCGCCCGCTGGAGGACGCGCGCCGGGCGAATGTCCGTTTCGCCTCCGAATGCCTCGCCTTCGCCAACATGCCGGCGGCCGGGGCGCTGCCCGGCGTGCCGGCGGTCCACGACCCGCGCTGGAAGACGCGCGTGCCGCGCGACCCTGGCGCTCCGTGGGATTTCGAGGATGTGCGGGACCATTACCTGCGGACGCTGCACGGCGTCGATCCCATGCTTCTGCGTTACGAGGACCCTGACCGCTACGCGCGGCTGTCGCGCGCCGTGACGGGTGAGGTGATGGAGGCCGTCTTCGCGGAATGGCGTCGGGTCGGCTCTCCTTGCGCGGGCGGGCTGATCTGGATGTTCCAGGACGTCTGGCCGGGGGCCGGCTGGGGCGTGGTCGATTCCGCGGGTGTGCCGAAGGCGGCGTGGCACGCCTTGCGCCGCGCCTTTCGGCCCGTGCAGGTCCTGCTGACCGACGAGGGGGTGAACGGGCTGTCGATCCATCTGCTGAACGAGACGGCGGAGCCGGTGGAGGCGGAGCTGATCCTGACCGCCCTGCGGCGGGGCGGGGTCCCGGTGGTGCGGGCCGAGCGGGCGGTCACCCTGCCACCGCGCAGCGCACAGGCGGTTCCGGCGGCGTCTCTGCCCGATCGCTTTGTCGACCTGACCGGCGCCTATCGCTTCGGTCCGCCGGTGCACGACGCCGTGGTGGCGGCGCTGTCCGACCCGCGGTCCGGCGCGCTGCTGGCGGATGCCTTCCATTTTGCCCGGGGCGGCCTGATGGAGCGCGCTGAGCTGGGCCTCGGCGCCCGCGTGGAGCGAACGGACGAGGGCTGGGCGCTGATCCTGTCGAGCCGGCGCCTCGCTCGTTCCGTTCACATCGAGGATGACGGGTTCCGGGGGGAGGAAGAGTGGTTCCATCTGCCGCCGGGAGCCGAGCGTCGGTTGCGGTTGATCCAACGCCATCCCGGCGCCGCGGTGCCCGATGGCGAGGTCCATGCGTTGAACGGTTTGGACCCGACGCGCTACCGGTGGACCGCATGACGCCCGATAGGCTCACATCCGACGCTGCCGCACCCGTTCTGTTCGAGGGCTGTTTCGGCTGGCTGCACCCAGCTGACGGGCGGCGCGGCGTCGTGCTGTGCGCGCCCTATGGCGGGGAGGCGCTGGCCACCCATCGGCCATGGCGCGGCTTTGCGCAGGCTCTGGCCGCGGCGGGGCTGCCGGTTCTGCGCTTCGATTATCCCGGCACCGGAAACAGCACCGGTGACGAGGACGATCCGGCCCGGCTGGAGGCGTGGCTCGACGGCATCCGCGTCGCCGCCGCCCACCTGCGCGCCGTCGCGGGGGTGGAGGAGGTGGCCCTGGTGGGGTTGCGGCTTGGCGGGCTGCTCGCCGCGGTGGCGGCGCGCCGGGCGGCGGCGGACGCCTTGGTCCTGCTCTCTCCCTTCCCTTCGGGCCGCGCCTTCCTGCAGGAATTGCGGGCGGTGGCGCTGCTTGCCGATCGGCCGGCGGGCGCCCCGCCGGCGGTGGGGCCGGAGGGGATCGACAGCGCCGGCTTCCGCCTGACCCTGGAGACGGCGGAGGCGTTGCGTGGGCTCGACCTCGCGCGGCTGACCGAGGCCCCGGCGCCGCGCGTGCTGATCCTCGACCGACCGGAGGGCCGCGCCGCCGCCGTGGCGGAGCGGTTCCGCGCGCTTGGCGCCGCCGTGGAGGAGGCGCCCTTCCCGGATCACGCGCGGCTGATGACCAGCGTCCAGCACGCCGCTTCGGACTGTTCGGCCTTCGCGCGGGCGGCGGCTTGGCTGTCGTCGGATCCGCCGCCCGCCGGAACGGCCTCCACCGCGCAACCGACCGAACGCCGTTTGCGCCTTGCCGGCGCGGTGGAGCGCCCGCTCCGCTTCGGTGCCGGCGCTGGTCTGTTCGGCATCCTCTGCGAACCCGACACCGCGACCGCCGCCGAGCGGCCCGCCGTGCTTCTGCTGAACAGCGGCGCCACGCCGCACAGCGGTACCGGGCGCATGTCGGTGCGGCTGGCCCGCCGGCTGGCGGCGCGGGGGATCGCGTCGCTGCGGATGGACCTGGGCGGGCTGGGGGACAGCGCGTCGAAACCGGGGCGCCGCGACGGGCTGATCTATTGCCGCGACATGGTGGAGGACGCGCAGGCCGGGTTGGACGCGCTGGCGGCGGTGGGGCATGATGGCACCGCCGTGGCCGTGGGGCTGTGCGCCGGAGCGGCGGTGGCGCTGCACGTCGCGCTGGCCGACCCGCGGATCGTCGGGCTGGCGCTGGTCAATCCGGGCCGCTTCGTTCTGGGAGACGGGGTGACGCAGGAGGAGGCCATCGGCAGCGCGGTGAAGCCGGCCGCTGCCTATCTTCCCCGGCTGACCGAGGCGGCGGTGTGGCGGGCCATCCTGTGCCAGGATCGCAAGGCATCGCGCGTCGCCCGTGGCCTGTCGGAGCGCGCGGCCCGCCGCCTGCGCATCGGGGCCGGGCGGTTGCGCGCCGGGCTGACGGGGCGTGGCTACGCCCGCGACGATGTGCTTCACGCCTTCCAGGAGCTGACCGACCGCGGAGTCCGCACGCTGATGGTGCACAGCGCGGGCGACGTGACGCTGGGCGAGTTGGAAGCCCAGGCCGGGACGGACGGCGGACGGCTGCGCCGGATGGGCGGGCTGTGGATGGAGCGCCTCGCCGGGGCCGACCACAGCCTGATGGAGCGTGCCGCGCGTGAGCGCTTCGCCGACCTGCTGGATGAACTGCTGGACCGCCTGGGCACGGGCGCGACGGGCAGCATGCGCGGGAAGGGCCCCGGCCCACCGGAAGGGACCGGGGCTCTCCGCGTCAATCACGCGACGGGAAATAGCCCAGCATGAAGATGAAGAAGAACAGCGACTGGTAGGGTTGCAGGTTGTTGATGGCGACCGGACTGGAGACGACGCCGCCACCCGGGCTCACCGCCACGGTGGCGCCCGTGGGACCGCCGCTGACCGTGCCTTGCGTGGAGAGCGCGCCCGACAGCGAGCTTCCGGTGGGCGGCGTCGGCAGGCTCGAAGCCGGGATGTAAGGGCCGTCGAGGACAACGTCGTAGCTGGGGTCGATGAACTGTCCACCCAGCACCGCGGGAATGGCGGACGGGATGTTGGTGGTGCCGACGGCGGGGTTCAGCGGGACGGTGACCGTCGCGTTGAACGGCACGGTGCCGCCCGCGCTGCCGCCCTGGAAGGCGGCGCCGTGGGTGTGCGCCGGCAGATTGGTGCCGATGATCGTCGTGAACTGCGTGCCGCCCGCATTGCCGGTGTTGATCGTGCTGCTGGTGTAGGGGCTGGTCCCCGGCCCCACCATCACGCGGCCGCGCAGGTCCGGCAGGTTGAACGTCGCATTGTTCGGCCCGCTGCCGAAGGCCCCGGCCGTGATCGCCCACAGGGCTTGGAACTGGGCCGAGTTGACCGCTTGTCCCAGGCATTGCTGTGTGTTCACGGGGGCGAAGTTGCCGGCGAATGGAAAGACGGACCCTATATAGAAATCCATGGCGAAATCTCCGGTGGTATCGATGCGCTGGGACGGACGGTGCGCGGTGCCGTGCGATGGCGTTGGACGGCCGGGGCTCAGTTCAGGATCAGCTCGAAGCAGCCCCGCTCGGGATCGCGCGGAATGACCCGCACGATGTAGAAGGGGCCCAGCGGTCCCATCGTCGGATGGTCGATCTGGAAATAGCCGTTCCACAGCTGGCTGGGGCCGTAGGTTTCGAACAGAGCCGAAAAGGACGTGCGTTTCGCCCAGCGCGGCGTGCATTCCGGACGCGGCGTCAGTTTCGTCAGCTCGACGTCCATGATCACGGACCCGTCCTCCGGGGCCACGAAACGGAACGTCTGGCCGAGGTGCGGGGCGAACATCTCGTGGGAGATGGTTGCGATGTCGATGGTCATCTCAAAGGTCCGGGCTCAAGTTCTGAAAGTGCGGCTGGCGTTCCGGGCATGCAAAGCCAACGCGCCGCATCCGTCCATCCGGTGTTCAACGATCAGGGGAGTTCCCCCGGATCAGTCGCGCATCGGGAAGATGCCGCTGGTGACGATCAGCATGGTCAGCGCCAGATAGGGCTGCATGTTGTTCACCGGAGTCGGGTTGGTGACGCCGCCGCCCGCCGAAATGCTGACCGTGCCCGTCAGTCCGCCCAGCGTGACGGTTCCGGAGGCCGAACCGACCAGAGCCGAACCGCTCGGCGCGGTGCCGGAACTGTAGGGGCCGTCCATGGTGACGCCAACGCCGCCGGGATCGCCGAGCTGGAACGCGCCGAGATAGTTGTTGCCGCCCACCGGGGTGCTGCTGGCGCCGACGACGGTGCTCACCGGGATGGCCGCGGCGGCGGTGACGGTCGCGCTGGTGCTGCTGCCGGACGGCGTGAAGGTCGCGGCGTGCGTGTGCGCCGGGAGATTCTGCAGGGTGATCGCGTTGTTCGCGACGCCGCCGAAGTTCCCCGGATTGAGCGTCAGGTTGTTGAGGTAGGGGCTGGTGCCCGAACCGATCATCACACGGCCGCGCAGGTCCGGCAGGTTGAAATTGGTCGTGCCGTTGCCGCCGTACATCGCGCCGGTGACCGCGAACAGGGCTTGGTTCTGGCCCACCTGCATCTGCTGCCCCAGACACTGGGCGGTGTATTGGGGGGCGTAGGCGCCGGTGAACGGGAAAATCAGGCCGAGGTAGACTTCCATGGCGAAACCTCCTGTGTATGAAACCGGTTGCGGCGGCCTGTGGCCAGCGTCCCTCTAAGGACGTGCCACGCCGCCGAATGTGATAGAAAGCATACCGACATATTCTCCTGAACGGCTAGAGCCTGAGCAATAGACGATACAAAAAGTTACTTTTTTTGATTGTTATCTTTGCATTGCGACCCTGTGGTTGCATATTCATGTATGTGTTTGGCTGCAGCCGGATCGCCGCCGATGCGTCCGCTCGGTCGTCCGCGGTTATGGCTGCCCCGCACCGGACCGGCGCAGAAGCGGACGACTCGAACGGCACCCTCCGCCGTGATGGTCCGCAGCGGCGATTCTTGCGTCGTGCCCGCATCTTCGGCTATTCAAGGCGCACGCTTGTGCTACCGGAGGGAGTGTGGCCGATGGCCGTTCTGAATGGGTCGCTGCCGCTGCTCGGCGGGTTGACGGTGCGGTTTCCCCGCCCTTCGGACGACGACTTCCTGATGGGCCTCTTCATGGACGCGCGCCCCTGGCTGGCCAAGGCGCATCATGACCGCGACTTCATCCGGACGCTCTACGAACAGCAGTACGGCGCGCGGCGGATGGGGCAGGAAAGCCGTTATCCGGAGCATCTGGATTTCGTCGTCGAGAAGACGGGGCAGCCGGTGGGGCGGATCGTCATGGATCTGGGGCGCTACGACTGGCGGGTGTCGGAGGTGGAGATCCATCGTCTGGCCCGCGGCAAGGGCATCGGCACCGATCTGCTGCGCAGCTTCCAGGGGACCGCGGCGCAAATGCGCATTCCAATCACCTTGTCGGTGGCCGAGGTCGACACGCGCGTTCATTGGTTCTATCACCGGTTGGGCTTCGATCTTCTGGCGAAAACATCGCCGTCCCTTGAGCTGATCTGGCTGCCGCCCGGTCATCCGGGGATTCAGCACTTGCCGCCGCAGATCCTGCCGGCCCAGATGCAGCAGGGCGGCGCGTCCTGACGCTGGTCTCTTGGTGACGCGGTCGGGCGGTCCGCTTCATCTGTGGCGAGTACTGGGACGGTCGTGGCGTTCCGGACCTGTGACATCGGTGCGCGGTGTTTTGCACGCAAATGTTTGACTTCGCCACACCGTTCGCTCTCCAGGAGCGAAATCGCTGCGTGAAAAGCATACCAATATATGCGCTCATTTCAGGAATGAAATAAAGCGCACAGCACAGAAACAAATGCGTCAAATTATGACGCGCTGTTCTCCTTGATGATGCGAATCGGCGCAAAACAGGCGTCTCTTTTGCTGTCTTTATAGACGCATGCGCTGTCAACCACTGCGAAAAGGTGGTATTCTCCCGCAAGCTATTCACTTTTTGGTGACCGCTTTGGACGTAGGGTCGGGCGGTGTCGCGTATGGCGGGAGACGGATGATGGCGCGCAAGCGTGGTTCGAACGGCAACGGTGTGACTGGGCGGTCCGGCAAGACGCACAAGCCGTCCTCATCGATGTTCGCGATGGCTCTCGAACCACGCTTCATGTTCGACGCGGCAGGCGCCGTCACGGTTGCCGAGGTCCATCACCAACCCGATCAGCCCGCGCCGGGCGACAAGGGCGCCAGCAAAGCCACCGATACCGACAAGCTCGTCGATTGGGTCATTAAGGAGTCGACCGTTCCCGCCGCGTCGTCGTCCCCAGCCGCCTCCACTCCATCACCCACCGAACCTGCGGCGGTGACGGCGCGGCTCGCCGGGCTCCAGGGAGTGGCCCGGTCGGTGGTGTTCGTCGACACCAGCGTGTCCGATTACCAGACGCTGCTCAAGGACATCGCGCCCGACGCCAAGGTCGTCCTGCTCGACTCCCAGCAGGAGGCGCTCGGCCAGATGGCGAAGGCACTGTCCGGGATGTCCGGCCTGGATTCCGTCCAGATCGTCAGCCACGGCAACGAAGGCCATCTCTACATCGCCGGCCGTGCCTATTGGGCGGACGGGCTGGCGAATCGCGCGCAGGATCTCCAGGCGATCGGCACCGCGCTGAAGCCCGGCGGCGACATTCTTTTCTACGCCTGCAACGTCGGCGCCGGACAGGCGGGGCAGGAGTTCGTTCAGACGATCCATCGGCTCACCGGAGCCGACGTGGCGGTGTCCAGTGACGAGACCGGCAACGCCGCCGGGCAGAACTGGACGCTGGAGGTGCGGAGCGGGGCCATCGAGGCGGCGATTCCCTTCGCTCGCGCGTCCATGGAGACCTTCAGCGGCCGGTTGGGAACCGTCGTCGTCACCTCGGCGACCGGGACAGCGGCCGGATCGCTGAACGATGCAATCAAGAATGCGACCCAAGCGACCATTATCGAGTTCAGCCCGACGCTGGCGTCCGGCACGGTTTCCCTGGGTGTCACGACGGCCCTTCTGTCGGCGGCGGCTCAGGACTTGACGATCAATGGCGACGTGAATGGCGACGGTATTGCCGATATCACGATCTCTGGTGACGGAGATGCCAGCAACACGACCACGACGGCGGACTACCGGGGCATCGCCTTCAACGCAGCAAGCAAGACGCTGACGATCAAAAATTTGATTTTCGAACGTTTTTACACGTTAAGCGCCGCTCAAGGCGTTCTGACGCTGCAGAACGGGTCGCTTGAAGTGGATGGTGTGACCTTCAGGAACAATTTGAGCAACGTCATCGCTACATTGAATACAGCGACATCCTTGACGATTAAAAATTCCGTTTTTCGTGAAAACACGAGCGCCGTGGCTGGCACGGCAGCTTTTTCGGTCATCAAATCGCAGGTGGCAGGAACGTTCACTGTTGAGAACAGTGTCTTTGTAGACAACAACTACGTCATGAACGCAGGCTCGAATTCGTCTGACTATCCGGGCGGCATCATCATGCATCAGAGCATTGTGTCGGCTTTTACAACAAATATTCGCAACGTCACCATTGCCAACAACAGCTATATAAACAACGATGCTGCGGCTGCGGGTATAAAGACGGCGGCGATCGGCCTCTTTTTCGACCCGAAAGTAACGGGCACATCCACGGCAAACGTTTATAACACGATCATTGCGGGAAATACGGGAAAGCTTGGCACCACAAACTTTTCTGATCCGAACGCCATCATTTACAACAGCGCCAAAATCACCCTGAATGCGGGCAACAATTATCAGAATGCCATCACCGGCACCGCAACGTTCGTCGACTCCAGCAACGCCACCGTCAGCCTGCGCGACTATCGTCCGGCATCGTCCGCGACAACCTTCATCAACACCGGCGACAGCAGCAACGCGAACCGCTACGGCGGGAGCTACGACATCCGCGGCATCGACCGCATCCGTGACGGTGCGCTCGACCTCGGTGCGTACGAGGTTCACTGGAACGCCGGAGCGCCGACCGTCGACCTGAACGGGGCGGGAGGTGGAAGCGACGAGTCCGTCAGCAGCGGGACTCCCAGTTCCGGCGTGCTTATAGCGCCCAGCGCCACCGTGGCGCAGACCGACAGCGACACCCGTCTGCTCGGCGCCACCGTTGCCTTGAGCGGCGTGGTCGATACCGGAAACGAAACGCTGACCCTCTCCACGGCGGATATCAGCACCGCCAAGATGTACGGCATTGCGGTGCTCGCCAACGACGGCGCCACGATCACCCTGAGCGGTGCGGCGTCCGTGGCGAACTATCAGGCGGTGATCCGTCTGATCCAGTACAAGAACACCGCCGGCAGCTTCACCGCGGGCGCCCGCACCGCCACGGTCACCGTCAACGACGGCGAAACGACCAGCACCGCGCGGACCAGCACCATCACCCTCGGCACCGTCGTCGACACCACGCCGCCGACCGTCTCCAGCATCGCGGTGTCCGGAACGCCAGCGGCCAACGCGTCCTCGGTCAGCTACACCGTGACTTTCAGCGAAGGCGTGTCCGGCGTGGACGCTGCCGATTTCACCCTGGCGACGACCGGCACGGCCTCCGGCACGATCGGCACCGTCACCCAGGTGTCGGCCAGCGTCTACACGGTTTCGATCACCGGTATCTCCGGTGCCGGCACGCTGGGGCTGAACCTGAAGGGCACCGGCACCGGCATCAAGGACACGGCGAACAACGACATCGCCGCGGGCTTCACCGGTAGCACCCACACGGTGGACCAGGTGGCGCCAACCTTCGACGTCGCTGCCGCCACATCCAGCATCACCAACACCGGCTTTACCCTGTCCGCCAGTCTCAACGAGGCGGGGACCATTTACTATGTCCTGGTTCCCCGCAATGCGACCGCCCCGACCGCCGCGGAAGTGGAAGCGGGCACGGCTTCCGGCGGCGGAACGGCGCTGAAGTCCGGCAGCCTGAGCGCTTCGTCGTCCCCGTTCGATGGCAGCGGATCGATCACCGGGCTGACCGCCGGTACCAACTACGACCTCTATGTCGTAGCGAAGGACAGCGCCGGGAATCTTATGAGTGCGCCAGTCAAGATCAATGTCTCAACGACGGGGGGATCTTCGAACGGCGCGCCGGTGAACAGCACGGTTCCGACGGTGTCGGGGACGGCGACGGTGGGCAACGCGCTGACCGGAGCGATCGGCACTTGGAGCGATCCGGACGGCGACCCGCTGGGCTACACCTACCAATGGTACCGGGCGGACGACAGCAACGGGACCAACGCCGCCTCGATCAGCGGGGCGACGAGCTCCAGCTACACGCTGACCACGTCGGACGCGCACAAATACCTGCGCGTGGCTGTGATCGCGAACGACGGCAACTCCAACACGACGACCGCCTACTCCGCCTACACGGCGATCCTGAACAGCGCACCGGTGAACAGCGCGGTGCCGAACGTGACGGGCACGGCGACGGTGGGCAATGCTCTGTCGACGACCAACGGCACCTGGAGCGATGCGGACGGCGACGGCCGGAGCTTCAGCTACCAATGGTACCGGGCCGACGACAGCAACGGGACCAACGCCGCCTCGATCAGCGGCGCGACGAGTTCGAACTACACGCTGACCACGTCGGACGCCCACAAGTACCTGCGCGTGGTGGTGACGGCCAATGACGGGAAGGGCGGCACGCAGACGGCGACCTCCGCCTACACGGCGATCCTGAACAGCGCGCCGGTGAACAGCGCGGTGCCGAACGTGACCGGCACGGCGACGGTGGGCAACGCGCTGTCGACGACCAACGGCACCTGGAGCGATGCGGACGGCGACGGCCGGAGCTTCAGCTACCAGTGGTACCGGGCCGACGACAGCAACGGGACCAACGCCGCCTCGATCAGCGGCGCGACGAGCTCCAGCTACACGCTGGCGGCGGGCGATCTGAACAAGTACCTGCGCGTGGTGGTGACGGCCAACGACGGGAAGGGCGGCACGCAGGCGGCCACGTCGGCTTACTCATCGCAAGTGGCGGCGGCGGGCAACGGCGCGCCGGTGAACAGCACGGTTCCGACGGTGTCGGGGACGGCGACGGTGGGCAATGCGCTGACCGGAGCGATCGGCACTTGGAGCGATCCGGACGGCGACCCGCTGGGCTACACCTACCAATGGTACCGGGCGGACGACAGCAACGGGACCAACGCCGCCTCGATCAGCGGGGCGACGAGCTCCAGCTACACGCTGACCACGTCGGACGCGCACAAATACCTGCGCGTGGCTGTGATCGCGAACGACGGCAACTCCAACACGACGACCGCCTACTCCGCCTACACGGCGATCCTGAACAGCGCACCGGTGAACAGCGCGGTGCCGAACGTGACGGGCACGGCGACGGTGGGCAATGCTCTGTCGACGACCAACGGCACCTGGAGCGATGCGGACGGCGACGGCCGGAGCTTCAGCTACCAATGGTACCGGGCCGACGACAGCAACGGGACCAACGCCGCCTCGATCAGCGGCGCGACGAGCTCCAGCTACACGCTGGCGGCGGGCGATCTGAACAAGTACCTGCGCGTGGTGGTGACGGCCAACGACGGGAAGGGCGGCACGCAGGCGGCCACGTCGGCTTACTCATCGCAAGTGGCGGCGGCGGGCAACGGCGCGCCGGTGAACAGCACGGTTCCGACGGTGTCGGGGACGGCGACGGTGGGCAACGCGCTGACCGGAGCGATCGGCACTTGGAGCGATCCGGACGGCGACCCGCTGGGCTACACCTACCAATGGTACCGGGCGGACGACAGCAACGGGACCAACGCCGCCTCGATCAGCGGGGCGACGAGCTCCAGCTACACGCTGACCACGTCGGACGCGCACAAATACCTGCGCGTGGCTGTGATCGCGAACGACGGCAACTCCAACACGACGACCGCCTACTCCGCCTACACGGCGATCCTGAACAGCGCACCGGTGAACAGCGCGGTGCCGAACGTGACGGGCACGGCGACGGTGGGCAATGCTCTGTCGACGACCAACGGCACCTGGAGCGATGCGGACGGCGACGGCCGGAGCTTCAGCTACCAATGGTACCGGGCCGACGACAGCAACGGGACCAACGCCGCCTCGATCAGCGGCGCGACGAGTTCGAACTACACGCTGACCACGTCGGACGCCCACAAGTACCTGCGCGTGGTGGTGACGGCCAATGACGGGAAGGGCGGCACGCAGACGGCGACCTCCGCCTACACGGCGATCCTGAACAGCGCGCCGGTGAACAGCGCGGTGCCGAACGTGACCGGCACGGCGACGGTGGGCAACGCGCTGTCGACGACCAACGGCACCTGGAGCGATGCGGACGGCGACGGCCGGAGCTTCAGCTACCAGTGGTACCGGGCCGACGACAGCAACGGGACCAACGCCGCCTCGATCAGCGGCGCGACGAGCTCCAGCTACACGCTGGCGGCGGGCGATCTGAACAAGTACCTGCGCGTGGTGGTGACGGCCAACGACGGGAAGGGCGGCACGCAGGCGGCCACGTCGGCTTACTCATCGCAAGTGGCGGCGGCGGGCAACGGCGCGCCGGTGAACAGCACGGTTCCGACGGTGTCGGGGACGGCGACGGTGGGCAATGCGCTGACCGGAGCGATCGGCACTTGGAGCGATCCGGACGGCGACCCGCTGGGCTACACCTACCAATGGTACCGGGCGGACGACAGCAACGGGACCAACGCCGCCTCGATCAGCGGGGCGACGAGCTCCAGCTACACGCTGACCACGTCGGACGCGCACAAATACCTGCGCGTGGCTGTGATCGCGAACGACGGCAACTCCAACACGACGACCGCCTACTCCGCCTACACGGCGATCCTGAACAGCGCACCGGTGAACAGCGCGGTGCCGAACGTGACGGGCACGGCGACGGTGGGCAACGCGCTGTCGACGACCAACGGCACCTGGAGCGATGCGGACGGCGACGGCCGGAGCTTCAGCTACCAATGGTACCGGGCCGACGACAGCAACGGGACCAACGCCGCCTCGATCAGCGGGGCGACGAGCTCCAGCTACACGCTGACCACGTCAGACGCTCACAAGTACCTGCGTGTCGTGGTGACGGCCAATGACGGGAAGGGCGGCACGCAGACGGCGACCTCCGCCTACACGGCAATCACCAACAGCGCGCCGGTGCTGAGCACGGACGCGCGCAGCCTGACCGCCATCGACGAGGACGCCACCAGCAACAACGGCGACACCGTGGCGGCTATCCTGGCCTCCGCCGGCACGGCCACCGATGTCGACGGCAACGCGCTGGGCATTGCGATCACCGCGATCGACAGCAGCAACGGCACATGGCAGTACAAGACCGGGGCCGGGACCTGGACCACCATCTCCGGGGTCTCGAGTGGGTCGGCCCTGTTGCTCGCCGGCACCGACCGTGTGCGCTTCGTCCCGAACGCCGATTACAACGGATCGGTCGTCAACGGCATCACCTTCAAGGCGTGGGATCAGACCTCCGGCACGGCTGGCACGACGGTCGGCAACGACACCACCGCGAACGGAGGGTTGGGCGCCGGCGGCCAGTTCAGCGCCGCCAGCGCGACGGCGGACATCGCCGTGACCGCAGTTAATGACGCTCCTGTGCTGACCGACACCGTCCTGACCCTTCCAAGCGTCGCCCAGGCGGCAGGCGCGCCGAATGGCGCCGTCGGCGTTGCCGTCTCGTCCCTGGTTGCGCTCGGCGGAAACGTGTCCGATGTGGACAGCGGCGCCGTCACCGGCATCGCGCTGGTCGGCATCGACGTCTCGGAAGGCGGGACCTGGTACTACAGCACCGACGGCGGCACCAGTTGGACCGCGGTCGGCACGGTGAACGACAGCGGAAGCGCGCTGCTGCTGCGCACCACGGACCGGCTCTACTACCGGCCGACGGGGGCCAACGCCGGCGTCCTCAGCGCCGCGATCACCTTCCGTGCCTGGGATCAGACCAGCGGTACCGCGGGGGCCAAGGTGGCGACCGCGGGCGGTGGAGGGATTTCCGCCTTCTCCGCGGCGACGGACACCGCCAGCCTCTCGATCACCCCGGCTGCCCTGGGGAGCGCCGTGACCCTCGCGCCCGCGTCGGACACGGGCAACAGCAACACGGACAACATCACCAAGGCGAGCAGCGTCACCTTCAACGGCAGCGGCGCCAACGCCAACGCCAACGCCAACACGACGGTGCGGCTCTACGCCAACGGCTCGCTCGTGGCGACGACCACGGCCGACGCGTCGGGCGCCTACAGCTTCGCCGGCGTCGATGTGTCCGGCCTCAGTGGTGCGGTCGATTTCACCGTCCGTCAGGTCATCGCCGGGATGGAGAGCGCCGACTCCGCCATCCGGACCGTCACCTTCGACCGCACGGCGCCGACGGTCGCGATCACCACGGTGACGGGCGACAATGTGCTGAACGCGGCGGAAAGCGCCGTGGCCCAGACAGTGGCCGGAACCACCACGGGTGTCGAGGACGGCCAGACGGTCACGGTGACCCTGAACGGCAAGACCTACAGCGCGACGGTGACCAACAACGCGTGGAGCCTGTCCATTCCCCCCGCCGATCTGCAGGGGCTGACGGACGGGGGCCATTATGCCATCACGGCCGACCTGACGGATGTGGCGGGCAACGCGGCGGTCCAGGCGACGCGCGGCGTCTCGGTCGACCGCACGCCGCCGACCCTCGCCATCGCCACGGTGGCGGGCGACAACGTGCTGAACGCCGCGGACAGCGCGGTGGGACAGACGGTGTCGGGCGTCACCAACGGTGTCGAGGACGGCCAGACGATCACGGTGACGCTGAACGGCAAGACCTACAGCACGACGGTGACCAACAACCGCTGGGGCCTGACGGTCCCCTCCACCGACCTGTTGGCGCTGACCGACGGCACCAGCTACACCGTCACCGCCAGCCTCACCGACGCGGCGGGCAACCCCACCCAGGCGACCCGAAACGTATCGGTGGACCGCACGCCGCCGTCGGTGGTCAGCGTCACGCCTCCCCCGGCGCGGACGTATCTGCCGGGCGAGACGGTCAGCTTCTTCGTGCAGCTCAGCGAAGCGTCCATCATCAACGGCGGCAATCCGGTTCTGGAACTGGCGGTTGGAAGCGAGATCCGGAACGCCGTCTACAACGCGGCCGGCAGCACCGGCACGCTGCTGCGGTTCGACTATGTCGTCCCGGTCGGCGACCGCGCGCCGCAGGGCATCGCGGTCCTGGGGCTGGCGCTGAACGGTTCGATCGTGACCGACGCGGCCCAGGGGCCGCTGGTGACGACCCTGAAGGGTGTCGGCGACACCAGCCAAGTGCGCATCGACACCCCGATCCCGGCGAAGCCGGTCGGGACGGCGCTGAGCGGCCTGTCCGACTCCGGCGTGTCGGCGACGGACCGGCTGACCAACGTGACGAGGCCGACGCTGTCCGGCACCGCGGAGGCGAACGCCACCGTGACCGTGCTGGTGGACGGCAAGGCGGTGGGGACCACTGTGGCTGATGAGAACGGCTTCTGGGTCCATCGCCTCCAGACGGCGCTGACCGACGGGACGCACAGCATCACGACCACGGCGACCAACCGGTTCGGCATCGTCAGCGATCCGTCCGACGCGTTGGCCGTGGTGATCGACACCGCGGTGCCGGTGGCGCCGGCACCCTTGGTGACCAGCGCCACCGTCGCCGGTGCGACGGGAGGCGAGCGGATCTCCGGGATCGCCACGCCGTCCCTTGCCGGGACGACGGAGGCCGGCAGCACGGTGAACGTTCTGGTCGACGGCAAGGTCGCCGGAACGGCGGTCGCCGACGCCAACGGCGCATGGACCTTCCAGTTCACGGCGGCGCTGGCCGACGGCACCCACAGCGTCCAGGTGCAGGCCACCGACAGGGCCGGCAACGTCAGCAGCCTGTCGGCGGTCACCACCCTGACCATCGACACCACGCCGCCGCTCGCCCCGACGGTGACGCTGAACACCACCGCCGGCAACACGCCGGTCGTGCAGGGCACCGCCGAGGCGAACAGTCTGGTCACCGTGACGGTCAACGGGCAGGCCGTCGGCACGGCGCGCGCCAGCGCGTCCGGCGCTTGGCAATTGGCCCTGGCCTCTGACCTGAGCGTCGGCAGCTATGTGATCGCGGCAAAGGCGAGCGATGCCGTGGGCAACACCGGCAACGCCGGCACGACCACCTACTCGGTGGCCCCGCCGCCCCCGCCGCCGGCCGTGGTGGCGGCGGCCTCCACAGGGAACACGACGACGGCGGCGTCCTCGTCCAACTCCGCGGTCGCAACGGCCGCCGGGACCGGGACCGCGCAGACGACCGGGCCGACGCTGGGCACAGCGCCGACCCTGCCCGGGTTGCAGACGAGCAGCGACGCGGGCCGTGTCATCACCAGCTCGTCGATCGGCAACGGGAGCGGTGCGGGCAACGGGAACAGCAGCACGGATGCCGGGCGCTCGATCACCATCGGCAACATAGGCAACTCGACCAGCAGCGACGCCGGGCGCTCGATCACGATCTCCGCCATGGGCGGTGCGCCGTCCGGCGGCGGCACGGCCAGCTCGTCGAGCGGGGTTCTGGGCGGCGGTACCGGTGGGTCCAGTGGCTCCGGGTTGAGCGGCGTCGTCAGCGGCGGCAGCGGCCTGGGCAGCGGCGGCCTTGGTGGGGGTGGTCTCGGCGGCGGCGTCGGCGGCGGTTCCGGCTTGGGTGGCTCCGCTTCGGGCGGAATCGGCGCCGGATTGGGTGCCACGGGCGCCGGAGCCGGTATTGGTGGCGGTCCAGGCGTTGGCCTCGGCGCCGGCGGACCAGCGATGGGCGGACCGGCGACGGGTGGGCCGGCCACCGGTGGACCGGCGACAGGCGCCGGAGCGGGCAATGGCGGCCTGAATGGTGGCGTCGGCGGCCCGGTCGGCGCGCCCGGCACGGCGTCCGGTGGCACGCCGGGCGGCAGCACGGCCCCAGGGGGCGCCGGCACCGCCGCCGGCGGGCTTGGTGGCGCACCGGGCAACCGGCCCGGCGGCGCGACGGGGCCCGGTTCGACGATCGAGAACGCGCCGACCAACCGACCGGCTGGCCAGGGGGGAGCGCAAGGTCGGCCCCAAGGGCAAGGACAGCCGCCGGCAGGCGACGCGCCGGCGGGTGGCGATCCGAGCAACGCTCCGGCCGCGCCGGACGGTTCGGGGCAGGCCCCCGGCCCGCGGGCCGACCTCGACGGGTCTTCGCCGGCCCGGCCGGCCTTCTCCCGCCAAGTGGCTCAAATCCATGGCGCCGCCGACGCCCAGACGGCGGCACTGCTCGCCGCACTCACCTCGCATGTCCCGCCGGGAAGTCGGGCGGCTTAGCGCCTCCCGCGCCTCCCACCGCCTTCATCTCCGCCTAAGCTTTTCTTTTCAAATGGATTGCCGACGAGAATGACCCGGTTCGCTTCCTCCCTCCGGCCGCGGGGCCACAAGGTCCGCGCGTCCTTCGCCCTGGCCACCGCCGCGCTCCTCGCCAGCGGATGTTCCATCAGCCCGAAGCCTCTGACCGATGATGAGAATGTGTCCCGTCTGCGCGAGGACATGTCGGTTATCATGGCGCCGCAGGAGCCGATCGCCGGCCCGGTGTCGATGCACGAGGCGATGGCGCGGGCCATCAAGTACAACCTCGACGAACGCGTGAAGCTGATGGAGATGGCGGTCGCCAACCAGCAGCTCGACCTGTCGCGGTTCGACATGCTGCCGCGTCTCGTGGCGGGGGCCGGCTACACCGGGCGCAACAACGAATCCGGGTCGGAAAGCCTCAATCTCGCCACCGGCCGCCGCACCGGCGAGAGCACCACGGCCACGGACCGGCACCGCCGGACCGCCGACTTGGGCTTCACCTGGAACATTCTCGATTTCGGCGTCAGCTACCTGCGCGCCCGCCAGAACTCCAACCTCGTCCTGATCGCCGACGAGCGCCGCCGCCGCGTCGTCCAGGGCATCCTCCAGGACGTGCGCACCTCCTACTGGCGCGCCGTCGCCGCGGAGCGGTTGCTGAAGCGGATCGAGCCGCTGGAGAAGCGCATCGAGGCGGCGCGCAAGAACGCGAACGACCTGGAGGCCCAGCGCGTCCAGGCTCCGTTGCAGACCCTGTCCTACCAGCGCGCGCTGGTCGACACGCTGCGCCAGCTCCAGACCCTGCGGCGCGAGCTGGTTGCCTCCAAGTCGCAGCTTGGCGCCTTGATGGGCCTGCCGCCGGGCGAGAACTTCACCCTTCAGATGCCGCCGGACGTCACCGGCAAGGACGTGCCGGCGATCACGGCGTCGGTCGAATCCCTGGAAACCTACGCGCTCCTCAACCGTCCGGAGCTGCTGGAGGAGTCCTACAATGCCCGCATCACCGCCGACGAGACGCACCGCGCCCTGCTGAAGCTGCTGCCGGGCATCGACCTGAACGCCGGCCTGCATTTCGACAGCAACAGCTTCCTGCTGAACCAGCGCTGGGCCGATTACGGGGCGCGGGTGTCGTGGAACATCCTGTCCCTGGCCTCGGCCCCGGACACCCACGCCTTCTCCAAGGCGCAGGAGGAACTGGTCGCCTTCCGCCGTCAGGCTTTGAGCGTGGCGGTGCTGAGCCAGGTGCGCGTGGCGATGGTGCAGTTCCGCGAGCTGTCGCAGGAGTTCTCGCTCAACGCCGACCAGGCGTCAATCGACCGCCGCATCCGGCAGCAGTACGTCAACAGCAGCACGGTCGGCCAGCAGGGCGACATGAGCGTCATCCAGGCCGAGGTGTCGGAACTCGTCTCCGATCTGCGGCGCGATCTCGTCTACGCCGACCTGCAGAACGCCTACGCCCGCGTCATGGTGTCGGCGGGCGTCGATCCCATGCCGGAGGCCGTCCCGTCCCAGGATCTGACGACGCTGCGTCAGGCCGTGTCCGACGGGTTGGGCGCCTGGCAGCAGAAGGCAGGCGGCACGGCGCGGCTCCAGGATCTGCTGGTTCCCGCTGCCACGACCTCCGAAAAGGCACCGACGGAGAAGGCTCCGATTGAAAAGGCGGCCGAGCCGCAGACCGAACCGAAGACCGCTCCGCTTGCCGCGCGCAACGACGAGCCGGCGGAGCGCAAGGCTGCGGTGCCGGAGCGCGTGACGGTGGCCGAGCTGCCGCAGGCCGCCTCCATGGCCGCGCCGATGACGGTGTCCTACAGCCCGTCCTCACGGTCGGAGCCGGCGAAGGTCTATTCGGTGCCGTTGAGCGCGCTGGCCCCGATGGGGCGTGCCTCCGCGCGTTGATGCCGACGGGGTGGCGCACCGGCGCCGCCCCCCTTCGGCTGTGCCGGTGCACTGGTGCTGAAACAAATAAGCGTACAGGACCGCTTGCCGATCCTGGATCGTTGCGCTTCCGGAGCAAAGGGTGCAGAAAATCTCTGCCATGATGTGCCGCTTTCGCCCCTCACGCTTCCTCGCTGCGCTGTCTATCGCGCTGCTTTCCCTGCCGCTTGCCGCCGCGGATCCGGCGCCGGCCCCCGAAGGCGGCGTACGCGCGTTGATCGAGGCGCGGCAGCACGCCGTCCTTTCCAGCGAGATCGCCGGGCGCATCGGGCGGATCACCGTGGAGGCGGGCCAGTCCTTCAAGGCGGGGCAGACGCTCATCGCCTTCGATTGCAGCCATTATCAGGCGGCGGTCGACGCGGCCCGCGCCAACCTGCGCGCCGCCGACGTCACGGTGCGGCAGAGCCGCCGGCTGGAGCAGCTGAAATCCATCGGCGGGGCCGAGGTCGAGATGGCCGAGGTCAAGGCCGAGGCCGCCCGCGCCGATCTGCGCAAGGCCGAGATCGAGGTCCGTCGTTGCGACGTGAAGGCCCCCTTCGACGGCAAGGTGGTGGAGCAGCGGATCCGTGAGCATGAGTCGGTGCCCGCCGGCACGGCCCTGCTCGAAGTGCTGTCCGACCGCGATCTGCGGGTCGAACTGATCGTCCCGTCCTCCTGGCTGGTCTGGCTGAAGCCCGGGCAGCGGTTCGAGCTGCGCATCGACGAGACGGGCGAGGCTCTTGACGGCGAAGTCACCCTGATCGGCGCCCGCGTCGACCCGGTCAGCCAGTCGTTGAAGGTCACGGGCAAGCTGCTGACGGACAAGCAGGGCAATGCCCCGAATCTGGTCGCCGGCATGAGCGGAACCGCCCGCTTCAACCCGGCGGAGGAGGCCAAAGGTGCCCGATGACGTCACATCCGTCCGGATGGAAGCGGCCAACCCGCTGAACAGCCTCCTGCTCCTCCTGAATTTGCAACAGGAGGCCCGGCAGGCCCAGAACCCGGAAGCGCTGCGCTTCCTCATGGTGAACCAGACGCGGCGGATGATCGCCTACCAGCAGGCGATCTTCCTGACCGTCGCGCCGTCGGGCAAGGCGCGGCTTGAGGCGGTGTCCAACGTCGCCGTTCCGGAGCGCGATGCCCCCTTCACCCGCTGGCTGGAGGCCGCGGCGTCGGCCATCGCCGCGGGAGCGGAGGCGCGCAGCCTGCACGGCATCGCCCCCACGGAGGTGCCGCCCGCGCTGGCCCGCGACTGGGGCCAGTGGGGACCGGCGCAGGCGCTGTGGGTGCCTCTCCCGGGTCCGGACGGCACCTTGACGGCGGTGTTGTGGCTCGCCCGCGACGATGCGTGGACGGAAGGGGAAAAGGTGCTGCTCGGGCAGCTTTCCGGCGGCTATGGACACGCCTGGTGGGCTTTGACCCAGGCTGGGCGCCGCTCCGGAGTGCGGGCGCGCAAGGGAATTTGGGCGCTGGCGGTGGTGGCGACCCTGGGGGCCGTTCTGGCCATTCCGGTTCCGCAATCGACGCTGGCACCGGCGGAGGTGGCGCCGCGCGACCCGCTGATCGTCAGCGCGCCGCTGGAGGGCGTCATCGAACGCTTCCACGTCCAGCCGAACGAGCCGGTGACCAACGGTCAGCCTCTGTTCACGTTCGAAGCAACGGTTTTGAAGAGTCGTCTGGAAGTCGCGCGCAAGGCCCTGGCTTCGGCGGAGGCGGAGTTGCTGACCGCCTCCCAGGGGGCCTTCACCGACCCGCAGAGCAAGGCCCGCATCGCCCAGTTGAAGACCCAGGTGGAACTGCGCCGGGCGGAGATGGATTTCGCCCGCGACCTGATGGATCGCGTCACCGTTAAGGCGGAGCGGACGGGCATCGCCGTCTTCACCGACGCCAACGATTGGCTGGGCAAGCCAGTGGCGGTTGGCGAGCGCATCCTGACCCTGGCCGACCCGCAGGCTGCCGAGGTTGACGTGCATGTCCCGGTCAACGACGCGATCGTGCTTCAGGAGGGGGCCGAGGTCAGCCTCTATCTGAACGTCGATCCTCTGCGCCCGCTGCACGCGACCGTCTCGCACGCCAGCTACGAGCCGGGGCTGACGCCGGGCGGTGTCCTGGCCTACCGCGTCCGCGCCGATCTGGTGCCGGACCAACCGACCCCGCGCATCGGGCTGCGCGGCACCGCCAAGATCCAGGGCGAGCGGGTGCCGCTGGCCTTCTACCTGTTCCGCCGCCCGCTGGCGTCGCTGCGCCAGACCGTGGGGCTCTGAGCCATGGGCGCCGCCGCCATCGGCATGGCGACGGGGCCGGCGGCGGTCACGCCGGTGGACCCGCTGGACAGCGTGCGGCTGCCGCCGTTGCGCGAAGAGTTGCAACTGCTGCCGGCTCCACCGGCCGTGGACGGATCGCCCTGCTGGACGATCCACGATCCGGTGCGCAATCGCTATTTCCGCATCGGCCATGGCGCCTTCGAGGTCATCGCTCGCTGGCATCACGGGTCGCCCCGTGCCATCGCCGCCGCAGTGGCCGCCGAAACGGTCCTGGAGCCGGAGGCGGAGGATATCGTCGGCCTCTACAAATTCCTGGCCGGCAGCAACCTGACCCAGGGCGCCGACGTCGATTTTCTGGCGAAGCAGACGGCGGCGCGGCGCACGTCCTGGTGGACGTGGCTGTTGCACAACTACCTGTTCTTCCGCATCCCGCTGGTCCGCCCCGACGCCTTCCTGAACGCCACGGTGCGCTACGTCGCGCCCTTCTACAGCCGTGCCTGGTTGTGGACGGTGATCGGTGCGGGAATTCTGGGCCTCATCCTGGCGATGCGCCAGTGGGACAGCTTCGCTCACACCTTCCTGCACTTCTTCACGCTGGAGGGCATGGCGCTCTACGGCCTGACCCTGCTGGTGACGAAGACGCTGCACGAGCTGGGGCACGCCTACACCGCGAAACGCTTCGGCTGCCAGGTGCCGACCATGGGGGCCGCCTTCCTGGTGATGTGGCCGGTGCTCTACACCGACACCAGCGACGCGTGGCGGCTGGTTTCCCGCCGCGCCCGGCTGCACATCGCCGCGGCGGGCATGCTGACGGAACTGGCGCTGGCCGCCTTCGCCACGCTGGCCTGGAGCTTCCTGCCCGACGGGCCGCTGCGCAGCGCCGCCTTCTTCGTGGCGACGGTGAGCTGGGTGACGACCCTGACCATTAATCTCAGCCCCTTCATGCGGTTCGACGGCTATTACCTGCTGGCCGACGCGCTGGATGTGCCGAACCTTCAGGACCGAGCCTTCGCGCTGGCCCGCTGGCGGCTGCGGGAATGGCTGTTCGGGCTGGGCGACGAGGTGCCGGAGCGGTTCGATCCGTGGCTGCACCGGGTGATGCTGGCCTACGCCTTCGCCACCTGGGTCTACCGGCTGGTGCTGTTCATCGGCATCGCGGTCCTGGTCTATCACGTTTTCATCAAGGTGCTGGGAATCGTGCTGTTCGCGGTGGAAGTCGGCTGGTTCATCCTGCGCCCGCTGGTCAACGAGGCGAAGGAATGGTGGGAGCGGCGGGGCAGCCTGCGGCCCAACCGGAACCTCCTGATGACTCTGGGCGGCCTGAGCGCGCTGGTCTGGCTGGCCTTCGTCCCGGTCACCGGCACCATCGCCGTACCGTCGGTGTGGCGGGCGGAGGGTTTCTCAACCCTGTTCGCCCCGGTCCCGTCGCGCATCGCGGAGGTGCTGGTCCAGCCCGGCCAGCGCGTGGCGGCGGGCGACCTGCTGTTCCGCCTCGAAGCGCCGGAACTGACCAGCAAGCTGCAGCAGTCGGAACTGCGCATCGCGCTGGCCCAGGACCGCATCGACCGCATGCTGGCCGCCCGCGACGGACTGGACCGGGTGCGGGTGATGGAGGAGGATCTGGCCGCAGGCTTGGCCGACCGGCAGGGTCTGCTGGACGGTCTGGCGCGTCTGGAAATCCGTGCGCCCATCGCCGGAACGGTGGTTGATGTCGCCGACGCGCTGCGCCCCGGGCGCTGGGTGGGACCATCGCTGGCGCTCGGCCAGATCGTCGCTGATGGCGGTGGGGAACTGGTCGGTTATGTGGCCGAGAATGACCTCACCCGCGTCTCTGTGGGGGCAGATGCGGTGTTCCTCGCTGACGATCCGTTGCGTCCCCGCATGGAAGCGCGGGTGGCGGTGGTGGACCGGGTGAGCGTGAAGGGGCTGGACGTTCCCGCCTTGGCCTCGATCCACGGCGGTCCGATTGCCGTAGAAAGTCAGACCGGCCCAGCGATGGGACGCACGAACGCCGAGGCTGCGCGCTCCAACCTGAAGCCGGTGGAGGCCGTCTACCGGGTGACCCTGGCGCCGCTGGACCGGACGCAGGCGGGACCCGCCCACCAGATGCGCGGCGTGGCCCGCGTGGAGGGCGAGGCGCGCAGTCTGGCCGACCGCTTCTGGCGCACCGCGCTGGCCGTGCTGATCCGCGAAACCGGGTTCTGACGAGAAGATTGCCCGTCAGGGAGCGATTGCCCACCGCCCGTTGGCCATCTTGCAAAAGGTCAGTCTGTAGGGCTGGACGGTCCGCCGGATGAAGTTGGCCTGAACATCCCCGCAGGGCGCACCGTCGCGCTCGTGGATCTTCTCCACGACCACATCGCCGCGCACCCCGGTCTTCGGATTGTTCCATTCGGTGCGCCGACCCGCTTCCATCGGGGTCAGGGCGTCGCTGAGCGCCTTGCGGAACAGGTCCCAATCCTCGTCCGTCAAATCCACCCCGCCGCGTCCGCCCAGGAAAAGGCCGAACTGTGCCTGCGCCGGGGCGGCGACGGCCAGCGTCGCGACCAGCGCGGCGGCGTGGAGCCCAAAGGCAAAGGACGGGATGGGTAACAGGCGCATGCGGCGGCTCCTTACGACCGTTTTCGAATCCGGGCATTTTAAGAACGATTGATGATGGCCGCATGTGAAGGCAGGTCACGAACCGGGGTGTTACGGTAACATACGTGTCGCTGCTTGGCGCGCCGCGGACTCCGGCCTTTCCGATGTTCCGAAACCTTTCCAAGTCCGGGCCATGGCCTGCTATTCGCTGCACGGCCGTCCGGTGGGCAACGGTAACGCACTGGCTTCCCGACCAGGGGGCGGACGAGCGTTTCTGATCGCCGGTCAAACCCTTCGGCGCGGACATTTCCGCCCGATGGGCACCGCTCCATCGCTCTCCGGCAGGATGGCCCCGCAGAATGGCCCCTATGAACGAAGATTTGGGGACGCGCCGCACGTTGGCCCGGTGGCCGGTCCTTGCCTTGCTTGCCGCCCTGCTGTTTGCGGCCTTGCCGTCCGGATGGGCCGTGGCACAGACGCCCGATGCCCATACCTCCACGCCCGGAGGACCGGCGACGGCGCTGGAGGTGTATGCCGCGCGTCTGGAGGCGGTCGCCGCCACCTATCCACAGCTTCCCACCATCCTGTCGGACGCCTTTGCCCGCCCCAACGGGCGGGAGGCGGCGGTGCACCCGCTGCGCCTGCTGCGCGGCTTGGTGATCCTCTTCGCGGCGGGGACGGCGGCGTTGCTGCTGACGGGCCGGGTCCTGGCGGGGCCGCTCCGCAAGCTGGAGGCGGACGGCGGAGCGCCGCTGCTGACCGGCGCGTTGCGCTTCGTGCTGGGGCTGGTGCCGGTGGGCGCCTTCGCGCTTGGCGTGCTGGTCGTCTACGCGATCGTGCGGCCGCCGCATCCCGCGGCTCCAGCGGTCCTGCTCGCGGTGCTCCAGGCGGCGCTGACCGTGCTGCTGACGGACCGGCTGATCCGCTTCCTCTGCGCACCGAGGCGCCCCAGGCTGCGCCTGATCCCGCTGGAGGACGCCGACGCGCGCGCTCTGCACCGCACGGGCGTGGTCACCGTGACGTTGGCCGCTACGGTGCTCGGGCTGATCGATCTTCTGCTGGCGCTGGGGGTCGGCGGGAACGCCATCGTCGCGATCGGCCTGCCGCTGAGCACCGTGCCCTTCCTGTATCTGCTTTACCGTGTGTGGCGCGGACGTGCTCCGGTGGCACGGGCAATCGCCCGCCCATTGGGCGTCGAGGTGAAGGACCACCCCACGCTTGGGCTGTGGGCGGTGGCGGCATCGGTCTATCTCGTCGTCTTGTGGCTGGTCGTCGCGGCGGCGGCGGTGCGGCTGGAGCCGGCGACGGGGCCGCGGATGCTTGCCAGCCTGCTGGTGGCGCTGGCCGTGCCGGCCATCGCGCTGATGGCCCAGCGCCCGCTCGCCCGCTTCTACCGGGGGGAGGAGACGGATGCGGGGAAGGCCGCGGTGGCGCGGGTGATGCGGGCGTTGTGGTCGGCCCTGTTCGTCGTCGGTGTCTTCGCCACCGCAGCCATCTGGGGATTTCGGGTGGAGCAGGCGACCGGAGCGACCGGCATCGCCCTGCGACTGCTGTTCAACGTGACGGTCGTGCTTCTGCTGGGCTACGTCGCCTGGACGATGGTGGTGCGGATGATCGATCGGACGCTGGAGGAGGCCCGGCACGACGGGGCGTCGTCGCGCGGGCAGCGGTTGGCGACGCTGCTGCCGCTGTTGCGGAAGTTCCTTCAGGTCGTGCTGGTCGCCATCGTCGTCATGATCGTCCTCTCCTCGCTGGGCATCGAGATCGGGCCGCTGCTCGCCGGCGCGGGGGTGGTCGGCATCGCCATCGGCCTCGGCGCGCAATCGACCATCGCCGACATCCTGGCCGGCGTCTTCTTCCTGCTGGAGGACGCCTTCCACATGGGCGACTATGTCGAGGTCGGCAACCTGCGCGGCACGGTGGAGGGCATCTCCCTGCGCTCGCTGAAGCTGCGCCACCACCGCGGCGCGGTGCACACGCTGCCCTTCGGCCAGATCAAGGCGTTGACCAACTACAGCCGCGACTGGGCGTTGATGCGTCTGGAGTTCCGCGTCCCGCCGGAGACCGATATGGGGCTGGTCAAAAAACTGGTGAAGGACGTCGGCAAGGAGCTGTCCGCCGACCCGGAGATGGGGCCGAGCTTCATCGAACCGCTGAAGTCCCAGGGCGTGCGGCGGGTGGAGGACGACGCGGCGATCATCGGCGTCAAGTTCATCACCAAGCCCAACGAGCAGTTCGTCATCCGGCGCGAGGCCTACCACCGCCTGATCCGCGCCTTCCAGGATCACGACATCCATCTGGTCGGGCGCGGCGTGGTGGTGCGGGTGGACGATCCGGAGGCGGCCAACCGGATCATCGGCTTCGCCGCCGCCCAGGCCATGAACGGCACCGGCAAGGAGAGCGGAGCGGCGGAGTGACGCCCGTCACGCCGCCGGCGTAACCGACAGCCAGGCCGCGATGACGAAGGCGGGCAGGCGGCCGAGCGCAGCGTCGTCCCGGCCGGTCTCTTCCTGCCACGTCCGGTGACGGTCCAGCGCGGTCCGCAGGACGGTCGCTCGCTCCGCCGCGGGGACGGCGGACAGGGCGGTGTCCAGGCTGGTCAGATAGGGCGGGAACTCGGCGTTGGGACCGGCGAGGCCGCGCTCTGTCCCCTCGGGGTCGAACCACACCTCGGCGGCGGCGGTGTCGGCACTGGGCGGGACGACCATGCCGCCGACATAGCCGGTGGGCTGGACCACCTTCCATCCCTTGCGGCTCGGCCCGGTGGTCCAGCCGAGCGCGCGGGCGACCTCCATCGTCGCGGAGCGAGTGGGCGCCTGCCGGGTGATGCGGTCCAGAAGGTCGGTCAGGTCGGCGGCATGCATCGGGGCGCTCCTTCGATAAACCTCTAGGCGATGAACCCTCAGGCGAAAAACCCTTCGGCCATGAACCAGCCGGATGGTCCTCAACGTACAACATCGGTGGCGGGCAGGGCGATGACAGCCTATCTGGGAAACGGCCCATCAGGCGAGAGGGAGCGGTGCGGAAAAGAATGACGGCCACCATCCTGGTGATTTTGATGACGCTGGTCCTGCTGCTGGCCGGTCCGGCCTTCGTGATCGCGTCGGGAACGGCGACGCTGGGGGTCGACTGGAGCCGGGCGGACCGCAAGTCGGTCGGCCTCGCCCCCGATCCCGCCACGACGCAGGAGGCGGTGGTGCAGGTCTACGCCGCCCGCGCCCTGTCCTGGCGCGGCGCCTTCGGCACGCACCCGTGGTTCGCGGTGAAGCCGGCGGGGGCGTCGGCCTACACCGTTTATGAGGTGATCGGCTGGCGGGTCTACCGCGGCCTGCCGGCGGTGGCGGTCAGCAAACGCGATCCGGACGGGCGCTGGTTCGGTTCGGCCCCCGCCGTGCTGGCCGAGCTGCGCGGCCCCGCCGCCGAGGCCGCCATTCCCAAGATCGCCGAGGCCGCCCAGAGCTACCCCTACGCCGGGGAATACCGAATCTGGCCCGGCCCGAACAGCAACACCTTCGCCGCCTGGGTGGGGCGGGCGGTGCCGGAACTGCGGCTCGACCTGCCCTCCACCGCCCTGGGCAAGGACTATCTGGGCACCGGCCTGATCGCGCGGGCGCCCAGCGGCACGGGCTGGCAGGTCAGCCTGTTCGGCCTTGCCGGCCTCCTCCTGGCCCAGGAGGAAGGGTTCGAGGTGAACCTGCTGGGCATGACCTTCGGGGTCGATCCCTTCGATCTCGCGGTCAAGATCCCGGGCGTCGGGCGGTTGGCACTGAACGCCCCCGCCCCGACGGCCCCGGCCGCTGAAAGCCCGCCGCCGGGCTGAGCCTCAGTTCTCCTCGGCCGCCGACATGCCGGTGCCGGCGGGGCCGAGCGGCGGGTTGCCGCGCTTGAGGCCGAGCCGGGTCATGCAGTCCCACGCCTCCTCCGCCGTGTCGGCGATGTCGAACAGTTCCAGGTCGCCGGCGCTGATCATGCCGTGGTCGGCCAGGGCGCGGAAATTCACCACCTCGTTCCAATAGTCGCGCCCGACGAAGACGATGGGCAGGCGGGAGGCCTTGTTGGTGTTGCGCAGGTTCAGGATCTCGAACGCTTCGTCGAAGGTGCCGAAACCGCCGGGGAAGATCGCCAGCCCGTTGGCGCGCATCGCCAGATGCATTTTCCGGATGGCGAAATAATGGAAGCGGAAGGTCAGTTCCGGCGTGCTGTAGGGGTTGGGGTGCGGTTCCTGCGGCAGGCTGATGTTGAAGCCGATGCTCGGCGCCCCGACCTCCTGCGCGCCGCGGTTGGCGGCCTCCATCAGGCCGGGACCGCCGCCGGTGGCGATCACGTTGTCCCGCTGCCCGTCCTCGGTCGGCGCCAGGGCGCCGCCGCGCTCCGACACGATGCGCCCGAAGGCCCGCGCCTCCTCGTACCAGGCCGCCTGCTTGGCCCGCCGTTCGGCCTGTTGCCGCTCCTCCAGCGTCCGGGCGTCGCGGAGAAGCTGCTCCGCCCGCTCGGGCGAAGGCACCCGCGCGCTGCCGTAGACCACGATGGTGGAGCGGATGCCCCAGGCCTTCAGCTCCGATTCCGGCTTGGCGTATTCGAGCATGAAACGCACCCCGCGCATCGGCTCGCTCAACAGGAAATCGCGGTCCTCGAAGGCGATGCGGTAGGCGGCGGATTCGTGGTTCGGCCTGCTGTCCTTCATGCTGTGCTCCGGGTGGGGACGGGGAACGGCTTCTGGTCATGTGGGGTCGCGGGCGATCCATTGCCCGGACTCAAAAGATTTGCATTCGAAGCAATTGTGCCGCAGACCGGAGGGAGGCGGAAGGGAAAGCGGTTCCGCGTCTTTCCATAAGCCTTGGCCCTGCCCACATCATGGTTCAGGGGCGTCTGCGCCCGACCTTCAGCGTCTTATCCGCGTCTTGTTCGTAAGGGGTGACGTTGAGCAGCATCGAGCCGCCATGGCCATCGGATGAGCGCGCCCGGATGGACCGGCTGAAGAGCTACGGCGTGCTGGACACGCCGCCGGAGGCGTCCTTCGACCGTCTGGCCCGGCTCGGCGCTCGCCATTTCCGCATGCCCATCGTGATGGTCAATCTGGTGGACGAGACGCGGCAGTGGTCCAAGGCCGGCTATGGGCTGGATACGATGGTCATTGAGCGGCGACTGTCCTTCTGCGCCCACACCATCCTCCATGACTCGGTTCTGGTCGTGCGCGATGTGCTAGAGGACGAGCGCTTCGCCGACCATGAGTTGGTCGCCGGGCCGCCGCACCTGCGTTTCTACGCGGGGGCGCCGCTGATCACGCCGGACGGGCTGCGCATCGGAACCTTCTCCCTGCTCGATCACAAGCCCCATCCGGAGTTCAGCGCGGAGGACGAGCGGGATCTGGAGGAGTTCGCCCGCCTCGCCATGCACGAGTTGGAAACCCAGGCCGCCCATCGCGCTGCCCTGGCGGCCGAGGCGCTGCTGCGGGACAAGAACGCCCTGCTGGAAAGCCTTCTGGAGAGCGTCACCGACCCGATCTTCGCCAAGGACCGCGAGCGCCGCTTCACCCTGGTCAACTCCGCGACCGCGCGCCTGTTCGGACGGGCGCGGGAGGAGGTAGCGGGCCTGACGGACGAGGATCTGTTCCCGCCGGAGGAGGCCGCACGGCTCGACGACCTGTGCGGGCGAGTGATCGCCACCGGACGGGAGGAGACGGTGGAGGAGGAGTTGCCCTTCCCGACGGAGGAGGGGAAACGCGTTCTGATGATCAGCGTCATGCCCCTGCGCGACGTCTGGGGTGCGGCCATCGGCGTCGTCGGGGTGGCCCGCGACATCACCGCCCGCAAGCGCGCGGAGGAGGCGCTGCGGTCGAGCGAGGCGCGGTTCCGCACGCTGGTCGACAACACGCCACTGCTCATGTGGATCAACCGCTCGGACGGCACCCCCGAATACTACAACGAGGAATTGCGCGCCTACACCGGTCAGGACCCGGACGCCATGTCCGCCTGGAAGGGATTTCATCCGGACGACCGCCCCGCCTATCTGGAACTGAGGACGCGCTCGATCGCTGCGGGCACGCCCTATCAGAGCAACATCCGGATGCGGCGCGCCGACGGGGCATGGCGTTGGCACCAGTGCCGCGTGGTGCCGGTGCAGGAAAGGGGCGCCATCGTCTCCTGGATCGGCACCGCGGTGGACATCCACGACATCCGGCGCGCCCAGCAGGCGGCGGAGGAGGCCGATCGCTCGAAGGGCCGCTTCCTGGCGGCGGCCAGCCACGACCTGCGCCAGCCCATGCAATCAATCCTGCTGTTCGCCGGCGCGCTGGGCCCCCATGTCACCGGCGAGGCCGGGCAGCGGGCGCTCGACCGGCTCCAGCAGGGGCTGGACACGCTGAAGGATCTGCTGGACAGCCTGCTCGACGTGTCGCGCCTCGATGCCGGGGTGGTGGCGCCGCAGATTGAGGACTTTCCGGTCGCCGACCTGCTCGGCCCACTGTCCGCCGCCTATGCCCCGCTGGCCGAGGCCAAGGGGCTGGATTGGCGGGTCGTGCCCTTCACCGGGACGGTGCGCAGCGACCGCGTCCTGTTGGGGCGAATGCTGCGCAATCTGGTCGACAACGCCATCCGCTACACCGACCGGGGCCGCGTCATGGTCGATTGCCGGCCCCAGGGAACGCGCCTGTGCATCGAGGTGCACGACACTGGCCAGGGCATCCCGCCCGACCAGCGGGAGCGCATCTTCGAGGAGTTCCACCAGATCGGCAACCCGGAGCGCGACCGCGACCAGGGCCTCGGCCTCGGTCTCGCCATCGTGCGCCGGCTGTCGCGTCTGCTCGACCATCCAGTGGATCTGGTGTCGCGTCCGGAGCGCGGCTCGATCTTCTCGGTCAGCGTGCCGCTGGTCCGCCACGACGAGCCGCGTCTTCCGCCCCCCGCCACCCGGATGGCGCGGACCGACGCCATGACGGCGACCGGGGACGGGCGGCTGGCCGTGGTCGTGGAGGACGACGCCATCGTTCTGATGGGGCTGGCGGTGATGCTCGGCGAATGGGGGTTCGAGGTGCTGACCGCCGGGAGCACCGGCGAAGCGCTGGAGCGCCTGCGCGGCGGGCGGCGGCCCGACATCGTGCTGGCCGATTACCGGTTGCGCCAGGGCCGCGTCGGCACTGAGGCTATTCTGCGCATCCGCGACCTGTTCGGCGCCGACGTGCCGGGCCTCATCGTCACCGGGGAGATCGGGCCGGAACCGCAGCGCGACGCCGCCCGGCACGGTCTCGGCCTGATGCACAAGCCGGTGACGCCGCGCCTTCTCGAAGCCGTGCTCGCACGCCATCTTGGAGCCATCGGGCCGGCTTGAGCGTTGCTATCACCAGCGGCGCCGACGGCGCCGCGCCGTGCGAAGGTTATGGAGGAGACAACAGAGTGCCATCCCTGTCGAAAGGCCTTGCCATGGTCGCCGTCGCGGCGGCGCTCGCCGGGTGCCAGTTTCCCGGCTTCCCGTCGCCGCAGCAGACGGCCACCCTGCCGCCCCCGACCGTGCCGAAGCCGCCGCCCGAGGAGCGCGGGATCTGGATCGTCGGCAGCCCGTCCATGCGGGGGGCGGTCGGCACCGCGGCCAGCCGATTCAACAGCACGCCCGACACCCAGCCGCGCCTCGTCGCCGAGGGCACCAACAGCGGATTCCGCAGCTTCTGCGCCGGGGTGGGGCTGGAGCATCCCGACATGGTGGTCTCCGACCGCCGCATCGGGGCCGAGGAGCAGAAGCGCTGCCGGGCCAAGGGCATCACCATGATGGAGTACGAGCTTGGTCCCAAGCAGTTCGTCTACGTCAAGGACGCCCACATGATGACCATCCCCGGCGTGCGCGACTTCACGGACAGCTGGGGCGTGAAGGGCAAGCCGGTGCGCGGGGCCTGATCAGCGGCCTGCGGCGGCGTCGGCAGCGGCCTGCTTGCGGAAGAAATCCACCCCCATCTGGATGCTGCGCCCGATGTTGGCCGCGCGGTCCTCGAAGAAGGCGGCGGCCTCGGGCGTGCAGACCTCGGCCGTCGTCTCGCGGAACAGCTCCAGCCAGCGCTCGAAATGCGCCGGCCCGATGTCGAAGCGGACATGGGCGGGCAGGGGGCGCCCGTCGTAGCGGTGGGTCAGCAGGGCGACCGAGGACCAGAAGTCGATCATCTTCTGGAGATGCGGCTCCCAGTCGGTGATCGCCGCGCCGAACACCGGGCCGAGCAGGGCGTCGTCGCGGATCTTGCCATAGAAGGTGCGGACGAGGGCTTCGATCATCGCCTCGTCGATGCCGGTCTTGGCGACCCGCTCGGCGATGGTGGCGGATTGGGGGGTGGGTGCGGTCTGGTCCAAGGCGGTGGCGTCCCGAAAAAACATGAGGCGAACAAGACCCCGCACCATACCCGTCCCGGCGGCACACCGCCACCCGTGCAGGGCATTGAACTCCCTCTCCCCTGAGGGGAGAGGGTTATGAACGTCGAACGCGCTCTCCGCACCCTTACCGGATGATAACCACCACCAGCCGCTTCGGCCCGTGGACGCCGTAGGCCAGCGTCTGCTCGATGTCCGCCGTCTTCGACGGGCCGGAGATCAGCAAGGCGTTGGTCGGCATGCCGTCGGCCCAGCGGTTCTCGGTCATCGCCTGCCAGAAGGTGTCGTACAGCGCGTCGGCGCGCAGCAGCGCCAAGTGCATGTGCGGCACCAGCGACATCAGCCGCGGCTCCTCCGGCGTCGGCCAGACGATCAGGCTGCCGGTGTCGGCGATGGCGCCCAGCGTCGTGGTGATGCCGGCGTCGATGCCGTCGAACAGCCGCTCCTTGAAGGTCTCGACCCGGTCGGCGTAAGGGATCAGCTCCGGACCGCCCGCCATCCCGGACGCCGTCCATTCGGCTGACAGGCGCGCCCCGGCCTCGGTCGCCGGACCGAAGAGCAGGTTGCGGGTACCCTGCGCCTTGAGGAAGGCCTGGACGTCGGTGGGCCAGTC
Organism: Azospirillum brasilense; assembly: GCF_022023855.1. Taxonomy (NCBI): domain Bacteria; kingdom Pseudomonadati; phylum Pseudomonadota; class Alphaproteobacteria; order Rhodospirillales; family Azospirillaceae; genus Azospirillum; species Azospirillum brasilense. Next base: position 240,944 of record NZ_CP059452.1, read on the forward strand.
GGCCTCCGTCGTCTCCAGGAATTCCGTATGGACGGCTTCCATCATGCGCTTGATGCGCTCCAGCCGTTCCGCGCCGTCCCAGCGCTTGTTGCGCAGGACGGCGAAGTCGGACTCCGGCGGGGGCAGCGGGTGGGCGTCGCGCCCGGCGCGCAGCTTGCCCAGGATCGCATTTCTGGACTCAGACATCGGGAATCCCCTTCTCGCGGGCGAGGGCATGGAGCGTGCGGCTGGCGAAGCGCGGCTTGGACCGCACGTTCGTCCACTCCTTCAGCAGCGGCAGGCTGGCGGGGGCGGCGTTGCCCAGCTTGGCCAGCAGCGCCGTCGCGAACTGGTAGGCGAGCGGCGAGGCGTAGGTCATCGACCAGCCCTTCCACACCATCGCCTCCGCCTTGCTGGCGTGCGACCCGGCGCCCTTCACGGCGTCGCCGGGATGCACGGCCTCCGACCGCAGGCGGCCCATAATCTCCACGATGGGGATCTTGACCGGGCAGATCTCGACGCAGGCGTTGCACATGGTGCAGGCGTGCGGCAGCTCGCCCCGCTTCTCCAGTCCTTCCACCTGTGGCATCAGGATCGAGCCGATCGGGCCGGGGTAAGGCGCCTGATAGGCGTGGCCGCCGACCTTGGTGTAGACCGGGCAATGGTTCATGCAGGCGCCGCAGCGGATGCAGCGCAGCGTGTTGCGCAGCTCCTCGTCGGCGTAGATGCCTGACCGCCCGTTGTCGAGGATCACCAGATGGATCTCGTTCGGGCCGTCCTTCTCACCCTCCTTGCGGGGGCTGGAGATCATGTTGACGTAGGTGGTGATCGGCTGGGCGGTGGCGGAGCGGGTCAGCAGGCTGATGACCGGCGGCACGTCCTCCAGCTTCTCGACGACCTTCTCCAGGCCCATGACGGCGATGTGGACGGGCGGCACTGTGGTGCTCATGCGCCCGTTGCCCTCGTTCTCCACCAGACAGAGTGTGCCCGTCTCCGCCACCGCCATGTTGACGCCGGAAATGCCGACGTCGGCGGTCGCGAACTTCTTGCGCAGGACGCGGCGGGCGAGGTCGGTGAGCTGGGCCACGTCCTCGGTGTATTCCGCTTCCTTGATCTTCTGCTTGAACAGGTGGGCGATCTGTTTGGTGTTCATGTGGATCGCCGGCATGATGATGTGCGAGGGCATCGCCTCATCAAGCTGGACGATGTATTCGCCGAGGTCGCTTTCCAGGCTTTCGATGCCGTGCTTTTCCAGGAAGGCGTTGAGGTGCATCTCCTCCGACACCATCGACTTGCCCTTGACCACCAGCTTCGCGTTCACGCGCTGCATGATGGACAGGACGATGGCGTTGGCCTCGTCGGTGGTCGACGCCCAATGGACCTGGATGCCGTTCTTCGTGCAGTTGGCTTCCAGCTTCTCCAGCAGTTCCGGCAGCTTGGACAGGGCGCGCAGCCGGACCGAGGCGCCGAGCGTCCGCACCCCGTTCCACTCGGCGGTGTCGGCGAACTGCACCGCGCGCTTGGACATCAGCCCGTCCATGGCGCGGCGGAAGTTGCCGCGAAGCTGCTGGTCCTGAAGCGCCGCGCTGGAGGCCTTGGCAAAATTGATGCTGGTCTCACCCATGGGTGCGCTCCTTCAGGAACTGGGCGATGTGGACGCCGCGGACCGGCTTCTTGCCGCCTTCCAGCGCGCCGGAGATGTTCATCAGGCAGCCGCAGTCGCCGGACACCACGGCCTTGGCCCCGGTGTTCTCGATGTCCGCCACCTTGTCGCCGACCATGGCGGCGGAAATCTCCGGATGGCGCACCGCGAAGGTGCCGCCGAAGCCGCAGCATTCCTTCTCCCGCTGCAGTTCGACCAGTTCGACGTTGGCGAGCTGGCGCAGCAGGGCCTTCGGCTCGTCGGTCACGCCCATTTCGCGCTGGGCGTGGCAGGAGGCGTGCCACGTGATCTTCACCGGCGGCCCCTGGTCCTCGAATTTGACCTTGAGAACCTGGACGAGGAATTGGGTCAGCTCCCACACGCGGGACGCCACCTGACAAGCGCGGGCCTCGTCCGGCTCGCCCTTGAACAGGTCGGGCCAGTGCTTGCTCATCATGCCGGCGCAGGAGCCCGACGGCACGACGATGGGCCAGTCGCCGGGGAAGTAGTCGAGCTGCGCGCGCGCGACCTTCAGCGCCTCCTCCCGGTAGCCGGAGTTGTAGGCGGGCTGGCCGCAGCAGCTCTGCCCCTGCGGGAAGACGACGCGGACGCCCTGCGCCTTCAGCAGCTCCATGCCGGCCATGCCGGCTTCCGGGTAGAACAGGTCGACCAGACAGGTGCCGAAGAAATAAACGCTGTCAGGGCGTTCGATGGCGGGCCGTTCGATGTCGGTCCGGCTTATGGTGCCGTCGTGGCTCATGATTTTCCTCCCTCCCGCCTCAGAACGCGGGTTCCGACGCGCGCGTGGAGGCCGTGGCGGAAGCCTTCGGCGTCGAGCAGGCATCGACCAGATAGACGATGGAACGGTACGGCAAGCCGGAGTGGTCGGACAGGCCGATTTCGCAGGTCCGGCTGTTCGAATAGCCGGCCTTGGCCCCGGCGGGGATGTCCTTGGACAGGTGGCGCAGGGCGTGGGCGTTCAGCTCCGGCGTGGTGAAGCCCTTGTCGCCGGCGAAGCCGCAGCAGCCGACATCCTCCGGCACCACCACCTGGGTGGCGCAGGCGGCGGCCACCGCCTTCATCTTGGCATCCAGCCCCATGCGGCGGGTGGAGCAGGTCAGGTGCAGCACCACCGGCTCCGTCTGCTTGGTGAAATTCAGGCGATCCAGCAGATGGTCGTGGATGAACTCCACCAGATCCAGGACCTGGAGCCCGGCGTCCTTCAGGTGCTTCTTCAGCCGGAAGGAGCAGGGGCTGGTGTCGAGGACCACCGGGGCCATGCCGTTGGCGCTGGCCGCCCAGATGGCGCGGACCATTTCCTCCGCCTTGGCGTCGGCCTGGGCGGCGAGGCCCTTGCTCTCCAGCGGCATGCCGCAGCACAGCGAGGACAGCTGCTCCGGGTAGGCGACGCGGTAGCCGGCCTTCTGGAACAGCGCCTCCACTTTCACCGGCAGCGGGGTCTTCTCCGGATCGTTGGCGGCGGGACCCATGCTGCGGCTGGTGCAACTCGGCACATAGACGACGGTCGGCGCGTCAGCGGACGCCTTGGCCTGGGGCAGCGGCGTGAAGTTGGTCGGGGTGGGCAGGGCGCGCGGCAGATGCGGCAGGCGCTGGCCGGTGACGGTGCGCAGCTTCTCGAACAGCCCATTCGCCGTGTCGTCGCCCAGCGTTCGCTTGGCCAGATCGGCGAGCTTCAGGCCGGCGCGGGCGACGCTCAACGCCCCGGCGGTGTGGCCGGCGACGTAGGTGCCGAACCCCTGGGCCACCGCCCCTCGACGGTCGCCGCGGATCGCCTTGATGAGCAGCCCCGTCTCGATCCCCACCGGGCAGGCGGTGGAACAGAGTCCGCAGGCCGCGCAGGTGTCGATGCCCTGGTAGTCGTAAGCCTCGTGCAGCGCGCCGAGCCGAGCCGCGTCTGCGCCCGTGGCCTCAAGACGCGAAATCTCGCGCCAACCGACGATGCGCTGGCGGGGGGAGAGCGTCATCTTGTGCGACGGGCAGGTCGGCTCGCAGAAGCCGCACTCGATGCAGGTGTCCACCAGCGGATGGGCGGCGGGCATCGCCTTCAGGTTCTTGAGATGCGCCTCGGGGTCGTCGTTCAGGATGACGCCGGGGTTCAGCAGGCCCTGCGGGTCGAGCAGCGCCTTGATTTCCTTCATCAGGCCATAGGCCTGCGGACCCCACTCCATCTCCACGAAGGGGGCCATGTTGCGGCCCGTGCCGTGCTCCGCCTTCAGCGAGCCGTCGTACTTGCGCACCACCTGATCGCACACCGCGTCCATGAAGCGGCGGTAGCGGTCCACCTCCTCGTCGGTGTCGAAGGCCTGGGTGAAGACGAAGTGCAGGTTCCCTTCCAGCGCGTGGCCGAAGATGATCGCCTCGGTGTAGCCGAATTTCAGGAACATCGCCTGAAGCTCGACCGTCGCCTCGGCCAGCCGGTCGAGCGGGTAGGCCACGTCCTCGATGATGACCGTGGTGCCGACCTTGCGCATGGCGCCGACCGCCGGGAACAGGCCCTTGCGGATCTTCCAGTAGCTTTCGCCCAGCTTGGCGTCGGTGGTGAAGGTGGGCGGGAACAGGGTCTGGGTCTGGGCGATCACCGCGCCGACGGCGGCGATGTTGGCGTCCAGCGCCGCCGCATCCTCGCCGCGGATCTCCACGAGCAGGGCGGAGGCGTCCGGCCCCAGCCCGCCGATGAAGTCCGGCATGCCCGGCTTGCCCTCGACCGAGCGCAGCGAGGCGCGGTCCATCAGCTCCACCGCCGAAACCGGCGTCGGCTTCATCAGCGCGACGGCGCGGCAGGCCTCCCCGATGTCCGGGTACATCAACAGCGCGTTCGCCTTGTGGGCGTGTTCCGGCACCGTGTTGTAGGTGATCTCGGACAGGAAGCCGAGCGTGCCCTCCGACCCGATCATCAGGTGCTGGAGGATCTCGACCGGCTCCTCGAAGTCCACCAGGGCGTTGAGGCTGTAGCCGGGTGGTGTTCTTGATGCGGAACTTATTGCGGATGCGCCCCGCCAGCTTGTCGTCGGCGCGGGTGCGGGCGGCCAGATCGGACAGGCCGGACAGCAGCGCGCCGTGGCTGACAGCGAAGGCGGCGCGGCTGGCGGCGTCGCCGGTGTCCAGCAGCGTGCCGTCGGCCAGCACCAGCCGCATGGAGGCTAGCGTGCGGTAGCTGTTCTGGGCGGTGCCGCAGCACATGCCGCTGGCGTTGTTGGCCGCGATGCCGCCGATCTTGGCGGTGGCGATGGAGGCCGGGTCCGGACCGATCTTGCGCCCGAAGGGAGCGAGCTTGCGGTTCGCCTCCGCCCCCGATGACACCGGGCTGGAGGGTCACCGTCGCCGCACCCGGTGGGATGGTGCAGCCGCGCCAGCTGTCGCCCAGCAGGACCAGGACGGAATCGGTGACCGCTTGGCCTGACAGGCTGGTGCCGGCGGCGCGGAAGGTCACCGGGGTCTTCAACTCCCGGCAGAGGTTGAGCAGCCGCACCACCTCGCCCTCGGCCTCGACGATGGCGACGATCTTCGGGATCAGGCGGTAGAAGCTGCCGTCGGTCCCGTAGGCCAGCGTGCGCAGCGGGTCGGTGACGAGGCGTTCGTCCGGCATGAACTCCCGGAGGGCCGCGTGCAGGCGGTCATAGGGCGCGGGCAGCATCGGTTCTCGGGGCCTCCGGATCAGGGACCGCGCGACGACTCCTCCGTGATCGCCGGTCCGGGTTGCGGGTGCTGGGGCGACGTTTGTTTCCGCCCGTCGGACGGACGGCTTGTTGTGTGCCACAGTCAGTACGTCGGATAATCGATTTGCTGGGTGGCCGCAATGGTAAAATGAATTGACCAAACGCAGCGCTGCGCTGCTGCAATGCACAAAGAAAGCGGCGCCTCCCGACCGGATGGAAGGCCGAGCGGCGCCGTAGGGAATAAAGCTCGGCAGTGGATGACGCCCCTTCTCCCCGGGGGGAGGAGAAGGGGGTCGGACTTCGACGCTTACGGGATCATCCAGGGCAGGATGTAGGCCTGGATCATGGTGATGACGCCGATGATCGCGACGAAGAACAGGCTGTGCTTCACGGTGAAGCGGAACAACTCGGACTCGCGGCCGACCAGACCCACCGCGGCGCAGGCCACGGCGATCGACTGAGGGGAGATCATCTTGCCGGTGACGCCGCCGGTCGTGTTGGCCGCGACCATCAGCACGTCGGACACGCCCACCTGCTGCGCCGTGGTGGCCTGCAGGCCGCAGAACAGCGCGTTGCTCGACGTGTCGGACCCGGTCAGGAACACGCCCAGCCAGCCCAGGATCGGCGAGAAGAACGGGAACAGGAAGCCCGTGCCGGCCAGCAGCAAGGCTAGGGTCGAGGACAGGCCCGAGTAGTTGGCGATGAAGGCGAAGGCCAGGACCATGCCGATCGAGTAGATCGGGCGCTTCAGCTCGCTGACCGTCTCGACGAAGGTCTTCACGCCGTCGGCCGGGCGCATCTTCAGCATGACCATCGTGATGATCGCGGAGATCAGGATGGCCGTGCCGATGGCCGCCAGCAGGTCGAGCTTGTAGACGGCGTCGATGGGCTTCGGCGAGGCGACGATCGGGGCGGCCTTCAGGACCAGCTTGTCCAGACCGGCAATCGGGAAGTACAGCACCGTGTCGGCCAGCGCGCCGCCCTTGGCGAACAGGGCCTTGAAGGGCTTCAGGCTCCAGATCGTGACGATCACGGTCAGGATCAGGAAGGGCGACCAAGCCTTGGCGATCTCACCGGCGCTGTAGCCGCGCTGGGCGTTGAACTCGCTCGACGCCATGGCGCCGACCGACTGCGGCACCGGACCCGACGCCAGCGGCGAGTTGGCGAAGCGGAAGATCGCCTTCGGCTTCCAGAACTTCAGGAAGACAGTAATGCTGACGAGGCTGACCAGGGCGGAGGTGATGTCCGGCAGCTCCGGCCCGATGAAGTTGGCGGTAAAGTACTGGGTGACGGCGAAGGTGCCGCCGGCGACCAGGATGGCGGGCCAGGTCTCGCGCACGCCCTTCCAGCCGTCCATGATCATGATGATCCAGAAGGGCACGAAGACGGACAGCAGCGGAAGCTGGCGGCCGGCCATGGCGCCGATCTTGAACGGGTCGAGCGAGGTGACCTGACCGGCGACGATGATCGGAATGCCCATGGCGCCGAAGGCCACCGGGGCGGTGTTGGCGATCAGGCAGAGACCGGCGGCGTAGAGCGGGTTGAACCCCAGCCCGACCAGCAGCGCCGCGGTGATGGCGACCGGCGCGCCGAAGCCCGCCGCACCTTCCAGGAAGGCGCCGAAGGAGAAGCCGACCATCAGCATCTGAAGCCGCTGGTCCTCGGTGATTGACACCACCGACGAGCGGATGATCTCGAACTGACCGGTCTTGACCGTGATCTTGTAGAGGAACACGGCCGCCACGATGATCCAGGCGATGGGCCACAGGCCGTAAAGGAAGCCGTATCCGGCGGACGCCAGCGCCATGCCGACCGGCATCTTGTAGAACAGGATGGCGACGGCCAGCGAGATGGCGACGGTGATGGTGCCCGCGATGTGGCCCTTCATGCGCAGAACGGTCAGCGCGATGAAGAAGAAGATGATCGGCAACGCGGCCACAAGTGCCGAAAGCCAAAGGTTACCCGCGGGATCGTAGACTTGTGTCCAGGGCTGCATGTTTCCTACCTATGCCGCAGATTCTCGGTTCTGCGCTTTGGCCTGCGACCGTGAGTGGAGCCCGGACCCGCGCGTCTTATCCGGACGCGCGCCGCCTGTCATTCCACGGCCGATCGGTCGTGGAGATCAGTTTTTTCTTGGGTTGGGCTCCGGTCAAAACTTATGACCAAAGGCTCAGAACGGATACATTGGGTCGCAATGGTTGGCAATAGGGAAAATTCAATTTACCGTCAGCGTGGCGAGGGACTTTTTCTTGCCCGTGGTATTACCACCTGAACCCTTCGATAGCGCTGCGATCGGGAAACGGTGCCATGGGTGCGGTTGGGCTGGACGCGCGAAAGCCGTGACGATATCTAACCTTCGGGACCGGATGGGATTTCTGCGGATGCAGGGCAAGGGGCAGGGCAAGGGAATGATAAAGCCGGCCAAATTGGCGGACGCCATCGCGGATCATCTGGAGACGCTGATCCGGGAGGGCGTGCTGCGTCCGGGGGAGAAGCTGCTGCCGGAACGGGACCTGGCGCTCAAGCTGGACGTCTCGCGCCCGTCGCTGCGCGATGCCCTGGAGAAGCTGGAGGAGCGCGGGCTGCTCGTCTCCGGGCGCAACGGCACGCACATCGCACAGTTCCTGGCGCCCATCGCCGCCCCGCTGGCGGCGCTGCTGCAATCCGATCCGGACGCGCCCTTCCATTATCTGGAGTTCCGCAGCTCCATCGAGGCCGCCGCCGCCAAGCTGGCCGCGCAGCGGGCGACCGACCTCGACCGCAAGGCGATCCGCGCCCTGGCCCAGCGCATGCGCGACGCCCATGGGAAGGATGATCCGTCGGAAGAGGCCGATGTGGACGCACAGCTTCACCTCGCCTTCTACGAGGCGGCGCACAACACGGTGATGTTGCACATCATGGGCGCGCTGTCGGAGATGCTGCGCAACGACGTGTTCTACAACCGCGATCGGCTCTACACCCGGCCCGGTGTGCGCGATCTGCTGCTGGACCAGCATCTGGCCATCGTCGACGCGGTGCTGGCCGGCGATGCCGAGGCCGCCCATGCGGCGGCGGAGGCGCACGTGATGTTCACGCTGCACACCCTGCGGGAAATCCGCGAGGACGACACGCGGCTCGAGGCCTCCCTGCGCCGCATCGGGCGCACCGACCTGATCGAACCCGCCGAACGGACCTGAGTCCCGTCCGGTCGTCCCTCATTCGGGAACCCGAGGGCCATTCTTGGTTTTACACGGCTGTAGGCCAAGGGAGGTCCAGCCGTGCCCACCGCAACGCCACTCGTCGAAACGCTGCCGTCCATCATTCCCTATTGCGGCGCTCCGCCGGTGCCGGACGGGTTCTGGAGCGCCTGGAACGGCGACCCGGTCCTGCTGTCCGTCTTTGCCCTGGCCGCCGTGGGATACGCGGCACTGGCAAAGCGGCATGGGGCGGCCATGGAGCGGCACCAGCCCTGGTCCTTCGCCGCCGGGTGGCTGGTGCTGTTCGCCGCCTTCGTGTCGCCGCTGTGCAACCTGACCTCCGCCCTGTTCTCGGCGCGGGTGGTCCAGCATCTTCTGACCATCCAGGTCGCGGCGCCCCTGCTGGTCCTGTCCTGGCCGATGGGCGCGGTGCGCTGGCCCAGTTGGGCGCGGACCCTGGCGTCACCCCTGGCCGTTCCGGAAATCGCCTGGGGTCTGTTCGGGCTGTTCCTCTGGGTGTGGCACCTGCCGGGCCCCTACATGGCGGCGCTTCGCTTCGACGCGGTGCTGTGGGTCATGCACGCCAGCCTGCTCGTCGGCGCGGTTGCCGCGTGGCGGACGGTGCTGGCCCCGGACGGCCCGGCGATGCGGGGGAGGGGCTTGCTGTCGGCCTTCGGCACCTCGGTCCATCTCGCCATCCTGGCGGCGCTGCTGATTTTCGCCCCGCAGCCGCTGTTCTTCTACCATCTGGACACGACGGCGCCCTGGGGCCTGTCCGCCCTGGCCGACCAGCAACTCGGCGGCCTCATCATGGGGGTGGTCGGGGCGGCGGTCTATGTGGCGATCAACCTCTACGCCCTGGCGCGCTGGCTGATGGTGCCCGAGCGGCAGCGCACCTGACGTGACGCTGCCGTTGCCGCCGCAACCCTCACGGACGCGCGGACACCGCCCCCGCGGTTCGCAGGCTTAGGGCGTCGTGCAGCGAGGCGGCCAGGGTGCGGGCCACGCAGTCGTAGCCGAAGTCGTTCTGATGGATGCCGTCCGGTCCGACCAGATCGTGCATGGCGGCCTGCCGGGTTTCCACCCACTGGCGCATCACCGCGTAGCGGTGGAACAGGCCAATCCCTTCCTCCGCCGCGACGCGGGCGATGCGGGCCTCCATCTCCTCGTGCCGGAGCTTCGCCAGCATGGCCGGGGCGTATTGCAGGTCCATCAGCACGACGTCCAGACCGGCGCCCTTCAGCGTCCGCACGCCGCTGCGGATCACCTGTTCCGCCGCGTCGGGATCGTCGCCGCGCAGGACGGTGTTGGCCGCAACCTGCCAGATCACCAGATCGGGCGTTTCGTCCAGAACGTCGCGCTGGAACCGCTTCAGCATGTCGGGTCCGGTCTCCCCGTTGGCGCCCTTGTTGAGGACGGTCAGGGCGAGCCCGGGATAACGCGCGCCCAGATGCTCGGCGAGCCGCGCCGGATAGCTGTGCTCCGCTTTGCTGGCTCCGGCCCCGGCGGTGGAGGACGAGCCGATGGCGACGATGCGCAGCGGCCCGCCGGCGGCCAGCGCCCGCGCGCTGCGCGGCAGCGGAACGGCAAGGTCGGCGGTCTGCACGGACACGGCGCAAGCCGCTGCCCTTGCCGGCTCGGGCTTGGCCGTCAAGCCGGCGAGGAAAGGGACCAGGGACAGCAGGGCGGCTGAGAGGACGGCGGCCCTCCGGCCACGAGTCCGGGGGGCGGGCGTGCCTGTCACGGAGCGGGTCTCCCGGCGCGGTCGATCATGGTGGACACGGTGTCGGCCAGGATGCGGCCGAGGCAGCGGTGAACGAACTGGTAGGCCTGCAGCTTTTCCTCCTTGGAGTCGGGGGTGAAGCCGACGCGACCCTCCTCGAACCAATGCCGCATCATCTCGAAACGGGGGAAATGGACCACGTCGCTGTCCTGCGACACCCACTCCACATAGTCCAGGTAAGGCTGGAAGGTGATGAGCTGCGTCGTCTGCGGGCTGTACTGCATGTCCATCAGGATCACGTCGGCGCCGCGCCCCTGGGCCGCCGCGATGCCTTGGCCCAGCGCCTCCCCGAAGCTGTCGGGTCCGATGTTCCGCATGGCGTCCGCCGTCCCCACCTGCCAGACCAGCAGGGAGGCGGAGGAAGAGGCCAGTTCCCGGTTCAGGATGGGCAGCATCTCCTGTGCGGTCGCCCCCGGCGCGTTGCGGACGGTCACGCTGACCTTGCGGTCGGGCATCCGGGCCGCCAGTTCCTTCTCCAGCTGGGCCGGATAGGCGGTGTCGGGTCGCGAACCCGCCGAGTTCAGCACCAGGATGGGCAACGCGCCGCCGCGCTTCAGCCGTTCCCAGGCGCGCGGCAGGGCGCCGTCGATGGTGTAGACGGTTTCCGGAACAGCGCAGGGATCGCTGGGGGCCTCCGACGCCGCCTGCGCGACGCCCATGCCGATGGTGGCGGTCAGTCCCGCGAGGACGGCCAGGGTCAAGACGGTCGCGCGCTTCATGCGCTCGGGTCCTTGGCTGGGGCCATTGGGGCGTCAGGGACCAATGGGGCGGCGGGTGCCGCGGGCGGGGCGGATGCCGATTGGCGTGGCGGCCGTCCCACGGACTGATACCAGGTCAGCACCCGCGCGGAGGCCACCATCACGGCGATTCCGGCGAGTGTGACCGAAAACTGGGCCAAAAGCGAGGCGGACCAGTGGTTCAGCACCGTCTGGCCGGCGAAGGACAGGAAGATGCCCAGGCAGAAGACCTGAAGCGACTGGCGCCCGCACAGGATCACCGGCGCCAGTGCCGGCCAGCGCAGCCACGCGCTGTCGAACCGCGCGATCTGAAGAACGACGTAGGCCAGCGCGCAGAAATGCGCGAGCCGCAACAGGTCGAGGTCGGTCTTGCTGATCGGGTAGAGGATCTCCGCCAGCCACACCGGCATCAGCGCGGCCATCGGCGCGACCTGCCAGGAGATCACCAGCAGCAACGAGGCGAACAGATACCCTCCCGCCAGCCACAGCAGCGCCGTCCGCCGCGTCGTCAGGGCGGCCGCCACCCCGGGCAACCGCTGCATGGTGGCCCCCAGCACGAACAGGAGCTGCCAGGCGAAGGGGTTGAAGAACCAGACGCCGCCGTCCGGATAGGTCGGCAGGTTCCAGTCCAGGATGCGCGCCACCGTGTAGAGCGTGACCGACCCGGCCAGCAGGACCAGCGGCCAGCGCCGCAGCACCGGCAGCACCACCGGAAGGGACAGCAGCAGCACGATGTAGAGCGGCAGGATGTCCAGGTTGGCCGGCCGGAACTTGAGCGCCAGCGCCTGCACCAGCGACACCGCGGGATCGGCGAAGAAACCGGCGATGCCCATTTCCTCGGTGAACAGGGGGTTGTCGAAGACCCGCGCGGTGTAGGCGACCTGCGCCGTGAAGGCGATGAACAGGAAAAGATAGGCGATGTAGAGCGTCCAGCAGCGGTCCAGCACCTTGGCCGCCGCGAACCGCCAGCCGTGCTTGTCCAGTATCCGTGAATAGACCAGCGACGATGTGTAGCCGGAGATGAAGACGAACACCTCGGTCGCATCGCTGAGGCCAAAGTTGCGCATCGTCACCCAGGCGATCTGATTGCCCGGGATATGGTCCACGAAGATGAACCACAGGGCCAGCCCGCGGAAAAAGTCCAATCGAAGATCGCGTATCCCGCCCGACGCCACCGCCTTGTCCCGCTCTGGTTTCGTGTGCGGTGCACCGTGGCACGGCGCCCCGGTCTTGGCAATCGGCGTCCTGCAGAGGGCCACAGCGGCCGCATTTGGGCTTTACCGGCCCCGGCGAGAAGAGGGAGGGGTCAAATTCAAGCGTCGGCGTCGGCCTTGCGCACCCGCACATGGCTGTCGTGGAAGGCGGCGCCGCCGAAGGGCGCAACCGGGTCGGCGCCGGTCAGGCTGTTGATGCCGCGTCCGCCCTCGTGCGCCGCGTTGGGCCAGATCGATTCGGCGATCACCACGCCCCGCCGCACCCCGTCGAACAGCCGAGCGTGCAGGAGCACCGCGCCGCGACCGTTGGCGGCCTCCACCCGGTCGCCCTCCGCGATGCCCAGCGTCGCCGCGTCCTCGGGGTGCAGCATCAGGCTCGGGCGGCGCTCCCGCCCCGCGGAGGTCGGGGTCTCTGTGAAGCTGCTGTTCAGGAAGTTGCGGGCCGGTGCGGTGACCAGCCGGAAGGGATGCTTGTCGTCCGCCTCCTCCGTCACCGCCCAATGGTCGGGGAAGGTCGGCATGGCATCGACCGGGCCGAAGGTGGACGGGGCGGCGTAGGGGACCTTGGGCCAGTCCGGCTTCAGGCGGAACTTGCCGTCGGGCCAGCGGAAGCCCTTCACGAAATGCGCCGTCTCGAAGTCCGGCTGCACGTCGAGGAAGCGTTGGGATTCCAGCGCCTCCAGCGTGCCGTGGCCGGACGCCCGCAACGTGGCGTCGATCAGCTCCCGCTCGGTCATGGCGAAGCCGGGGTGGGAGTCGCTGCCCAACCGCCGCGCCAGTTCCCCGATGACGGCGTGGTTGGGCCGGCAGTCGCCGGGCGGATCGACCAGCTTGGGCCCGAGCAGGATGTGCTGGTTGCCGCCCGCCTGATAGAGGTCGTCGTGCTCCAGGAACATGGTGGCGGGCAGCACGATGTCGGCCATGCGCGCCGTCTCGGTCATGAACTGCTCATGCACGCAGACGAACAGGTCGTCGCGGGCGAAACCGCGGCGCACACGGGCCTGATCGGGGGCGATGGTCACCGGGTTGGTGTTCTGGATCAGCAGCGCCGTCACCGGCGGGCCGCCGGTCAGTGCCTCCGGGTCGCCCTCCAGGATCGGACCGATGCGCGACTGGTCGAGCATGCGCACGGTTGGGTCGCGCAGGTCCAGCCCCTCGATCAGCGTCTTGTTCCAGCCGTAGATGCCGCTGTTGGAATGGAAGGCGCCGCCGCCCTCCACTTTCCAGGCGCCGCTGACCACCGGGATGCAGGAGGCCGCGTGCATGTTCACCGCCCCGTTGCGCGAGCGGGTGAAGCCGTAGCCCAGCCGGAAATAGCTGCGCGGCGTCCGCCCGACCAGCCGGGCGAAGGCCTCGATCTCCGCCGCCGGCAGGCCGGTGATGGCCTCCGCCCACTCGGGCGTCCGGCTGGCGAGATGCGCTTCCAGCCCGGCGGGGTCGTCGGCGTGGCTGGCGAGATAGCCGCGGTCGGCCAGCCCGTCGCGGAACAGCACGTGCATCACCGCGCAGGCCAGCGCCCCGTCGCTGCCCGGACGGATCAGCAGGGGGATGTCCGCCTGCTCCATGGTCGGGGTGCGGTAGACGTCGACCACGGCGATCTTCGCCCCGCGCTCCTTGCGGGCGCGGACGGCGTGGGTCATCACATTGACCTGGGTGGACACGGCGTTGGTGCCCCAGATCACCACAAGGTCGGATTTGGCCATCTCGCGCGGGTCGGCCCCGGCCAGCTTGCCGGTGCCGGCCAGCCAGCCGGCCCAGGCCGGGTTGGTGCAGATGGTGGCGAAGAAGCCCGACCAGCGCCGGGCGTGGCGCAGCCGGTTGATGCCGTCGCGCTGCACCAGTCCCATGGTGCCCGCGTAGTAGTAGGGCCACACCGTCTCCGGCCCGTGCCGGCGCTCCGCCTCCAGGAATTGGTCGGCGACGATGTCCAGCGCCTCGTCCCAGGAAATCGGCTCGAACTGGCCGGAGCCCTTGGGGCCGGTGCGGCGCAGCGGCTGGGTCAGCCGGTCGGGATGGTGCACCCGCTCGGCGTAACGGGCGACCTTCGCGCAGATCACCCCAGCGGTGTAGCTGTTGTCGGCGGCGCCGCGGATGCGCCCGATGCGGCGCTCGTCCAGCACTTCGACCTCCAGCGCGCAGGTGGACGGGCAATCGTGCGGGCAGGCCGAGGCGTGGAGGCGGGGGGCGGGGCGGTTGGACATAATTCTACAAATGGGTGCGGGACGGGATCAGGGAAGGGCGGCGGTGCTGTGCAGCGTCACGCGCAGGCCGCCGTGCGAAACCGACGGGCCGGCCGGCTGGAAGGGGAGGCCGGTGGCCTGGGCCAGCGACGCCTCGTTGGTGACGAGACCGACCCGCCAGCCGGAGAAGCGCGACAGCAACGTCTGCCCCAGCGCGCCGTAGAGGGCGAACAGCGGCTTCTTCTCGCCGATCCGCGCGCCGTAGGGCGGGTTGACGATGACGAGGCCCGGCGGACCCTCCGGCGGCATCAGGTCGCTGACCGCGTGCTTCTGGAAGTCCGTCAGGGCGGCGACGCCCGCGCGCTCGGCGTTGGCGCGGCTCATGGCGATGGCCCCGCCGTCGCGGTCGCTGCCGTAGAAGCGGACGGCGGGCGCAGCGCCCGTGCCGCCCGCCGAACGCATCGCCTGCCACGCCGCGTCGTCGAAGGAGGCGAGCTGTTCGAAGGCGAAGCGGCGGCTGCGGCCGGGGTGAAGGCCGGCGGCGATCTCCGCCGCCTCGATGACGAAGGTGCCGGAGCCGCACATGGGGTCGACCACCGGCTCGGTGCCGTCGAATCCGCAATGGTGCAGGAACAGGGCGGCCAGCGTCTCGCGCAGCGGGGCCTTGTGGATCTCCTCCTTGTGGCCGCGCTTGTGCAGGGACTCGCCCGACGTATCGACGCTGATGGTGCAGAGGTCGTCGTCGATGCGGGCCTTGATGGAGACCTCGGCCTCGGCGGAGATGGGGGCGCCCAGCTCTTCGGTGATGGCGCGCTCGATGCGCTGGGCGGTCGCCCCGGCGTGGTAGATGCGCGAGCCCTTGCAGGACGCCTCGACGCGGACCGGCACGTCGGGGCGCAGGAACTCGGCCCAGGGCACCCGGCGCGCCCGCTTGTCGAGCTGGGCGAGGTGGAAGGCGCGGAAGGAGGCGACGCGGGCCAGCACGCGGGTCGCCCCGCGCAGCTCCAGGTTCGCCCGCCAGACCTCCGGCCAGCCGCCGCGGACGGTGACGCCGCCCTTGATGGCGGTGGCGTCGCGGAAACCCTTGGCCTTCACCTCCGCGCAGAGCACGGATTCCAGGCCCGGCGCGGTGACGATGAAGATCTCGAAATCGGTGCCGGTACGGTCGGCGGCGGTGTCGCTGGTCATGGCCCCTAGATATCCCGAAGCCCCGCCGCCTTCGACATCTTTCTGGCAACTGGCCCCCTAACAACTGGCCTTGCCGATGGCGGCGGTCAGCCGCTCGTAGCCGGCGCGGGTCAGATGCACCGGATCTTTGTAGAGCGGGCAGGCGCCCTCCGCCGGGCAGGCGTCGCGCAGCGGGGTGTCGGCGTCCACCACGCGCAGGCCGGGAGCGGCGAGGGCGGTCAGCCGCCGGTTCACTTCGGCGACGCGTTCGGCGAAGATGGCGTTGCCGTCGCGCCGCGGCAGCAGGGTGAGAAGCGTGACGCAAGCGCCGGGCGCGGACCGCTTCACCTCCGCCGCGATGGTCCCGATGGTGCCGGCGATCTCCGCGGCGGAGCGGTTCGGCAGGTCGTTCGTCCCGACCAGGATCAGCGCGGACCTCAGCCCCATACCTGGCCCGAAGGACTGCCGCACCCGCCACAGCAGGTTTCCCGTGGTGTCGCCCCCGGCCCCGAAATTCATCGGCTCCGTGTCGAACAGCCGGCGGGCGAGGTCGGGCGGCCAGCCGGCGATCAGGGAATCCCCCAGCAGCATCGCCTTCGGGTCCTGCCGCCGCAGCGTTTCCATGCGCGTCACCAGCCAGTCCGGGTAGGGCGGCTGCGTGCGCGGCCCGACAGTCGTTTCGCCGTGCGCCGGGACGGCCAGGACCACCAGCAGTGTGGCGATTCCGGCCCATCCCGCTTGGGTGATCCGACTCACGCCGCCTTCGCCGGAAGAGCGACGGCCGGGACCTGCTCAGGATGCAGGGCGGGCGGCGAGAGGTCCAGCACGGCGCGCTCCCCCTCGGTCAGCGGGCGCACGGCGTTCACGATCAACGCGACGGTCAGCGGACCCTTCGTGGCGGGGGCGTCCAGCACGAGGTCGGTGGCCCGGCCGGGATGCACCTCGAACCGCTCCTCGGCCAGAGTCGTGCCGCCCTCCGTGGCGATGGAAACCGCGACGCGGAGCGGGACGGAGTCCCGAAGGGGGCAGCGCAGGGTGGCGCCGAGATGGAAGGGACCGGGTGCGTGCACGCCGGTCCAGCGCAGCGTGGTGCCGGGTCGCTCCGGATCGGGGCCGTGCAGGCGGAACAGGCCCTCGTAAGGGCGGCACCAGCTGTTTCCGTTCAGCAGGTGGGCGGTTCCGGCGCGCAGGTCGCCCGTGATGGGCTTGCTCATGTCCTGATCGGGGCCGAGGGGGAAGCGGAGTTGCACCAGCGTGTCCGGCGTGCCGATGCGCAGGGCGGCGTGGCGCTGCGTCCAGTCGTGGCAGGGGAACAGGCGCAGCGCGCCCTGGACGATGGAGAACCACGCCGCGGCGTCGATGTCGTCCGCCTGATGATAGGGGGCGAAGCGGGTGACGTAGCCGCGCATCAGACCGGGCCGCTGCCAATCCACGCGGCCGATGCGGGTGGGATCGTCCGTTGCCTGAACCTCCAGCAGGGCGAAGTCGTCGTGGCCCGCAAGGGCGGCCAGCGCGTCATGCAGCCCATCGATGGTGGCGGGGGCGATGCCGGGATTCGACTTCACGACGAAGATCACCCCGCCCAGCGCCGCCCGCGCGGTGAACTTGGCCTGAAGATACTGGATCTTGCGCGTTTCCCGGCGGTGCAGGGCGCGCCGTGTCGCCTCGTCGTCGCGGAACGCCAAGCGCCCGCCGGTCATGTCGGACTTCATGTCGCTGTGCCAGCCGATGCCATAGGCGGAATCCAGCACCATGCCGGTGCGCAGCGGCGACAGGTTCTCGAAGCGGTACATGCCCTCAAAGTTGGCGCGCAGCTTGGCGAGAAGCTGGTCCGGCTTCATCGAGGCCCAACGGAACAGGCTCCCCGCCTCGCAGGACAACCGGCGCAGGACGAAGCCAAATTCGCAATTGTCGCCGAGACTTTCGAAGCGCAGAAGGTCGTCCGCGCCGACGCCGATGGTCATGCCGATGGTCATGCTGCTGTCCCGTTTCGCTGCCAAGCCGTGGGTTTCGGCAAGCCTAGCGCGAGCCGGTCGGGACGCGTCAACGGGTGGTGGCGATGGCGCCGAAAAGATCACCGCGAATTCGAGGTAATTCCTAAACCGTCCGGGTGACCTTGAGCAGATGGCGGGGCCGGTCGGGGTTGAAGCCGCGCGCCACCGCCAGCCGGGCCATGAAGGGGTAGAAGGCCTGGATCGCCGCGATGGGATCCAGCACCGGGTGCAGCGGCGGCGGCAGGGGCAAGGGCGTGTCGGCCAGAGCGAGCGCCTGCCCCTCGGCGGAGGCGACCAGCAGATGGGCGCCGGCCTCCTTCAATGCGCGGGCGGTGTCCAGCACGCCGTCCAGCGTCTCGTCCCGCACCGCCACCACCAGCACGGGGAAGCCCGGCTCGACCAGCGCCATCGGGCCGTGCATCACCTCCGCCGCGCTGAAGGGTTCGGCGTGGGCGGCGGCGGTTTCCTTGAACTTCAGCGCCATTTCCTGGGCGATGGGATAGCTGCGGCCCCGCGCGACGATCAGCAGGCTGGATACAGATTCCAGCACCGGCTGCGCCGCCGACCAGTCCGCGGCACCGGCCCGTTCCAGTTCTTGGGGGCAGCCGTGAAAGAGCGTCGAGAAGCGTCCGGTCATCCGTCCAGACGGCGGTCAGCCGGGCGATGGCCGCGAGGCTGGCGACGAAGCTCTTGGTCGCGGCGACGCTGCGTTCCGGCCCGGCGTGCAAGGGCAGGGGATGGGCGACCCGCTCCGCCAGCGGCGAGTCCCCGGCGTTGACCAACGCCGCCGTCAGCGCGCCGCCGGCCCTCGCCATTTCCGCGACGCGCAGCAGGTCGGGGCTCTGGCCCGATTGGGAGATGGCCAGAACGAAGGCGTCCTTCACCCGAAGACCGGCGCCATAGGCCGTGACGACCGACGGCGCCGCCGAGGCGGTGACCAGCCCCAGCGCCGTTTCGAACAGGTAGCGGGCGTAACCGGCGGCGTGGTCGCTGCTGCCCCGCGCGATGGTCATCGCGAAGGGCGGCGGCACGGCCCGCAGCCGATCTGCGAGGGCCGCCACCGCTTTGACGTCGGAGTCCAGCAGGCGCCGAACCGCCGCGGGGGCGGCTGCGGCTTCCTGCATCATCAGGGGAGTGCTGGTCATGGGTCGGCCTCCGTTCCAGGCCGATCATAACACGGTCTTCCGGCCAACCTCACGCCGGGCCGGACGGTGCCTTCGCCAGAACGGCGGCGTCGGAGGTGTCCACGTCCTCGACAGGGGCGGGCTCGGCCTGGGGCGGTTTCCAGTTGCGCAACCGGCTCACCATCGCGCCGGCCTGGGTCTTCCAGCGGTCGGCCTGGGCGCGCATCGATTCGCCGCCCTGGACCAGCAGGCGGCTGGGCAGCGGGCCGGGCGTCTCGAAGGTGCCGATGTGAAGCGTCTCGACCGGATGCTTGCCGGCGAGACCGCGCTTGAACTGGTAGACGCCGGGGTTGGTCTGGGCGTTCACCCCGTGCAGGTCGTAGCGCAGCCCGCCGTTCGCCTTGATCCACAGCATCGCCCGCCATTGCAGCAGGTAGGCGGCGTTGACCCGCAGCCCGGCCTCCAGCGTGGCGGAGTTCTGCATCTGCCCGGTGGTGCCGAACAGCGACACGACGACCCCGGCCACCGGCCGCCCCTCGTGCATGGCGAGGAAGGCGCGCATCTTCTGGCGCGGCGGCAGCGCCTCGTTGATGCGGGTGAAGGTGCGGCTGTCGTAGGCCTTGAAGCCTTTGCGGCGCTGCGTCTCGACGAAGATGTCGTCGATGGTTTCCAGCAGTTCGGTATGGGAGCCTTCGACGACCTCGATCCCCATCCGCTCGGCCTTGTTCAGCCCGCGCCGCCAGTGGTGGGACACATTGGAGCGCAGGCCCGCTTCGTCCGGCGTCAGGTCGGTGATGAAGGTGCGGTAGGGGGCCTTCTCCTCCCGGAACCGCATCCCCAGCGAGGCCAGGGCCTCCGTCACCGTCTCCCCGTCCGCCTGGGAGACATGGGGCAGCAGGCGCAGCAGCAGGCCGCGCCGGTCGGTGTATTCCGCCTTCAGCGCGTGCAGCGCGGTCATCAGGGCGGCGTGGTCCGGTCCCTGGCCGCGCGGGTGCCACATCGGCCCCCACATGACCAGCGCCAGGCCGCCGATGCCTGGGACGCGGCGCAGCAGCACCTGCACCGCGGCCACCGGGCGCCCGTCGCGCCGCACGACGAGGTGGCTCAACTCCCGCCCGGCGTGGGCGATGCGGCCATAATCCCAGGTCTGGAAGATGTTGGCGTCGTCGAAGCCATCGAGAATGGCGTACCAGCCGCTGCGGTCGACCCGGTCGATCTCGATGGAGGACGCGGGGCACAGGACATCGCCACCAAGCGCGTCGGTGTACATTCAGGTTTCTCCCCTGGAATTCACGGCGATCGTTTCTTGTGGAAGCGTTTGGTAACGGTAGGGCTGTTGGTCACACGGTTCCGCCGGAGCGGTAGAAGGTGCTGAAGGCGGGGCGGGCCGAGAAGGCCGCCTGCGGGATGTCGAGCAGGCGGCGCAGCCGGTCGCGCACCGCCGGTTCCAGGACCGCGGCGACCAGCA
Organism: Azospirillum brasilense; assembly: GCF_022023855.1. NCBI lineage: Bacteria > Pseudomonadati > Pseudomonadota > Alphaproteobacteria > Rhodospirillales > Azospirillaceae > Azospirillum > Azospirillum brasilense. The sequence continues at coordinate 261,085 of NZ_CP059452.1, forward strand.
GGGCCACGGCGATGGACAGGGCGCCGCCCGTCACCGCGCCGGCCATGGAGGAGACCCCGGCCTGCATCGCCAGCGCCTTGGCCGAGCCGCCGATCACCTCGTGCAGCAGGTAGAGCGGGTAGGTGGCCAACCCGACCACGCGCAGCAGGGCCAGCAGGGACGGCGGCAGCGTGGCGATCTCCGCCCGCCAGCGCGCCGAGGCGGCGATGGCGAGGAGCGACGCTCCCCAGATCAGCAGCGGGTTCATCCACAGATCGGCGAGGTTCAGCGGGACGGGGGAGCGCTCCACGAACTCCAGCGACCGGGCGGTGATCTCCAGCGGTGCGGCGATCAGGGCCAGCAGGGCGCCGGCCATGCCCGTCCGGGTCAGCTTGCCGCAGGACCACAGCCACAGGAAGATCCCTAGCGCGAAGAACACGCCGTGGCGCAGCAGCGTCATGTTCAGCATGCCGTATTCGAACTCCAGGAACGGCAGGCTGACGACGCTGAAGACGTGCAGGCTGTAGACGCCGAGATAGGCCGAACTGGCGGCGGTCAGCGCGAGGGCGAACTGGGGCAGCCGATGGAAGTTACCGCTGAACAGCAGCAGGAAGACCGCGGCGTAGAAGGCGATCTCGACCGGCAGCGTCCAATAGGCCGACGCGATGTAGGGGCCGGCGGGCGCCAGCGAGAAGGAGGCGATGAAGCGCCGCGCCAGATCCGGGTCTGCACCGGGCATGAGTACAAGGGCGACGAGGCACAGGATGGAGCAGACCCAGGCCGCCGGATAGAGACGCAGCAGACGCGACCGGATGAAGGCGATCGGTGTGGCGTTGTTGGCCGAATTGGCGATGACAAAGCCCGACACCACGAAGAAGACCTGCACTCCGGCCCAGCCGGACCACATGACGTCGGCGACCGCGGGGTCGCGCCAGGTCAGGTGGAAGCCGGTGACCAGCAAAGCCGCGGCGAAGCGGACCATGTCGATCCCATAAACGTAATCGGCCCCGGACCTGTGACGGGCAGACCCGTCTCCCGGCAGAGTTTGCATGATCGGCGATTCAGGCACGATTCCTCCCTTCCTGCATGGGACGTGCCCATGTGCAGGTTCTCGACGTCTGTTGATTCCGGAAGACGGGCGTAGTGCGGCCTCAGGACGCAACTTGCGTGCTGCTGGGGAGCATACTCGCTGGTGGGCGCGGAAACAGAGGCCCGAACGGATTCAACAGGAAATCTGCGGGAGTATACTGTTCAGATGACCGGTCGTTACCGAAGCCATGGCACAATGGGGTGGTGCAGAGCGCGAACGGTCCACCCGATCCCGGGCGTTTTACTTTGAAGGGATGCTCCGAAGAGCGAAAGGCACACGGCCCGCCCCCGGTCAGGCCGGGAACGGGCCGTGTGCTTACCGGCTGGGCGGTTTGCCGCCAGTGCCGGACGGCGGGTGCCTTACTGGTAGTTCAGGCCGCCGTTGATGTTCAGGGTCGAGCCGGTGACGTAGCCGGCAATCTCCGACGCGAGGTAGGACACCGCGCCGCCGATCTCGTCCGGACGGCCCAGGCGCTTCATCGGAACGCTGTCGGTGATGGCCTGGCGGATGTCCTCACGGATGGCCATGACCATATCGGTGCCAATGTAGCCCGGGGCGATGGCGTTGACGGTGACGCCCTTGGTCGCCAGCTCGGCGGCCAGCGCCTTGGTGAAGCCGATCACGCCGGCCTTGGCGGCCGAGTAGTTGGTCTGGCCAGCCTGGCCCTTCACGCCGTTCACCGAGGAGATGTTGATGATACGGCCCCAGCCGCGCTCGGCCATCTTCGGCGACACCTGCTGGGTGACGTTGAACAGGCTGCTCAGGTTGGTGGCGATGACCGCATCCCACTGGGCCTTGTCCATCTTCGCGAAAAACTTGTCGCGGGTGATGCCGGCGTTGTTCACCAGGATGTCCACCGGGCCCAGGTCGGCCTCGATCTTGGCGACCATCGCCTTGCAGCTTTCGAAGTCGGAAACGTCGCCTTCCGCCACGTAGAACTTGAAGCCGAGGGCTTCCTGCTGGCCCAGCCAGGCGGCGGCCGGCTCGAAGTTCGGCAGGCAGTTCGCCGCCACGATGTAGCCGTCCTTGGCCAGGGCCTGGCAGATGGCGGTGCCGAGACCGCCCATGGCACCGGTGACGAGCGCGATCTTCTGAGACATTACAATCGCTCCAGTAATAGAAACGGCCAGCTCCTGGTGAGGCAAGCCCGCTGGTGAACCGCAGAAGCAAAGGGGTTGCTTCTTGTTACGGATGCTGTCGTGCCGATGGTCCTTAAGGAGGAGCCATCAACCGCGGCGGCAGGCATAACATAGAACAAGTCCGGCTCCGGGCCAATGCGCTGCAACATCGCAGATGCGAGCGGGTGCGATTTTTCACAGGAATGTCAATAAGAAATGAATTTTCAGAGCCTTACTGCACCGCACCAAGTGGTGTGACCAGTTGGATTCGGCTCAAATCTGTACGATTCGTTCGCCGGCCTTGAGCGCGAGCGGAAACAGCTTGGGCGCCACCGCCCCGAGAAGCCAAGGCCGCAGCTTCGCCAGAGCGGCCGGCGCCGCCAGCAGCACGAGCGTCGCGCCGCTGTGCGCCCATTGGCCGGCGGTCATCCGCTCGAACCCGTTCCACAGCAGGACCGCGCCGCTGCACAGCCCGGCGACGGCAGTGACGGCTTCCCCCAGCGCCTGGAGCGCGTCGATTCCCCACAGCGGGTTCGTCGTGGTGACCCGCTCCACCAGACGGCGCAGTTGAGCGGTCAGGCGCGCCGCGGACGCGGCGTCGAACCTTCCATTCTCGACCGCGGCCCGGGGCAGGGCGACCAGGACGTCGCCGTCGGGCTGGATCGACACACGGACCGGAATGGTGCGCAAGCCGGCACCATTGTCGGGTGACGGCGTGGCGACCGGCACGCGCAGCCCGATCGTCCGTCCACCCTGGGCGAAGAACTGAAGAGTCAGCGCAATGCCATGCCCGCGCCGGGGAATCAGGCCGGCCTTGCCCCGGCGCAACCGCCCGACCATCTCGGTCAGGGCGTCACGCCGCCAGGCGAAGCCATGCGGGAGGTCGCTGAGGAAGCGCCGGCGCAGCGGGCTACCCCGTGTCTCCCACCAGGGTGTTCACGGCCTTCCCGGCGAACCGGCCCAGAGCGTCGATCAGGAAGCTCCAATAGCGGAAGGAGACGTCCACCGCGTCCTTGTGGACGCCGATCATGACGCTGCTGCCGGCGTTGTCCCGGCCCTTCAGCAGGCGGGTGACCACGTCGCCGTCGATCTGGATCGTCGACTGCATGACCACCAGCTCGGTCCCGACGTCCCACGCCTTGCGGATGGTCACCGCGTCCGCCGTCTTCAGCGCCGGCATGCGGCGGACCTCCTCGGCCATGCCGCGCAGATAGCTGACGGTGTCCAGTCCGCGCCGCCGCAGCACGTCGTTGATCTGGTCGGAGTTGCGCTGGATGCGCATCAGGATCGGCGGCGCGTCCCCGTCGATCATCGCGGCGGCGGACACCACGTCGGCGGTGGCGCCGGGCTGCCGGGCGGCGTCCAGGGCGCGGTCGGTCATCTCGCGCAGCCAGCTCGCCACCTCGCGCAGGTCGTCGAAGACCTTCAGCGTGGTGCCGCGGGCGGGGTCGTTGCCCGGCAGGTCGCGGCTGAAGAAGAACGGGTCGTAGCGGTCGGGCCGGGCGGTGTCGGATGGCGGGGCGAACGGGGCCAGCCCCCAATGGAACGTCTCCGAGATCCGGCCGGCCCAGGGGGCGAGGATCGCCGTCTCGCGGCTGCCGAAGGTGTCCAACTGCTCGCACAGGAAGACATAGTATTCCTGCGCCAGATCGATCAGCGCATCCCCCGCCAGCGGCATCTTTTCCGCCGAGATGCCGGTTTTCAGCACAGTATTGATTTCGAGCGCGAGAAGGTTGCGCGCCAGATCGACGAACTGGGACATCGGCCACCTTGCTGGGTTGGGGGGAGGGCGTCGGGGAGGTGGCTGCGGTGCGGCGACGTCCCGCCGCCCGGAAGGCGGGTCAGCCGGTGCGGCCGGAGATCTGGACGGCCAGATCGCGGATCGCCTTCAGGTTGGTGCTGACGATGTCGCTGCTCTTGGTCACCTGGGCGAGATGAAATTCGGTCAGGCTGTGGTAGGCGGTGTTGGTCGCGAAATCACGGCTGACCAGGTTCTCGATGTCGCCGGTGACCAGGTTGACCTGGGTCTGGAACGCCTCGATGGTCGTGCCGGCTTTTGGACGGCAGGTGAAGCCGACCTGGTTGGGATCGTCCTGGACAACGTCGATGTCGGCGATCGCGGTCACCACCGTCAGCGTCACCAGCCGTTCCAGCTTGTCCGCGATGGTGTTCAGCAGGGAGTTCGCCTTGCCCTGCTCGTTCTGGATGACCGCGGCGCCGCTCGGCGGCGCTGCGGACGGCGCTGCGGGCGCCTGAACCGCCGGCAACTGAATGGTCGAAGCGGTCGGTTCGGCGACGGCGGTATCGGACATGGCTGCACCCTTCTGGGGATGGATGGCGTAACATTACCAAGCATCGCGCAAGAGTCGAGTTCTGTCCAATGACCACCATCGCCACGAAAGTGTGACGAAAAATTTCTAATTCACGGATTTTCGTGAGGCGCTCACTCGTGAAGCAGCGCGTCGATGGCGTCGCGCAGGTCGCGCAGCTCCCGCCGCTGATCCTCGGCCAGCGCATGGCCGGACGCGCGCAGGTTGTGGATCTTGTTCACATTGCTGCGCAGCGCACGCAAGGCGGGGGCCGCGGACGGGGTGGCCGGGAGGGCCGCCTTGCGCTCCTGCTTGGCGTTTCGCACGTCCTTGACGGTCAACCCGTCGCCGGCCCGCTTCCAGAGCGCGAGTTGGATCGCCTCGTCGGGCAGCTCGGCCAGCTCCATGAGGAGGGAGACGGAGACGGCGGTCCGGTCCGGAGCCTCCTCCAGGATGCGGGCGGGCAGGCGCAGGATGCCCAGGAGGCGGGCCACATACTCCTGCGACTTGCCGATCAGGACGGCGGCCTGCTCCTGCGTTAGCCCCTTGTCGCCGATCAGCCTGGCGAGAGTCAGTGCAAGGTCGATGGGGTGCAGGTCGACGCGCTGGGCGTTCTCGATCAGGGCCAGTGCCTGAACGTCGTCGGTGTCGATGACCAGCGCCGGGATGGTCTCCCGCTCCAGGACGCGGAAGGCCCAGTAGCGCCGTTCCCCGGCCACGATCTGGAAGCGGTCGGGGGCGACCTCCCGCACGTTGATCGGCTGCAGCAGGCCCCGCTCGCCGATCGAGGCAGCCAGCGCCGCGATGTCGGCCCCGCGGGCGTTGCGCCGCGGCTGGTCGGGGTTGGGCTCCACCTGATCCAGTGGGATTTCGCGGTGGCGCATCTTGCCGGACAGGCCGAACAGGGCGGCGTTGCTGCCCCCGCCGCTGCCGGTGCGGCTGAGCGCCCGCTTGAACAGGCCGGCGTTGGAGGTGTCGAGCTTACGCGCCATGGCGCATCTCCTCCCCGGCGAGCGCCAGCAGGGCGTCGGCGATCTCGCGGTAACTCTCCGCGCCCGCGGAGTTCGGGTTGTAGGCAAGGCCGGGGCGCCCGGCCATCACGCTCTTGGAATAGTCGGCGGCCCGCTTGACCGGGGAGAACAGGTGGAGCTGCTCCGCAGCGGCAAGCTCGCGCAGCTCCTTCATCACCGTCTCGTCCTGGAGGCGGCGCGGGCTGTACATGGTCGGCAGGATGCCGAGAATCTGCAGGCGCGGGTTCACCAGCTCGCGTACGCCGGCGATGGTCTCGAACAGCTGCGGGATGCCCATCATCGACAGCATCTCCGTCTGGGTCGGAATCAGCAGCTGGTCGGCGGCGTTCAGCACCGAGACGGTCAGTTCGCCCAGGTGCGGCGGGCAGTCCAGCACCACGAAGTCGTACTGGCCGGCAAGCTGCGCGATCTTGGCGCGCAGGATCAGCGTGCCGTTGGGCTGGCGCAGCAGCTCCCGATCGGTCGCCGCCAGCGAGATGGAGGAGGGCAGCAGATCGAAGGCGCTGTCGCAGACCGGGGTCATGAACTCCCGCATCGGGCGGCTGGCCTTCAGCGCGTGGGTCAGGGTCGCCTTGGCCAGTTCCCGCTCGTGCGGATCGACGCCCAGATGCACCGTGGCGTTGGCCTGTGGGTCGCAGTCGATCAGCAACACGCGCCGCCCCGATTGGGCGAGCAACCACGCGACGTTGACGCAGGTGGTCGTCTTGGCGACTCCGCCCTTCTGGTTGGCGGCGCAGAACACCACCGGGGCTGCCCGCACCGCCGCCGCAGGGATGCCCACCGGCTCCGTCACGCTCTTCAGGGCGCCCGCGACGATCTGCGGAATCCGCTCCGCCCCGGTTTCCCAGCGGGAGATCTTGGCGCGGTCGTAGCGCCGATTCAGCCGTTCGTTCAGCCAGCCGACCAGAGCCTGCTGGTTCATGCCGCGCTGTTCGCGGTAGCGGCGCAGCTCCTCGCCGCTCATCTCGTGGGCCACGGGGGCATCCCTTATTTGGGGTGATCGCACGGGCACCATGAGTCATGTTGATGGTGGTGTCAACATCCGTGCCGCACATGTGATGACGATCCGAAGCGGAAACAGAACTGCGGCTCGGAGTGGAACAAGGGGGGCGTGCTGCGGCTTTCCTGTGCTGCGAAAGGCCGCTATGGTCGCGGCCGAAAATCCTGCGCCAGGAATCGTGAGGGAAACCCAATGGACGCCGACTCCATCCGCGCCGCCTACCGGCGCTACGCGCGCTTCTACGACCCCGTCTTCGGGAACCTGCTGGCATCCGGCCGGCACGCCGCCGTGAAGTGGATCAACCGGCGGGGCGGCTTGCGCGTTCTGGAGGTGGGTGTGGGCACAGGCATCTCCCTGTCCGACTACCGCAAGGACAACCGCGTGGTCGGCATCGACCTGTCGTCGGACATGCTGCGCGTCGCCCAGGACCGGGTTGACCGCGAGCGGCTGGAAAATGTGGAGGGGCTGCTGGAGATGGACGCGGGCACGCTGGCCTTCGCCGACGGCAGCTTCGACCTCGTCGTCGCCATGTATGTGATGACGGTGGTCCCCGACCCGCAGGGCACGATGAACGAGCTGGAGCGCGTCTGCCGTCCCGGCGGCGACATCCTGATCGTCAACCACTTCGCCGCCGACAAGCCGGGCATCCGCCGCTCGGTCGAGAACTGGATGGCGCCCTTCTCCAAGAAGCTGGGCTGGCGGCCCGACTTTACCCTCGACACGCTGATGTCCGGTTCCCGCCTGAAGGTGGAGGAGTTGCAGACCGTTCCGCCCTTCGGCCTGTTCAGCCTCCTGCACTGCCGCCGCGAGGCCGCCACCCCCGCCTGATGTGGCACACCCGTGCAGGGAACTCGACCGCGGCCATTGCAGTTTCCCTTCCGGACCTGGATCGACCGGGAATGGAAGGGGCTCCATGGCGCGGCGGTGCGCGTTGCTCTTGGCAGGGGTGTTGACGGCCCTCTCGGCGCTGCCCGCCGCCGGGGCGACGGTGACTCTCGCCTGCAGCGGGCTCGGCATCAGCTTCGACCTGTGCCGCGACGGCGCGCAGGAATGGGCACGGCGCAGCGGCAACGAGGTGCGCTTCGTCTCCCCGCCCAAGGGGGCGAGCGAGCAGCTGGCGCTCTACCAGCAGCTTCTCGCCGCCGGGTCGCCGGACATCGATGTGTTCCAGATCGACGTGGTCTGGCCGGGCATCCTCGGCACCTACTTCATCGACCTGAAGGACCGTGCCGGGCCGGACACCGTCGGCCGGCATCTTCCGGCGATGATCGAGGCCGCGACGGTCAAGGGGCGGCTGGTCGCGATGCCCTGGTTCGCCGACGCCGGGGTCCTCTACGCCCGCAAGGACCTGCTGGAGGCCCACGGGCGCCCGGTGCCGGAAACTTGGGAGGAGCTTCAGGACACCGCCGCCCTGATCCAGCGGGCGGAACGCGCCGCCGGGCGTGACCGGATGTGGGGCTATGTCTGGCAGGGCCGCGCCTATGAAGGGCTGACCGTCAACGCGCTGGAATGGATCGCCAGCCGCAACGGCGGCACCATCGTCGCCCCCGACGGCGCCATCACCATCGACAACCCGCAGGCCGCCGCGGCGCTGGCCATGGCCCGCGGCTGGGTCGGCTCGATCAGCCCGCCCGGAGTCCTCAACTACATGGAGGAGGAGGCCCGCGGCGTCTTCCAATCCGGCAACGCCGTGTTCATGCGCAACTGGCCCTACGCCTGGACGCTGGTCAACGCGGCGGACAGCGCGGTCGGCGGCAAGGTCGCCGTGGTGCCGCTGCCCAAGGGCGGACCGGAGGGACGTCACGCGTCCACGCTGGGCGGGCAGATGCTGGCGGTCAGCAAATACTCCGCCCATGCGGACGAGGCCGCGGACCTGGCGCTGTATCTGACCGGTTTGGACGAGCAGAAGCGCCGGGCCATCCACGGCGCCTCCAACCCGACCATCCCGGCGCTCTACGAGGACGCGGAGGTGGTGGCCGCCAACCCCTTCTTCGCGGAGCTGGCCGAGTCCATCACGAACGCGGTCAACCGCCCGGCCCAGGCGACGGGCATGCGCTACAACCAGGTGTCGGCGGAGTTCTACGCCAACGTCCACGAGGTGCTGACCGGGCGCCGCGACGCCAAGGCGATGCTGCCGGACCTTGAGCAGGCGCTGGTCCGCGTCAGCCGGGGAGGGCGCTGGTGAGCGGTGTGCCGCAATCCAGTCTGGAGCGGCAGAGGCGCCGCGCGGCGTGGCTGTTCCTGTTGCCGATGCTGGTCGTTCTGGCGGGGGTGGCCGGCTGGCCCTTGTTCCGCACCGTCTTCTTCTCCTTCACCGACGCGACGCTCGCCACGCTGGACGGCTTCCAGGGGGTGGGGCTGGACAATTACCTGTGGCTGATGCGCGACCCCGTCTGGTGGCGGGCGGTGTGGAACACGCTGGTCTTCACCGTGGTGTCGGTGGGGATCGAGACGGCGCTGGGGCTGGGCATCGCGCTGATCCTGAACGCGCATCTGCCGGGGCGCGGGCTGCTGCGCGCCGCCGTGCTGATCCCCTGGGCGATCCCCACCGTGGTGTCGGCCCAGATGTGGGGCTGGATGTTCCACGACCTCTACGGCGTGGTGAACGCGATCCTGATGGGGCTGGGGCTGATCGCCGAGCCGCGGGCCTGGACCGCCGATCCCGATCTGGCCTTGCCGGTGGTGATCGCGGTCGATGTCTGGAAGTCCACGCCCTTCATGGCGCTGCTGATCCTGGCCGCCCTCCAGATGCTCCCCCGCGACCTCTACGAGGCGGCGCGGGTGGACGGGGTGCATCCGGTGAGGGTGTTCGTCCGCATCACCCTGCCGCTGATCCGTCCGGCGTTGATGGTGGCGGTGCTGTTCCGCACGCTGGACGCGCTGCGCGTGTTCGACCTGATGTATGTGCTGACCGGCAACAGCCGCTCCACCATGTCGATGTCGGTCTACGCCCGGCAATATCTGATCGACTTCCAGGACGTGGGCTACGGCTCCGCCGCGGCGACTGTGCTGGTCCTGGTGCTGGCGGTAGCGACGGTGCTGGCGGTGACGCTGGGCCGCGTGCGCGTCGATGCGGGGAGGTGAGGGGATGGGCCTGAGACGCATCGCCTTTGCTCTTGTGGTTCTGGGGATCGTCGTCTGGGCGGTGTTTCCCTTCGCCTGGGCCATCGTCACCTCGCTGAAGGCCGGCAGCGCACTGTTCACGGCGGAGGCTTGGCCGTCGCAGCCCTCGCTGGCGAATTACGGAGCGATCTTCCGGGAGCAGCCCTTCGGGCGGAACATCCTGAACTCCCTGCTGGCCGCCTCGGCGGTGGTGGCGCTGTCGCTGGGGCTGGCGGTGCTCGCCGCCTACGCGCTGGGGCGGGTGCGCTTCCGCGGGCGGGGGCTTCTGCTGTTCGTGGTCCTGGGCGTCTCGATGTTTCCGCAGGTCGCCGTGCTGTCGGGCCTGTTCGAGCTGGTGCGCTGGCTCGGCCTCTACAACCGGATCGGGTCGCTGGTGCTGTCCTACCTGATCTTCACGCTGCCCTTCACCGTCTGGGTGCTGACCACCTTCATGCGCGAGCTGCCGAAGGAGCTGGAGGAGGCCGCCATGGTGGACGGCGCCGGCCCCTTCGTGATCGTGACGCGGGTGTTCCTGCCGCTGATGGGGCCGGCGCTGGCGGCGACCGGGCTGCTCGCCTTCATCGCCGCCTGGAACGAGTTCCTGTTCGCCCTGACCTTCACCCTGACCGACGACGCGCGCACCGTGCCGGTGGCGATCGCGCTGATGTCGGGGGCCAGCCAGTATGAGCTGCCCTGGGGCCAGATCATGGCGGCGTCGGTGGTGGTGACGGTGCCGCTGATCGGGCTGGTGCTGCTGTTCCAGCGGCGGATCGTCTCCGGCCTGACCGCCGGCGCTGTGAAGGGGTAGGGCGATGGCGGGCGTCACGCTGCGCGGGGTGCGCAAGAGATTCGGGCGGATCGAGGTCATCCACGGCGTCGACCTGGAGGTCGCGGATGGCGAGTTCGTCGCCTTCGTCGGCCCGTCCGGCTGCGGCAAGTCCACCCTGTTGCGCCTGATCGCCGGGCTGGAGGAGCCGAGCGGCGGGGACCTGTCCATCGGCGGGCAGCGGGTGAACGACCGGCCTCCGGCGGCGCGCGGCATCGCCATGGTCTTCCAGTCCTACGCGCTCTACCCTCACATGACGGCCTACGAGAACATGGCCTTCGGCCTGACGCTGTCGCGGACCGACAAGGGGACCATCGCGGAGCGGGTGCGCGACGCCGCCCGGCTCTTGCAGATCGAGGAGCTGCTCGACCGCAAGCCGCGCGACCTGTCCGGCGGGCAGCGCCAGCGCGTCGCCATCGGGCGGGCCATCGTGCGCGAGCCGCAGGTTTTCCTGTTCGACGAGCCGCTGTCCAACCTCGACGCCGGCCTGCGCGTCCAGATGCGCCTGGAGATCGCCAAGCTGAAGGCCGATCTGCGCGCCACCATGATCTACGTGACCCACGATCAGGTGGAGGCGATGACGCTGGCCGACCGCATCGTCGTGCTGAACGCCGGGAGGGTGGAGCAGGCCGGCACGCCGCTGGAACTGTACCACCGCCCGCGCAACCGCTTCGTCGCCGGCTTCATCGGCTCGCCGGCCATGAACTTCCTGGATGTGGTGTCGGAGGGGCGGGCGGACGGGTCGGTGCGGGTGTGGCTGCCCGGCGGGGTGCCGCTGGATGTCGCCGTGGATGGTTCAGCGCCGGCGGCGGGCACGCCGCTGACCCTGGGTGTGCGGCCGGAGCATGTCGGTCTGGCCGACGGCGGGGCCGGGCTGGTCGCCACCATTCTGGCCGTGGAGCGGCTGGGCGGCGAGACGCATTGCCACGCCGCGCTGGAGGACCGGCAAAGGCTTCTGGTCCGCCTCGACGGCGACCGGCCGGTGGCGGCGGGCGAGCGCTTGCGCTTGAACCTGCGGGGCGAAACCGCGCATCTCTTCGGTCTGGACGGGCAGAGGCTCTGAGTGCGGAGGCGGGGAGAGCCGCCTCGCTTTCGAATGAACTTGCGGGCGAAGCTGCGGTCGGCTTGAATGCCGCCATGGACATCATGACTCCCCGGCAGACCGACATCCTGGCGCTCGCCCGCACGCAGGGGCGCGTGCTGGTCGACGATCTGGCCGCCCGCTTCAACGTCACGCCTCAGACCATCCGCAAGGACCTGAACGAGCTGTGCGACCGCCGCCTGCTCCAGCGGGTCCACGGCGGCGCCGTCGCAGGGTCGGGGGTCGAGAATCTCGGCTACGAGGCGCGGCGGCTGATCGCCCAGGACGAGAAGCGCGCCATCGGACGCCGCGCCGCGGAGCTGGTGCCCGACAGTTCCTCCCTCTTCATCAACATCGGCACGACGACGGAGGAGGTTGCCCGCGCCCTCCAAGGGCGCAGCGGGCTGGTGGTCATCACCAACAACATCAACGTCGCCAACCTGCTGCGCCCCGAGCCGCACATCGAGGTGATCGTGGCCGGCGGCGTGGTGCGGCGGTCGGACGGCGGCATCGTCGGCGAGGCCGCCATCGACTTCTTCAACCAGTTCATGGCCGACTTCGCGGTGATCGGCGCCTCGGCCATCGACGAGAGCGGGGCGCTGCTCGACTTCGACTACCGCGAGGTGCGGGTGTCGCAGGCGATCATGGCGAACGCCCGCCACGTCATCCTGGTCGCCGACCGCGGCAAGCTGGAGCGCACCGCCCCAGTGCGCATCGGCCACATCTCGCAGGTCCACACCTTCGTCACCGACGCCCTGCCCTCCGACCGGCTGGCCCGCATCTGCCGGGAAGCGGGCGTGCGGGTGGAGGAACTGTTCCCCGACCGCGCAGCGGAGCCGGAACCCCAGGACTGATGCCTACACCAGCCAGACCCAGGCGGTGACGACGGCGAGCAGCGACGCCGTGGAGGCGACGCCGATGGGCAGCGCCAGCCGATAGATCGCGGACTCCGCCTTGGTCAGCCCCAGGAGGCTGGAGGCCAGAACGATCCGGCCCGGCGTCAGCAGCGTGCAGACGCTGCCGGCCACCACCTGGATCGCGGCGGCGGCGATCAGCGGCAGGCCGCTGCCCGACGCCAGATTGACCTGGATGTGCATCATCAGGGCGTTCGACGCCGTGTTGGAACCGGTCAGCATCCCCGTCGCCGCCCCCAGCACCGGCACGGCCAGAACGGCGGCGGAGCCCGCCACCGCCTGCCACGCCTGCCCGAAGGCCGCCGCCCCGCCGGAGGCGGCCATGAAGGCGGCCAGCTCCACGAAGACCAGGGTCGCCGCCATCGGCACCAGCGCCGCGCGCAGGGCGGGACCCGCCACCGCCAAGGCGCGCCCGCGCGGCAGGCCCGCCAGCATGACCAGGGCAATGGCGACCAGCCACGTCGAGGGGTGGCGCAGCAGGGGCATCGGCGCCAGCCCGCCGAAGGGATCGAGCACCAGCCAGTTGGCCGTCCAGTCGGACAGCGGCGGCACCAGCCGGGTCGCCATCAGCCCGCCGACCAGAACCACATAGGGCCACAGCAGGGCCAGCAGCCGCGACAGGCCGGCGGCGTCGCGCGGCAGCCGCCGCGCCTCCACCGCCAGCAGAAGCACCGCTGTCGCCAGCCCGCCGCCCAGCTCCGGCGCCACGAAGCGGTTGGTCAGCCAGAGCAGCCCGGCCAGCGCCAGCATCAGGGCGACGTCCCTGGCCCGGTCGGTCAGGCTGGAGGTCAGGCCGGCGCCGTGGATCAGCCGCCAGAACACCAGCAGCAGGCTGGGCAGCACGACCACCATCAGCGCCGCGCTGGCGGTGCCCAGTTCGGTGAAGGACACGCCGATCAGCTCCGCCCCGACCCGCGTGCCGACTCCCAGCGCGCCCCAGGGGGCGAGCATCTGGCTGAACAAGCCCAACGCCGCGGCGTGGGCCGGCGGCAGGTTCAGCGGGCGCAGCATGGCGAGCGCCACCACCAGCCCGACGCCGAACCCCGTCACCGATTCGGCGAAGGGACCGGCGAGCAGGCAGGCGACGAAGACGGCGCGGCGGCGCTCGGCCGGTGTCTTTGCCTCGACCTGCGCCTCGGCCTTGACGGCGCGGGCCTCAAAGGCGCGGTGGAACAGCAAACCTGCCGCAATGATCGACATGGCGTGCCACGCCAGCCACGCTCCCTCGCCGGCCTTCAGCGCCACGGCGGGGAGCAGGCCCGGCAGTTGGGCCAGCCAATCCGGAGCGGTGGTGCCGCTCGGCTGCGCCACCATCAGGGCCGCCATGAGGACCCCGGCGGCCAGCGCCATGCCCGCGGTCCCGGCGGTCAGCATGCTGACACGCCGCGACACGAGCAGGGCGACGGTGGCGGCGAGCGGCAGGAGATGGAGGGTCAGGGGCATGATCGACACTGGGGGCCGTGGTTGAAGCGTGCTGATATACTAATATCGGCACGCTTGGGCCAGCCCCATCGGTCTTTGCGCGGCTGCCCCGCGCGCCCGGCCCGTCCTCCTGGCGGTTCAGGTGCCCTTGGCGCCGCGCAGCAGGGCGACTTCCGCCAGCAGGTCGTCGATGGCGGCGAGTGCGAAGTCCAGCGCGGCTTGGTCGGTCAGCCGGCCGTCCTTGATCTTCTCGTGAACCGTGCCGATGACCACCTGCGGGCGGGCGATGACCCGACCCATCATGCCGGACAGTGTCTCGCGCATTTCGTGCTGGGCGCGCACGCCGCCGGTGAAGGCGGGGGAGGCGGTCATGATGAGGATCGGCTTGCCCCGCACCGGCGATTTCATGGCCGGGCGCGACGCCCAGTCCAGCGCGTTCTTCAGAACGCCCGACATGCCGTAATTGTATTCCGGGGAGATGATCACCAGACCGTCGGCCGAGGCGATGGCGTCGCGGAGCGCAGTGGCCGCGGCGGGGGTGTTCTCCGCGTCCAGATCGGGATCGTAAAGTGGGATGTCGTTCAGGGGGAACAGCGCCATCTCCGCCTTGCTGCCCGCCTTGTCGCCCAGCGAGTCGGCGATCGTGCTCAGCACCGCGGTGCAGTGGGAGTGACGGCGGATGCTGCCGGAAAGGCCGAGAAGGCGGACGGGCTTGGCGGTGTCGGTCATCGTGGCTGTCCTGTCGCGGTTTGAGGTGGGTGCCCGTTCCAACGGTGCGCACGGAGGATGGTGCCGTCCCCGTCCCCGCGCCGCAACCCGCGGGATCAGGGGCCGGACCACGCCTCCGCTCCGGATCGGGGCGGACTCAGTAGAATCCACAATAGGGGAAAGCAGCGCTGCGAATACGCCTAAAATGCAAGATAAATCGCTGCTTTTTCCAGCGCTTGCAAGGCACTAGCGGGTGGGATGCGGCTCAAGCGAGGCTGGTGACGGGCTGAGACGGTGCGACAATATGGTGATGTTTTTCGGCCATTAATACAGTAGAAGTAGCACTTAAGTAGTGTTTGTGCGTGTTCTCCGCGACGGGGTGCTGGCTTATGCGCGACAATGGACCGGTTACGAACCGCGAAATCGAAATGGCCGACGACATGCTGCTTGTGTCGCGGACCGACACCCGCGGCAAGATCACGTTCGTCAATAAAGCATTTGTTGATATTAGCGGTTTCTCAGAAACGGAATTACTCGGCTCGCCTCATAATCTTGTGCGCCATCCGGACATGCCACCGGCGGCCTTTGCCAACCTGTGGGAAACCATCAAGGACGGCAGGCCGTGGGAAGGGCTGGTCAAGAACCGGTCCAAAAGCGGCGACCATTATTGGGTCAAGGCGAACGTCACCCCGATCACCGAGAAGGGCGTGGTGACGGAGTACATCTCCATCCGGTCCAAGCCGAACCGGGAAGCGGTGGCGGAGGCGGAGCGCATCTACGCGGAGATCCGCGCCGGGCGCGGCCAGCAGTATGGCCTGCTGGACGGCCAGATCGTCCGCCGCGGTTTCGGCGTCTGGCTGGGTGACTTGGCGTCGAGCATCGCCGGGCGCATCGTGGCAACCACCGGTCTTCTGTTGCTGACCGTCATGGTCCTCGGCTGGCTGAGCCTGACCGGCAGCGACAGCGTTGAGGTTTTCGCCGGGCTGATGCTGTTCGGTCTGCTGGTGGCCGGCGTCGGGACGCTCAGCGTTCTGGGCACGGTGCGGCGCCCGCTCGGGCTGGTGGAAACCCATCTCGACGCCATCGCCCGCGGCGACCTGATGACCAACGTCCCCAGCTCCGGCGTGGCGGAGTTCGCCCGCATCCGGTCGCAGATCCGCGCCGTGAAGGCGAAGCTGAACTATTCGACCCAAGAGCGCGCGGAGCGCCAGCGCCAAGCGGAGGAGGAGCGCATCACCGCTCTCCAGTCCATGGCAGAGACGGTGGAGCGCGAGGCCAGCCATGCGGTGGAGCAGGTGGCCCTGCGCACCGGCGGCATGGCCCAGGACGCCGACGCCATGGCGACCTCCGCCGAGCGGGTCAGCATCAACGCGCAGAACGTCGCCGCGGCGGCGGAGGAAGCGCTGGCCAACGCCCAGACGGTGGCGGCGGCGACGGAGGAACTGGCGGCCTCGATCCGCGAAATCTCCGCGCAGATCGCCCATTCCAGCGCGGTCACCCGCCGCGCTGTGGAGAACGGCCAGCGCACCCAGGGCACCATCCAATCGCTGTCCGAGGCGGTGGGCCGCATCGACGAGGTGGTCAAGCTGATCACCGACATCGCCAGCCAGACCAACCTGCTGGCGCTCAACGCCACCATCGAGGCGGCGCGCGCGGGTGAGGCCGGCAAGGGTTTCGCCGTAGTGGCCCAGGAGGTGAAGAACCTCGCCAACCAGACCGCCCGCTCCACCGAGGAGATCACCCGCCTGATCGCGGAGATCCAGGGTGTGACCAGCACCGCCGTGGGTGCGGTGGCGGAGATCGGCGACACCATCGGCGAGATCGACCAGATCTCCAGCGCCATCGCCGCCGCGATGGAGGAGCAGGCCGCCGCCACCCAGGAAATCAGCCGCAACGTGGTGGAGACCTCCAACGCCGCGCAGGAGGTGTCGGTGCGCATCGCCGCCGTCTCCAGCGACGCCGACCAGACCGGTTCGCAGGCCTCGGGCGTGCGGGCCGGCTCGGACGAGGTAGCGACCAGCATCGACGAGTTGCGCCGCGTGCTGGTGCGCGTCGTCCGCACCTCCACCAGCGACGCCGACCGCCGCCGCAGCCCGCGCTACCGGGTGAACGAGGCCTGCGGCGTCGTGGTGCAGGGGCGTGACCAGTCCGGCACCCTGACCGACCTGTCGAACGGCGGCGCCATGCTGAGCGGAATCGGCGGTCTCGGCGTCGGCGACCGCGGCACCCTGCGGCTCGACCGCTTCGGTTTGACCGTCGCCTTCGAGGTGCGGGCCATCGATAAGACGGCGATCCATGTCCGCTTCGCCGAAAGCGACGTCGCCCTGCCGCGCTTCCGCGACACCTTCGCCCAGTTGACCCGCGGGCTTCAGCCGGTGGCGACGGCGGCGGCCTGACGAAGGGCGGCCCGACCAGCGGCAGGCTTGCCTGAAAAAACAACGGCCCGGCGTTCCGCACGCCGGGCCGTTGTCGTTTCGGGCCTTCCTCGTCAGCCTTCTGGCTTGTCCACGCTGTAGCGGAAGTCGCAATGGCTCGCGCCCTGCATGATCGTCTGCGTCCGCTCCATCTTGATCGACGGGTCGTAGCCCGTGCAGAAGGCGGCGTCGCGGTTGCAGGACAGCAGGTGGCCGATGTGGCCCAGCCCCATTTCCCGGTACATCTCGGCGTAGCGGCAGCGGGTGACGTTGTAGTCGAACCGCGTCTCGTCCTGGTGCAGCACCTCCAGCCGCAGCGCGTCGTCCTTCGTCCACAGGGGCTGGAGGTCGGCGAAGCTCGTCAGGCTGGTGCCGTTCGGCTCGGTGGCGGCGAAGGCCGCGGCGGATTCGACGGCGGCGCGGGTGATGGCGGCGCCCAGGATCTCCTGCGCCACTGCCTCACCCAGTCGGGCGGCCATTTCCTCGTAGACCGGCTTCAGGATCGCCGCCTCGATCCCGCGGCGTTCCAACATGCCCATCACGGGCTTGGCCGGGGGCGTGTCGGTCGGTTCGGTCATCACTGTCTCCGTCAATGCGCGTGCCCGCCGAGATAGGCTTCGGCGATGCGGGGATCGTCACGCAGTTGGGCGGCCGGTCCGGCCAGCACGATGCGCCCGTCCTCCATCACCGCCGCGTGGTCGGCGACCCGCAGGGCGGCGCGTGCGTTCTGCTCCACGAGCAGGATCGACACGCCCTCCGTCCGGATGCGCTGCACCAGATCGAAGATCTGCGCGACCACCATCGGGGCCAGCCCCAGCGACGGCTCGTCGAGCAGAAGCAGGGCCGGGCGGCGCATCAGGGCGCGAGCGATGCACAGCATCTGCTGCTCGCCGCCCGACAGCGACCCGGCGTTCTGGCGCAGGCGCTCCCGCAGGACCGGGAACATGTCGAGCATCCGGTCCAGTTCGCCCAGCCCGATGTCGCCGCCGCCGAGCACCAGATTCTCCCGCACGCTCATGTTGGAGAAGATCTGGCGGCCCTCCGGCGCCTGCGACAGGCCGAGCTTGACGATGCGGTGGGCGGGCAGGTTGGCGATGGCCTCGCCGCGGAAGGTGATGCTGCCCCGGCTCGCCCGGTAGACGCCCGAGATCGCCCGCATCAGCGTCGTCTTGCCGACGCCGTTGGAGCCCAGCACGGCGACGATGGCGCCCTGCGCCACGGTCAGGTCGATGCCGTGCAGGATCTCCTGCGGCCCCATGGTGACGTGCAGGTTCTCGATCGTGAGAATCGGGCCGTTGGATTGCGGCTGGGTCATGCGTCCACCCCCAGATAAGCTTCCAGGACCGCCGGATCGCGGCGGATGGCGTCGGGCGGGCCGTCGGCGATCTTGCGGCCGGAGGCGAGCACGAGGATGCGCTGGCAGATGCTCATGACCAGGGTCATGTCGTGCTCCACCAGCATGATGGTCAGGCCGGTGCCGTGCAGCCGCTTGATGAAGTCGGCCAGCGCGCGGGTCTCGGTGTCGTTGAGGCCGGCGGCCGGCTCGTCGAGGATCAGGAAGCGCGGCTGCATCGCCAGCGCGCGGGCGATCTCCAGATACTTGCGCTGGCCGTAGGGCAGGTTGGCCGCCAGTTCGCCCGCCACATGGGTCAGGCCGACCGCCTCCAGCGCCTCCCAGGTGCGGCGGCTGATCTCGGCGGAGCGGGCGCCGCCCCCGGCGAGGGAGCCGAACAGGGCGCCGAGCGCCCCCTGCGGAAGCGCGCCCACCGCGCCCACCGACACGTTGTCGAAGACCGACATGTTCGGGAAGACGCGCAGGTTCTGGAAGGTGCGGCTGATGCCCAGCCGGGCCACCTGGTTGGTCTTCAGCCCGCTGATGGTCCTGCCGTCGAAGGCGACGGTGCCCGACGACAGCGGCGTGAAGCCGGAGATCAGGTTGAACAGGGTGGTCTTGCCGGCGCCGTTCGGGCCGATCAGCCCGACCAGCTCGCCCTCGTCCACATGACCGGTCACGTCGTTCACCGCCAGCACGCCGCCGAAGCGGCGGCTGACGTTGCGGATGTCGAGAAGATGGGTCATCGCCAGCCGATCCCTTCGCCCTTCACGGTGTTGCGCCACGCCGCGCCCAGCTGGCGCCGCGCGAGCTGGAGCGCGGAGACCTCGCCCAGCAGGCCCTTCGGCAGCAGGAGGATCGACAGGAACATCACCAGACCGACCATGATGTTGCGGAAGTCGCCGAAGGCGCGCAGCCCCTCCGGCAGCAGGATCAGCAGAAGCGCGCCGATCACCGCTCCGGGCAGGCTGCCCAGGCCGCCCACCACCACCATTGCCAGGATCAGGATGGATTCGGAGAACTTGAAGTCGCCCGGCGAGATGTAGCCGGTCATGTGCGCCCACAGGCTGCCCGCCACCCCGGCGAAGAAGGCCGACAGGGTGAAAGCCTCCATCTTCAGCCGCGCCGTGCTGACGCCCATGGCGTCGGCGCACTGATCGTCCTCGCGGATCGAGCGCAGCGCGTTGCCGTAGTAGGAGTGGCTGAGCCGCCCGATCGCCAGCACGCACAGCGCCACCACCGTCGCCACCGTGTAGTAGGTGGCGAGCCGGCCCGACAGGCTGAAGCCGAACAGTTCCAGACCCTTGGTGACGATGATGCCGTTGGGACCCTTGGTGAACTCCACCCAGTTCAGCATGACCAGATAGAGCATCTGCCCGATGGCCAGCGTCGCCACGGCGAAATAGATGCTGACCAGCCGCATGGTCGGCAGCGCCACCAGGAAGGCGATCAGCGCCGCCACCAGACCGGACAGCGGCAGGGTCACCGTGAAGCCCAGCCCGAACTTGGTCGAGAGCAGGGCGGCGGTGTAGGCGCCGACCCCGTAGAAGGCGGCGTGCCCGAGATGCAGCAGCCCGGCCACCCCGGTGACCAGATGCATGGAGGCGGACAACAGGATGAAGATCAGCGCCAGATTGGCGATCTGGTAGAAATAGCCGCGGTCGAAGCCGGCCAGCATGGCCGGCAGCCCCACGAAGACCAGCAGGGCGAGGAGGAGCGGTATCAGCAACCCCCGCCCGCGCGGCGGCGCCGACAGGTCAGACACGTTCACGGCGTGCTCCGAACAATCCGTTGGGGAAGAAGATCAGGGTCAGGATCAGGAAGCCGTAGGCGACCATGTCCGACCAGCCCGACGACACGAAGGTCGTCGCCATGCTCTCCGAGATGCCCAGGATCAGGGCGCAGATCACCGCACCTGGGATCGAGGACAGCCCGCCCATCACCATGGCGACAAAGGCCTTGATGCCGGGCACGAAGCCCATGGCGGGGAAAATTGCCCCGTAATAGAGCCCCGTCAGGATGCCCGCCGCCGCCCCCATCATCGAGCCGACGACGAAGGTCATGATGATGGTGCGGTCGGTGTCGATGCCGACATACTTAGCGCCCAGCGGGTTGTTCGACACCGCCCGGATCGACAGGCCGATGCGGGTGCGGGTCAGCAGATACTGGAGACCGATCAGCATGGCCGCGGCCACGCCGAAGATGATGAAGTCGCCGGTCACCAGGATCACCGGCCCGATGCGCACCGGAGTGTTGATCAGATACTCGAACGGGACGGAGCGCATCTGCGACCCGAACACGATCTCCAGCGCCTCGCGGACCACGATGGACACGGCGAGCGAGGAGAGCAGGGTGGATTCGCGCATCGCCCGCGACTTCAGCGACGCCTCGTCGGTGAAGCGGCGGAAGGGTTTGAAGGCGATCCGCTCCAGCGAGAATCCGGCCATGGCGCCGATCGCCAGGGCGATGAAGATCACCGCGAAGATCGGCGGGGCCGTCGCGGAAATCAGCACCAGCCCGGCGAAGGCGCCCAGCGTGTAGACCTCGCCATGGGCGAAGTTGACGACGTTCAGCACGCCGAAGATCAGCGTGAAGCCGATCGCCATCAGCGCGTAGGTCATCCCCAGCGACAGCCCGATGGCGAGCTGCTGGAGGTAATATGGGTCGATCATGCGGGCCGTTCGCTGGAGATCGTTAAAGCGGGTTGGAAACCGCTTTGGACCGCGACGGCGGTCCCGGTCGCATGTGCGACCGGAGCCCACCGGCGAATGAGGTGATATGAGCCTAAAGCGAACGGAAGTTCGCTTTAGGCCATCGGGTCGGAAGGAGGGCGCCGGTCAGTCGGCGACCGGCACGAAGGCGCCGCCCTTGACCTCGACCTTCACCAGCTCCTTCTCGGCCTCGCGGTCGGCGCTGAAGCTGGTCTTGCCGGTCACGCCGGCGAAGTCCTTGGTCTGGGCCAGGGCGTCGCGCACCTTCTCGCGGGTCGGGTTCGGGTAGGCCTTCTCGACCGCGGCCAGCATGATGCGCACGGCGTCATAGGCCTGGGCCGGGAACTGGCCCGGAACCGCGCCGTTGGAGGCGGCCTTCCACTCCGTCACGAAATGCTGGATGTGCGGGGCCGGGTCGGTCGGCAGGAAGTTGGAGGTCAGGTGCACGCCCTCCGCGGCTTCGCCGGCCAGCTCGATCAGCTTCGGGCTGTAGGCGGCCGAGGTGGAGTAGACCGGGGTCTTGATGCCGAGCTGCTGCACCTGACGCAGGAACTGCGCGCCGTCCTCGTAGAAGAAGCCGGTGTAGATGGCGTCCGGCTTTGCGCGCTCCAACTTGCTGATCAGCGAGCGGTAGTCCTTCAGGCCGCGGTTGAAGAACTCGGAGAAGACCACCGTGCCGCCGTTGGCCTTCACGCCGTCGGTGAAGCCGGAGACGACGGACTGGCCCCAGTCGGTCTGCTCGGCGATGACGGCGATGTTCTTGTAGCCCTTGGACAGCATCCACTTGGCGTTGTAGGGGCCTTCCTGCGCCTGGGTGGCGATGTTGCGGAACTGGTACTTGGAGATCTTGGTGTAGTCGGGGTGCGAGGCCGTCTGCGAGAGCTGCGGCATCCCGGCGTCCTTGTAGACCTGCGCCGAGGCCATCGACACGCCCGAGGTGAAGTCGCCCAGCACGCCGACGATCTCCTTGTCGTCCACGAACTTGCGGGCGATGTTGGTGCCCTCCTTGGCGTCGGAGCGGCTGTCCTCGAAGACGATCTCCGCCTTGAAGGGCTTGCCGGACGCGTTGAACTCGGTCAGCGCGATCTCGGCGGCCTTGCGGAAGTCCTGGCCGTACTGGGCAGTCTCGCCGGTCAGCGGCAGCTGGTAGCCGATCTTCACGGTGTCGGCGGCCAGGGCGGTGCCGGCAAGCGCACCGGTCATCAGGGCGGCGAGGGAGGCGGTCTTCAGGGCGGTCATCGCGGGTGAACCTTTCTTGTGAAGGCCGGCTTCGAGGCCGGTGTTGGGCAGCGTCGTACGGTTGGGTGGCTTACTCGGCGGATCAGGCGGCCTTGGGGCCGGGCAGGACCTTCAGGCGGCAACAGCCCTCGTCGCCGGGCTTCCAGGTCTCGCCACGGAAGACGAAGCCGGCCGCCTCGAACAGGCCGCCGTCGATGGCGCCGGCCATGTTGCAGAGCAGCTCCAGATCCTCGTCGGACTTGCCCTGGGCCTGCCAGGCCTCCTTCAGGGGGCAGCGGTGGAAATGGATCTCCAGCGCGTCGCCGTCGCAGCGCTTGATCTCCGGCGCGAACATGGAATCGCGGTTGGGAATGCCGTCGAGGAAGGCGTGGCACAGGCCGGCCAGGTCGTCGGGGCCGTGCGCCGCGTACTTCACGCCCATCGCCTCGCCCAGGCGGCGGGTCGCCTCGCGCCCGATGTCCAGCGCCGTGTCGGTGCCATAGCGCTCGCGCAGCACGTCGAACATGTGGGCATAGGACGCGGCCCGCATCGCGTAGGCGTTGCGGAGCTGCGTGGCGTGGTCCGGGGCGGCGGGCGGCTTGGTGTCTTCAGTCATCGTCAGATTTCCCGGATGTCGTTCCAGCGGTATTGCAGGAGTTTGAACGGACCGATGCGTTGCAGCAGGTCGTTGAAGGGCAGGGGGCGCGGCTCGGTCAGCGGCAGCGCCAGCTCTGCCGGATCGCGGCCCAGCGCAGCGTAGGCCAGCTCCCGCCCCAGCGAGACGGACAGGGCGACGCCGCGCCCGTTGCAGCCCGCCCAGGTGAAGGCGTTGGGGCCGAGCTGGTGGACCCGCGGGGTGTAATCGGTGGTCATGGCGATCCGCCCGTTCCACACATGGTCGAACCGCAGGCCGCGCAGGGTGGGGAACATTGAGGCCAGCCGGAGCCCGACGATGCGCCGCAGCCGGTCCGCCCCGTCGATGGGAACCAGCAGCGCGCCGCCGCTGACCAGCCGGTGGTCGGCGGTGTAGCGCATGAAGCGCAGGTCGCCGTGGGTGTCCGACATGGCCTGACGGCCCGGCAGGATGCTGCGCCGCTGCGCCTCGTCCAGCGGCTGGGTGGCCATCTGCCAGGACAGGACGGGCACGACCTCCGTCCGAATCTCCGGGAAGACGGCGGCGGCATAGCCGTTGGTGCCCAGCACCAGGGCATGGGCGGTCACCGAGCCGTCCGGCGTGCGGGCGACCCAGCGGTCGCCGCGCCGCTCCACCGACAGGACGGGTGAGTTGATATAGACCGACGCGCCGCCCTCGACCGCCTTGCCGGCCAGCCCGCGGGCCAGCGCCAGCGGGTTGACGTGGCCGCCGCTGCGGTTCATCCAGCCGCCGTAATAGGCGTCGGTGCCCAGCAGATCCGAAATGCCGGCGCGGTCGAGAAGCTCCACCGGGGCGCCGCGGCTGCCCCACTGCCTCGCCCGCCGTTCGGCGATGGCGATGCGGCCCGGCGAATGGACCGGCTGCACCCAGCCGGTCTGCTCGGCCGCGCAGTCGATGCCCAGACGGCGAATCAGGGCGAAGAGGGTCTCGGCGCTGTCGCGGATCAGCGCGACGAAGCGTTCGCCCCGCTCCGGCCCGAACTTGGCGACGAGGTCTTCGGGGTCGGGGCGGGTCAGGGTCGGGATGACCTGCCCGTTGTTGCGCCCGGACGCGCCGCGCCCGATCTCCGACGCCTCCAGGACGACGGCACGCTTGCCCGATTCGGCGGCGTGCAGGGCCGCCGACAGGCCGGTGAAGCCGCCGCCGATCACCAGCAGGTCGGCTTCCACCGCGTCTTTGAGCGCCGGAAGGGCCGGCGGCGGCGGGGCCGTGGCCTCCCACAGGGAGTCGGGCCGCTGCCAGATGCCGCCGGTTCCAGGAACACCGGTCTTGTTCTCTATCGCCTTCACCGTGCCTTGTCCCACGTCTGTCGGGTGAAATCGGCCCGATCATGGGACAAATTGCATACTCGGGCAATTACCATGGACGGGGCGCGGTAATTTTCCTGTTTCATACACAAACCATAGGGAGATAGGAATGGTTTGTACAAGCTGGCCCGCAGTGTTCGCCTTGAGCATTTGTAACCCTTTCCCCTTTGGGGAGAGGGTGGCCCGTAGGGCCGGTGAAGGGGCTGCGCGTGGCGGAACGTTCGGCACAAGCGCAACCCCCTCACCCTAGCCCTCTCCCCAGAGGGGAGAGGGGACTCTCGCTTGCCGTCACGCCGCGCGCGGCAGCACCGTTTCGGCCAGACGCACCCAATAGCTGAGGCCGATGGGCAGGACCGCGTCGTTGAAGTCGTAATGCGGGCTGTGCAGGTTGCGCCCGCCGTCCGACGACCCGGCGCCGACCCAGACGTAGCAGCCGGGCCGCTGCTGCAGCATGAAGGCGAAATCCTCAGCACCCATGCTGGGCATCGGGTCCAGGTCCAGCCCCGATTCGCCGACGACTCCGGCGGCGGCGCGGCGGGCCAGTTCGGTCGCCCCGGTCTCGTTCACCGTGGAGGGGTAGCGGCGCTCGTAGCGCAGCTCCGCCTCGACCCCGAAGCCGCTGGCGATGGCCTTGGCCAGTTCGCCCATGCGCCGCTCTACCATGTCCTGCACCTCCTTGCGGAAGGTGCGGGTCGTTCCACGCAGGACGGCGGTGGCGGGAAGGACATTCCACGTATCGCCGGCGTGGAACTGCGTGACGCTGACCACGGCGGAATCGACGGGATGCACGCTGCGGCTGGCGATGGTCTGCCAGGCGTTGACGATCTGGGTGCCGGCCAGGATCGTGTCGGTGCCCAGATGGGGCATGGCGGCGTGGGTGCCCTTGCCGGTCAGGGTCAGTTCGAAGATGTCGTAGGCGGCCATGATCGGGCCGGGGCGCAGCGCGATCTTGCCGACCTCCAGGCCCGGCCAGTTGTGCATGCCGTAGACCTGATCGACGGGGAATTTCTCGAATAGCCCGTCCTCGACCATCACGCGCCCGCCGCCCTCGTTCTCCTCCGCGGGCTGGAAGACGAAGGCGATGGTGCCCTGGAAGTTCGGATGCGCCGACAGGTGGCGCGCCGCGCCCAGCAGCATCGCCGTGTGCCCGTCGTGCCCACAGGCGTGCATCCGCCCCGGATTGCGGGAGGCGTGGGGCAGGTTGGTCTGCTCGTGGATGTGCAGGGCGTCCATGTCGGCGCGGAAGGCGACCGCCGGCCCCTCGCCGTTGCGCAGCACGCCGACCACGCCGGTCTTGGCGAGGCCGCGGTGAACCTCCAGCCCGAAGGAGGCCAGCTTCTCCGCGACGAAATCGCTGGTCCGCTCCTCCTCGAAGGCCGTTTCCGGGTGGGCGTGCAGGTCGCGCCGCCACGCGGTCATGTCGGCCGTCAGCGCCTCCGTCCCGTCGATCGTCCTCACCATGTCCCTGGTTCCCTGTGTTTCATGAGTGTGTGCGAATGATCTTGCCCAAAAAAGCACCCGCCGTGCAAAGCGTGTGACGATGCGGTGCCGTCACATCACCCTTGCAGGACCGCGCCGTTCCGTGCAGGATGTGAGTGAACATTCACTCATGATGCCCGCCGCCAACGGGAACGCCATGTCCAAAGATGTCCGCAACGATGCCCGCCACAAGGTCCGGGACGCCGCCATCGCGCTGTTCGCCCAGAAGGGGGTGAAGGCGACCACCATCAAGGACATCGCCCGCGCCGCCGGGGTGTCGGAGGGGGCGCTGTACCGCCATTGGGCCAGCAAGGAGGATCTTGCCGCCGCCCTGTTCGCCGCCGAATACACCGCCCTGTCGCATGACCTGCGCGCGGCGGCGGGGAGCGGGCCGGCGCCGCAGCGGCTGCGCCGCGTCATCGTCTGGGCCTTCGGGCTGGCCGAGGCGGCGCCGGACCGCGCGCGCTTCCTCCTGCTGTCGCAGCACGACGCACTGCCGTTGGTTCCCGAAGGCTTGGAAACGCCGGTGGACGTGGTCTGCGCCATCGTCGGCGACGGCATCGCGGAGGGAAGCATCGTCGATGCCGACCGCGAGGCCCTGGCTCACACCGTCATCGGCGCCATCGTCCTCAACATCCAGTCGCACGTTTACGGACGGCAGACGGTCCCGCTCGGCACGCTGGCCGACACGGTCGCCGACGCGCTGCTGCGCGGCCTGTCCATCGGAAAGGGAGCCTGACGCATGAGCGAACTCGGCCTTCTCGCCACGCGGCGCTTCCTGCCGCTGTTCGTGACGCAGTTCCTCGGCGCATTCGGCGACAACGTGCTGCGCGGCGCCATCGCGGTCCTGGCCGTCTATGGCATGGCGGGGACGGCGGGCGACGGCGCGCTGATCTCGACGCTCGCCGCGGCGGCCTTCACCGTGCCCTTCCTGCTCTTCTCGGCGACCGCCGGCCAACTGGCCGACCGCTTCGACCGCACGCTGATCGCCCGCGCCGTGAAGGTGGCGGAGATCGGCCTGATGGCGATCGCCGCCTGGGGCATCATGCGCGCCGACCTCGGCGTGCTGATCGCCGCGCTGGTCGGCATGGGCGCCCACTCCACCGTCTTCGGGCCGGTCAAGTATGGCCTGCTCCCCGATTTGCTGAAGCCGGAGGAGCTGACCGCCGGCAACGGTCTGGTGGAGGCCGGGACCTTCGTGGCGATCCTGCTGGGCACCATCGCCGGCGGTTCGCTCGCTCTGGCCCACCCGCTGGCGCTTCCGGGACTGCTCGGGGCAACGGCGCTGGGCGGGCTGGCGGCGTCGCTGCTGATTCCGCGGGCCGGCAACGCCGACCGGACGGTGCGCGTCGGGCTGAACCCGGTGTCGGTCACCCTGCGCGTGCTGCGCGCCACCGCGCAGGACCGCGTGTCGATGCGGGCCATCTATGGCATCTCCGTCTTCTGGGGCGTCGGCGCGGTCGTCATGGCGCAGTTCCCGGCCATCGCGCGGGAGACGCTGGGGACGGACAGCGAGGGGGCGACCCTGCTGCTGGCGGTCTTCGCTGTCGGCGTGGCGGTCGGCTCGGTCTATGCCGGGCTGGGGCACCGGGTGCCGTCGCGCTCCGACGCGCGCCGCGCCGCCCTGGCGGGCCTCGTCGCGGCTGTGGCCGGGGCGGCGCTGCCTTTCCTGACGCCCGACGTTCCGTCGGCGGCGCCGCTGTCGGCGCTGGCGCTGCTGGCCCAGCCCTGGGCGATGCCGCTGCTGGCCGACCTGTTCCTGATCGCCGCGGCGGGCGGCGCCTTCGCCGTGCCGCTCTACGCGCTGATCCAGCATCGCGCGGCGGCCTCGGCCCGCGCCCGGGTGATCGCGGCGGCCAACGTGGTCAACGCGCTGTTCATGGTGGTCGGCTCGGGCATCGCGGCGGCCATGTTGGCGCTGGGCATCACGCCGTTGACCGTCGCCGCCTGGGGCGGAGCGAGCATGCTGGCCGCCGTCGTCCTGGCGCTCGCCATCGACGCGGTGGGCCTGGGACGGGCGCTGGCCCGCGCCTTCTTCCGGCTGGCCTTCCGCGTCGAACTGCGCGGAGCCGAGCATCTGGAGCGGCTGGAGGGGGCGGCGGTCGTCACGCCGAACCACCAGTCCTTCCTGGACGGCGCCCTGCTGGCCGCCTTCCTGCCGGGGATGCGCTTCGCCGTGGACAGCTTCATCGCGCAGCAGGCCTGGGCCAAGCCCTTCCTGGCGCTGGCCGACCATGTGACCATCGACCCGACCAAGCCGATGGGCACACGCCTGCTCGCCCGCACCCTGGCCGAGGGCCACAAGATCTGCATCTTCCCGGAGGGGCGGATCACCGTCACCGGCTCGCTGATGAAGATCAACGGCGGTCCCGGCATGCTGGCCGACAAGGCGGGCTGCCCCATCGTGCCGGTCTGCATCGAGGGGGCGCAGCGCTCCATCCTGTCGCGGATGCACGGGCGGCTGCGGCTGGGGCTGTTCCCGCGGATCACCATCACGGTCATGCCGCCGGTCGCCACCCCGGACGTGACCGGGCTGGCCGGCAAGAAGCGGCGGGCGGCGCTGAAGTCCTGGCTGTCGCGCGTCATGACGGAAACCGTCTTCGCCGCCGGGCAGCGGCCCGACACGCTGGCGCTCGCCCTGCTGGAGGCCGGGCGGAAGACCGGCTGGGGCAAGGCGGCGGTGCAGGACGGCGACTTCACCACACTGTCCTACCGCGCCCTGACCGCGCGTTCCCTGGTGCTCGGCCGCATCCTGGCCCGCGGAACCGAACCGGGGGAGGCGGTGGGCGTGCTGCTGCCGACCGCCTCGCCGACCGCGGCGGTGTTTTTCGGACTGGCGGCCTATGGGCGGCCGGCGGCGATGCTGAATTTCACCGCCGGGGCGGAGGCCGTGAAGGCGGCCTGCCGCGCCGCCAGGCTGCGCCGCATCGTCACCTCGGCCCGCTTCGTGGAGATGGGGCGGCTCGGCCCGCTGGTCGAGGCGCTGGCCGCCGAGCACAGCATCGTCTATCTGGAGGACGTGAAGCGCGGGCTGGGCATCGGCGACAAGCTGCGGGCGCTGGCCGCCTCGGTGGCGCCGGAGCGCTTCCTGCCCCCGCAGGGCCAGCCGGACGACGTGGCGGCGATCCTCTTCACCTCGGGGTCGGAGGGGCCTCCCAAGGGCGTGGCGCTGACCCACGACAATCTGCTCGCCAACATGGCTCAGGTGGCCTCGGTCGTCGACTTCACGCGGCAGGACGTGGTGTTCAACTGCCTGCCGGTCTTCCACTCCTTCGGGCTGCTCGGCGGGATGCTGCTGCCGATCCTGAACGGGGTGAAGACGGTGCTTTACCCCAACCCGCGCCACGTCCGGCTGATCCCGGAGCTGGTCTACCAGACCAACGCCACCGTGCTGTTCGGCACGGACTTCTTCCTGAACGCCTGGGCGCGGGCGGCGGACCCCTACGATTTCCGCTCGCTGCGGCTGGTCTTTGCCGGGGCCGAGCGGTTGCAGGAGGAGACGCGCCGCACCTACACGGAACGGCTGCGGGTGCATCTGCTGGAAGGCTATGGCACCACCGAAACCGCCCCGGTGATCGCCGTCAACACGCCGGCCCGCTTCCGCCCCGGCACGGTCGGGCAGGCCCTGCCCGGCATCGAGACGGAGCTGCTTCCGGTCCCCGGCGTGCCGGTGGGCGGGCGGCTGCGGGTGCGCGGGCCGAACGTCATGAAGGGCTACATGCGCGCCGACAACCCCGGCGTGGTGGAGCCGCCAGAGGACGGCTGGCACGACACCGGCGACATCGTGGACATCGACGCCGACGGCTTCATCCGCATCGTCGGGCGCGTCAAGCGCTTCGCCAAGGTGGCCGGTGAGATGGTCCCGCTGGGGCTGGTCGAGGAATTGGCGCTCCAGGCCGAACCGGACGCCGCCCACGCCGCCATCGCCCTGCCGGACGCCCGGCGCGGCGAGCGGATCGTCCTGGTCACCGCCGGCACCGGTCTGACGCGCGACGCGCTGGCGTCGGCGGCCAAGGCCAAGGGAGCGCCGGAGATCGCCATTCCCCGCGACGTGCTGCGGGTGGAGACGATCCCCCTGCTCGGCACCGGCAAGACCGATTACCCCGCCGTCAGCCGGCTGGCCGCGGAAATGCTGGCGAGAGAGACGGCCTGACGAACGGTGAGGTCAGGGGCGGCAGGCGACGTGCAGCCCCTTGCCCACCGGGAAGATGGTCGTGCCGAAGCCGGGCAGGGCCTCCACCGCCGCGATGTAGCCGGCGATCTCCTGCGGGTGGGACAGGGCGTTGTCGGCGAGCAGCAGGCAATCCGGCTCCAGCTTCGGCAGCAGGAGGCGAAGCTGCTCCGGGGCGCTCCAGCGGTCGGCGTCGAAGAACACGCAGTCGAAGGGGCCGTCCAGCCCGGCCACCGTCTCCGTCGCGTCGCCGACCAGCAGGTTGACGCGGCTGGCCAGCCCGGCGCGTTCCAGGTTGGTGGCGGCCTGGGCGCTCTTGCCCGGATCGCGTTCGATGCTGGTCAGCGGGTCGGTGGCGCCGATGGCCTGCAACGCCGCGGCGAGCCACAAGGTGCTGACGCCGTTGGAGGTGCCGATCTCCAGCACCCGGCGCCGCCGGCCGCTGCGCACCAGGATGTGCAGAAGCTCCGCCGTCTCGCGCTCCAGATTCAGCATCTTGCGGGCGCGGTCGCCCTCGCGCGCGTCGTTGTCGCGCCCATAGCTCTCAAGATCGCGGAGCACGCGGTCGACGGCGTCATCCAGCAGCATGGTGTTGGTCCCGGTGGCGGAGGTAGGGCCAAGACCCTGCGCCGAGTGTGGCCGTGGGGTCAATAGAAAGCCCTCTCCCGCCATGTTGCAGGAGAGGGCTTTGCGGTTGGAGCGGTCACGCCGCTTGGTTGAGCTGCTCGGCGCGTTGCGGAGCGATCTTCAGGCGGGTGGCGAGGTAGGTGAGATAGGCGCGTTCCGCCTCATGCTCACGGTCCACCGCCATCAGCGAGGCCAAGTAGACCTGCTCCGCCATGTCCGGATCGGTGACGGAGCGGACCAGCGAGTCGAGCGACTGCGGCTGGGACAGTTCGCGCTCGACGATCTCCCGTTCCTCCGCCCCGCCGCCGGCCTCGTCCAGGGCGGACATGACGCGCTGGCGCTCGGCCGGGGAAATCTCGCCGTCGGCGTTGGCGGCGGCGATCATGGCGCGGATCAGCAGCAGGGCGTGCTGGTCCTCCATGGCGAGTTCGGGAAAGGCGCCCTCGCCGGCGCCCGCCGGGGCGGCGTCGGGCGGGGGAGCGGTGCGCTGCTGGAAGACCTGGGACAGCCGCTCGCCCAGCGATCCGCCGCCGGAAGCGCCGGCCCCGCCGAGGATGCCGCCGAGGATTCCCCCCGGCGTGTTGCCCGAACCGGACGGCGGCGCCCCCCATGGGCTGGTCCCCGGCTGCCCGGAGCGGGCCGGCGTCTGTCCGGAGGAAGGCTGCGCGGAGGGCGGCATATTCTGCTGCCGCTCCTGATAGGCGCGGTAGGCGAGGTAGGCCAGCGCGCCCAGCCCGGCCATGGGGCCGACGCCCATGCCGCTACGGGCGTGCATCGCCGATCCTGAGCCCATCCCCGACCGGTTCAGGATCGACCCCAGATCCTGCGGGCTCCTGCGGCTGTGCCCTCCCATGCCGGTGGCCAGAAGGGTGCCGAGGATGTTCTGAAGATTCGCCATGGCGCGCCTCTCTCCTAATCGGTGTCCGTGTCGATGCAGCTTTGCGCCTCATCAACAGACGAAAGGGATTGGCGTCACGGCACAGCTAAGGGTGCCAATGATGGGCCTGGCCGGCCGATCCCTCTTCTATGACGGCTTCTATGCCAGAGGTGGGGTGGCTTTCGAACAGGCTGTGCAGGACACTGACTTCCGCTATCGTGGCGCGCATCAGAGCGCAGCAAGCGCCGACGCCCGCCGTTGGCGGGCGGCATTTTGGAGGAGACGCCCATGACCTTCGACCGGACTGCGGAACCACCCCCGCTGGACTTGTCGCCGACGCCGTACGCTCCGCCGCTACCGGCCGCTCCGGCCTGCGGGTCGCTGTGGAACGATTATCTTCACCGCCTGCTGGGCACTGCGCACGGCTGCCTCGCCGCGAACGACGACGAATCCGATCCGGAGCCCGCCTGCTGCTGCGCCGCCGGATGATGCCGTGAAACCATGACCGGGAGCGGTCGGGTGCCCGTCAGCGGGCGCCCGCCGCCTCGATGATCACCGCCGCCACCGCGTCGGGCCGGGAGGCGTGCGGGATGTGGCTGGCCCCGACCTCCACCGTCCGCGCGCCGATGCGCTCGGCGGTCGCCCGCAGGAAGGCCGGAGGAAGCATCCGGTCCTCGCTGGCGACAATGTACCAAGACGGCTTGTGCTCCCACGCCGCAGCGGTCACCCGCGTGCGGAAGCAGCCGGCATGGACCGGCCCCTGCGTCGCGGCCAGCAGCGCCGCCTCCGCCGCCGGCACATCCTGGGCGAAGTTCGCTGCCAGACTTTCCGCCGACAAATGCAGATAGCCCGCACGGTCCATCGACACGCTGGACAGGCCCGGCGAGGGCGGGAAAGGCTTCAGCGTGTCGTTTGGCGACTGGCCGATCCCCGGCGCGAAGGCCGCCACATAGACCAGCGCCTTCACCTTGTCCTGATTCCCGATCTGGGTGATCACCGCCCCGCCCCAGGAATGGCCGACCAGCACCACTGGCCCTTTGGTGCGGTCGATGGCGCGCTGGACGTGGGCGACATCCTCGTCCAGCGAGGTCAGCGGATTCTGCACGGCGATCGCCTCCAGCCCCTGGGCCTGGAGCAGGGGGATCACGCGGCTCCAGGCGGAGCCGTCCGCGAAGGCGCCGTGGACGAGGATGACGGAAGTGGCGACCGGGTCCATGGACCGATTCCCGTGACAGTGACCGACCCTATCCTCTGAGCACGCCCGCGCCCGCCTGTCCAGCGTGGAGCCTCCGCTTTTCCTCCCTGCGGAAAAGCCGCCCGGACTCTGGGGTCAAACGGTGTCTTGCTGCGGAGCGGGATGAAAATTTCCCAAAATCGACCTTGAAGCTAAGATTGTTCTGGGATACGGTATACCAACAGTGAGTCGGGGCGATTGTCCACCCCTTCCGCCAAGCCAATCCGTCCGTATCGCCAGCCCGAGCCCTTGAGGTGAGCCATGGTCAAGACCCTTTCCGCCGTCCGTTCCGGAAGCCGTCCGAACGCCGTCCGCGGTGTCGACGATGCCGTTCCCGCCGGCGTCGTGGTCGCCCTGCGCCCCGATCATCGGCCGTCCGATCATCGCCTTTCTGATCATCGGCAGCGGGCCGCGGTGCTGGCGGCGACCACCGGCGGGCGCGGCCCGCGCATGGACATGCTGACGATCACCCACAGCCGGGGGCCGGCGGAGGATCGCGGGGCGGAACTCATCCACATCGACGGCCCCTATGCGGACGTTCTGGCCTACATCGCCGACTCGCCGGAGTGTGTGGTCTGCTTCGACACGCTGCACGGCGGCATGGCCCGCGCGCAATTGTCCGTGCCCTGACATTGTCCGTGCGCTGAGTGGGCGCCGGGTCCTGCTGGAGAGCGAACCGATGAACGCTTGTATGATGATTGATTGTATGACGACGCCCTTCTCCGGGCAGGAACTGGCTTCCGCGATCATCGCGGCGGCGCTGTCGCTCCCATCGGCCAATGGCCGACTCCATCTGCCCAACGGTGCCGTGCTGTGCGACCCGGCAGCGCTGGAGCGGGAATTCGCGCTGGCCGCGCAGGGGCTGTCCCACTGGCTGGCGCAGAACGAGCCGCACATCGCCGAGGCCGCACGGGCCAGCCGGTTGAAGATCGGGGCCGGAGTCATCCGCGCCGCCGTGGCGACCCTGGATCACGCCGGGCGGCGTTGCGGCGAATTGAGCAACCGCGGGGAGCGGGCGCTGTCCATCGATTTCAGCGCCGTCTGCGACCGGGTTCAGGAGCGTCCGGGCCTGATCGCCCAGACGGTGGCCGCCGCCGCCGCCGGCCACACCAGCCACGCCGTCGCCGCCTGAGGACGGCGACCGCCGAAGGTTGGACGTTAAAGCAGGGTGTGCTCGACCAGGATCTTGGTGCCGATGGCGAGCAGGCCGAGGCCGCCGATCAGTTCCGCCCGGCGGCCCAGCAGCGGGCCGGCGGCCCGGCCCAGCAGGACGCCGCCGAAGCCCATCAGGAAGGTGACCACGCCGATCAGGCTGGCGGTCACCGCGATGTTCACGTCCGCCATGGCGAGGCCGACCCCCACCGCGCTGGCGTCGATGCTGGTCGCCACCGCCACAGTCAGCAGGGCCAGCCAGCCCGAGCGGGCGGCGGCAGCCTCGTCGTCCTCTTCCCCGGCGAGCGCGTTCCGGATCATCGAGCCGCCGATCAGCAGCAGCAGGCCGAAGGCGATCCAGTGATCCACCGCCTGGACAAAGCCGGCGAAGGCCGAACCCACCGCCCAGCCGATGGAGGCCATCGACAGCTGGCAGAGGCCAAAGGCGAAACCGACCCGCAACGCCTCGGACAGGCCGGGACGCTTCTGAACGGCGCCACGGCCCAACGCCGCGGCGAAGCTGTCCATGGAAAGGCTGACGGCGAGGACGAGGGAGGTCACACCGAGCATGGCAACGAACTCCGGCCAAACGGACACGACAGCACGGCTACCCCCGGTTGGCCTTCGGGAGCGTCCGCACCATCGGTCTTGCCGAACCGGCCGGACTCTGTCCGGCTGCCGCGTGCGCCACGGGACCGCCTGAGGCAGGATGATCCCGAGTCTGTTGGCGCACGCCCCTCTCGCTAGAGGGTGGCTACTCCCCAATGACGGGGCGGACCCTAACGCCGGAGAGTCTGGGTGTCAATCTATATGAACAGCTGTTCATATATATTTGAATCGCTCTAATAAGGATGGGCCGCGCTCCGCCGCGGGTGAGGCATGGTGCAGCGCAGAACGATTTGTTAAGAGCCTCTGACGCTTTTATTCCGCTGCGGTTCGTTGGGGTACGAAACGCTCGGATTCAATGGGCATCATTGGGCGCGGGGGTTCGCCATGGGGTTGCTGACGGGGGTCGGCTCGCTGTCGCTTTCGGGCAAGACGGTGTCGCTGTGTGTCGGTGGGCTGGTCGTATTGACGAGCGCCACCTTCGCTGTCAACGAAACGTTGCTGAGCCGCTACGCGGAGCGCATGGCGGTCGAGCGGCAGGAAACGAACATGCGCGTCGCCTGGGACGTGCTGAACCAGTACGGGAGCGACATCAGCGTTCGCGACGGCACGCTGTATGCCGGCGACCGGGCTCTGAACGGTTTCTTCGAGCCGGTGGACCGGGTGAAGACGCTGGTCGGCGGCACCGCCACGCTGTTCATGGGCGACACGCGGGTCACCACCAACGTCCAGAAGCCGGACGGCGGGCGCGCCGTCGGCACCAAGCTGGCCAAGGGACCGGTCTATGATTCGGTGCTGGTCCGGGGCGAGCCGTACCGCGGGCAGGCCGACATCCTGGGCGTTCCCTTCTACACCGCCTACGACCCGATCAAGGACCGCGCGGGCAAGGTGGTCGGCGTGCTCTATGTCGGCGTGCCGAGGGCAGAATTCTTCGCCCCGATCCGCGACACCCAGACGATGATCGGCGGGCTGGGCGCCGTGGTGACGCTGCTGGTGGCCGGCGGCAGTCTGCTGCTGTCGCGGCGCATCTTCCGCCCGCTGTCCGCCATGCGCGGCGCCATGGAGCGGCTGGCGACGGGAAACCTGTCGGTCGAGATCCCGGCGCTCGGCCGCAAGGACGAGATCGGCGGCATGGCCCGGGCGCTGAGCGTCTTCAAGGAGAACGCACAGCGGGTCGCCCGGCTCGACGCCGCCCAGGCGGAGGAGCGCGCCCGCGCCGAGCGGGACCGCCGCGACGCGCTGGAGTCGGTCGCCCGCAACTTCGAAGGGACGATGCTGAGCGTCGTCGAGACGCTGAGCGCCACCACGGCCCAGCTTGAATCCAACGCCCAGCGCCTGCATGGCATCGCCGAGAGCAGCAGCGGGCAGGCCGCCGCGGTCAGCGGTGCGGCGGGCGAGGCCAGTGACGACGTGCGGACCGTGGCCGGCGCGACTGAGGAGCTGACGGCCTCCATCGTCGAGGTGTCCCGTCAGATTGACGAGTCCTCCCGCATGGTCCGCAACGCGGTGGAGGAGGTGGAGCGCACCAACCACACGGTCGAAGGGCTCGCCGCCGCCGCCGGCAAGATCGGGGAGGTGGTGACGCTGATCCAGAGCATCGCCGCGCAGACCAACCTGCTGGCGCTCAACGCGACCATCGAGGCGGCGCGGGCGGGGGAGGCCGGCAAGGGCTTTGCTGTCGTCGCCAACGAGGTGAAGGGGCTCGCCAACCAGACCGCCAAGGCGACCGACGAGATCGCCCAGCAGGTCGCGGAGATCCAGGCGGTGACCGGCAGTGCGGTGACGGCTATCGGCGGCATCGGGCGCACGGTGGTCGCGGTCAACGATCTGGTCGGCCGCATCGCCGGTTCCGCCGACCGCCAGAACGCCACCACCGGTGAGATCGCCCGCAGCGTCCAGCGCGCCGCCGACCGCACGTCGGAGGTGACCCACAGCGTCCGCGACGTGTCGGCCTCCGCGCACGAGACCGGCACCATGGCGTCGGAGGTGCGCTCCGCCGCCGCCGACCTCGGTCGGCAGGCGCTGGCCCTGCGCGAGCAGGCCGGCGCGTTCCTGCGGCAGATCCGCTCGGCCTGAAGAAAGGGTTCCGCCCGTGTTCCGCAACCCGCGTTCGCTGCTGTTCGTGTTCTTCTTCGCGTCCCTGGCGGCGTTGCTGGTCTTCAGCGGCGACCCGCCGGACGGTGGGCGGACCGACGCGAACCGGGATTTCCTGGCGGCCTGCGAGGCCAGCCCCTTCGCCGCGCAGAACACCGGCTCCACCGAGGCGGCGGTGCGGGTGTGCTCCTGCATCCTGTCCTGGCACCGCAAGGAGGGCGAGGCCACCGGCCGGCCGCTTCCCGCTGCGCTCTATGGCGGGGAGGGGGGAGCCGGCGCCGCGGCGGTGGCGGTGGACGAGCGGGCGCGGGCCTCCTGCCTGTCCGGGCGCGTGACGCCCTGATCATCGGAGACCCGCTTTTTTGAGAATCGTCCGCAGGACGGGGCGGCCGGGGCTTTTCCTTCGGCCCTGCCGCACCCATCCTATGGCGCTATGAGCACGCACGATACCCGCAATCCCTGCACGAAGCTCTGCCGCTACGACGCGGCGGACCGCTGCATGGGCTGCTTCCGCACCCGCGCGGAGGTGAGGCACTGGAAACGCCTGCCGGACGAGACGAAGGCGGCGATCAACGCCCGCATCGCCGCGCGCGGCGGCACCGTCTCCAAGAAGGACGGCAAGCGGGCGAAGAAGCTCGACAAGAAAATCCGCAAGCTGGATGCGAAGCTTGCCACCCTGCGCGCCCGCCGGTTGGAACTGGAGGGAGCGGTCGTCAAAGCGGCGGAGTGAACACCGCCTCAACCGATCCCGGCGTGCCGTTCCACATACAGCAGCAGGGCGGGATAATAGTGCCTCTGTGACGCCGTCAGTTCCTGGCAGTAACGGCGGGCCATGCCGTTGGAAAGCCAAGCATCAAGCTCGCCGTTCTCGCGTTTCTGGGCGATGACGCGGTCGATCTTGTCCATGATCTTGTGGATCACGTCCGTTCCTTTTCGGGTGTTGATTTGCCATGGGAGGGGCAGGCGCCGCAGAGGCAGCGCCGTCGATTGCCCGTTCAATATGAACCTCGGAGCGGTGGTGAGCTGCGCATTATGGGCATGCCTGCGTACCGCATTGCACAAAAGTCCGTCTGCGCCACCCGGTCCGCGCGCGGGTCTGCCCTTCGCAGGCGCTCGTTGACCAGCTTCCCGGCGCCGTCCCATTCTGCACGTCGAAGGAAGAAAAACGGGGAGGACGTGCGGTGGGGATGGCGGTGGACCGCCGCGCCGCCGCAGCCATCATCATGACCGCTATCGCCATGACCGAACGCCGTGCGGAGCTGGACGGCGGCGCCTCCGCCACGCTGGTCCTGCTCTGCCTGCTCTGGGGCTTGCAGCAGGTCGCCATCAAGGTCGCCATGACCGGATTCTCGCCGGTGCTCCAGGGCGGGTTGCGCTCGCTGGGCGCGCTGGCGCTGCTGTGGGCCTGGGCGGCGTTGCGCGGCATGCGCCTGTTCGAGCGGGACGGCACGCTGGGGCTGGGCCTGCTGGCCGGTGCACTGTTCGCCGGCGAATTCCTGCTGATCTACACCGGGCTGTCCTACACCACGGTGTCGCGCAGCATCCTGTTCCTCTACACAGCACCCTTCCTAGTGTCGGTCGGCGCGCATCTGCTGCTGCCTGGGGAGCGGATGCGCGGCGTACAGGCGGCCGGGCTGGCCTGCGCCTTCGTCGGGGTGGCGGTGGCCTTTGCCGACGGGCTGCGCCTGCCGACGAACCGCGAGATGATCGGCGACCTGATGGTGCTGGCGGCGGCGGTGCTGTGGGCGGCCACCACCCTGGTCATCAAGGGCAGCAAGCTGGTCCGCGCCAGCTCGACCAAGGTGCTGTTCTACCAGCTCGCCGTGTCCGGGGCGGTGATGCCGATGGCCTCGCTTCTGATGGGCGAGGCGGGGGTGACCGCGCCCGGCCCGCTGGCCCTGGCCTGCCTCGCCTTCCAGATCGTGGTGGTGGCCTTCGCCTCCTACCTCGCCTGGTTCTGGCTGGTCGCCCGTTACCCGGCGGCCCGCCTGTCGGCCTTCACCTTCCTGACGCCGCTGTTCGGCGTGCTGTCCGGCGCCCTGCTGCTGGGCGAGCGGGTCAGCGCGAGCCTCGCCGCGGCGATGCTGCTGGTCTGCGTCGGCATCTGGCTGGTGAACCGCCGCGCGCCCGCCGCGGGCGCCTAGAAAGACGGGAACCGGCCCGGCCGCCATCGGTTGGCTCTGCTGTCCCAGCACAAGCAGCGGAGCCGGTTTCATCATGGATTTGAACGGAAAAGTCGCCCTTATCACCGGGGCCGGGTCGGGCATCGGCAAGGCGTCCGCCACCCTGTTCGCCGGCGCCGGGGCAAGCGTCGGCGTGCTCAGCCGTACCGAGGACGAGATCCGCAAGACGGCGGAGGAGATCACCGCGGCGGGCGGCAAGGCCATCCCCCTGGTCGCCGACGTCGCCGACAGCGAGGCCGTGAAGCGGGCGGTGGACCGGCTGGTCCAGGAATACGGGCGGCTGGACATCGTCTTCGCCAACGCCGGGATCAACGGCGTCTGGGCGCCCATCGACGAGCTGACTCCGGAGGAATGGGACCGCACCATCAACATCAACCTGCGCGGCACCTACCTGACGCTGCACCACGCGGTGCCGCATCTGAAGAAGGCGGGCGGCGGGTCGGTGCTGGTGACCGCCTCGATCAACGGCACGCGGGTGTTCAGCAACGCCGGCGCCACCGCCTATTCCTGCACCAAGGCCGCGCAGGTCGCCATGGTCCAGATGCTGGCGCTGGAACTGGCCAAGCACCGCATCCGCGTCAACGCCATCTGTCCGGGGATGATCGACACCGCGATCCAGGACAACACCCAGGCGCGCAACACCGAGAAGGCCGAAGAGGCCGCCGAGTATCCGGACGGCGAAATTCCGCTGACCCGCGGCAAGCCGGGCAGCAGCGCTGACGTGGCGGAACTGGCGCTGTTCCTGGCGTCGGACCGGTCGAAGCACATCACCGGCACCCCCGTCTGGATCGACGGCGCCGAGTCCCTGCTGATCGGCTGAGGGACCGCTCATGGCGGACAGCTTCATGGCGGACGGCTTCGCGTGGTGGCAGAGCGGGGTGATCTATCAGGTCTACCCGCGCTCCTTCCAGGATTCGAACGGCGACGGGGTGGGCGACCTGCCGGGCATCCTGGCCCGGCTTGACCATCTCCAAGCGCTCGGGGTGGACGCACTGTGGGTGTCTCCGATCTACCCGTCGCCGATGGCCGATTTCGGCTACGACGTGTCGGACTACACGGGCGTCCACCCGCTGTTCGGGACGATGGAGGATTTCGACCGGCTGCTGGCGGAGTTGCACCGCCGGGGGATGAGGCTGATCCTGGATTTCGTGCCCAACCACAGCTCCGACCGGCACCCGTGGTTCCAGGCCAGCCGCTCATCCCGCAGCGATCCCAAGCGGGACTGGTACATCTGGCGCGACCCGGCCCCGGATGGCGGCCCCCCCAACAACTGGCTGTCGGAGTTCGGCGGCGCCGCCTGGGAATGGGACGCGGCGACCGGCCAATACTATTACCACGCCTATCTGAAGGAGCAGCCGGATCTCAACTGGCGCAACCCGGCGCTGCACGACGCCATGCTCGACGCGTTGCGCGTCTGGTTCGACCGCGGGGTGGACGGCTTCCGGGTGGACGCCATCCATCACCTGATCAAGGACGCGCGGTTCCGCGA
Source organism: Azospirillum brasilense (assembly GCF_022023855.1). Lineage (NCBI taxonomy): Bacteria > Pseudomonadati > Pseudomonadota > Alphaproteobacteria > Rhodospirillales > Azospirillaceae > Azospirillum > Azospirillum brasilense. The sequence continues at coordinate 301,215 of NZ_CP059452.1, forward strand.
CAACCCGCCGAACCCCGGCTGGCGGGAGGGCATGTCGCCCGTGCGGCGGGTGATCCGCCTCCACACCGTGGACCAGCCGGAGGTGCACGACGCCATCGCCGCCATGCGCCGGGTGGCGGACGGGTACGGCCCCGACCGGCTGCTGATCGGCGAGGCCTATCTGCCCATCGACCAGCTCATGGCCTATTACGGCGCCGACCTGACGGGCTTTCAGCTTCCCTTCAACTTCCATCTGCTGTCCACCCCGTGGGAGGCGAAGGCGCTGGCCGCGCTGATCCGCACCTACGAGGCCGCCCTGCCGTCCGGCGGCTGGCCGAACTGGGTGCTCGGCAACCACGACCGCTCCCGCGTGGCGAGCCGGCTGGGTGCGGGGCAGGCGCGGGTGGCGGCCATGCTCCTGCTGACCCTGCGCGGCACGCCGACGCTCTACCAGGGCGACGAGATCGGGATGACCGACGTGCCCATTCCGCCGGACCGCGTGCAGGACCCCTGGGAGAAGAACATCCCCGGCCTGGGGCTGGGCCGCGATCCGGTGCGCACGCCGATCCCCTGGGACGGCAGCCCGCAGGGCGGTTTCACGACGGGCGAGCCCTGGCTGCCGCTCGGTCCCGACCATGACCGGGTGAACGTCGCGGCGCAGGCGGCCGACCCGTCCTCCATGTTGGCACTGCACCGCGCCCTTCTGGCTCTGCGGAGGGCGGAGCCGGCCTTGTCGGTCGGGCGCTACGAGCCGGTGTCGGCAGAGAACGACATCCTGTCCTATGAGCGCCGCCATGGAACCGGCCGCTTCCGCATCCTGCTGAACCTGTCGGCCGGGGAGCGGACGGTGGACGCGGTGCCGGACGCTGCCCATATCCGGCTGTCCACCCATCTCGACCGCGGTGGGGAGCCGGTGTCCGGCGCCCTGCGCCTGCGGCCCGACGAGGGGGTGGTGATCGGCTTCAACGACAAGGGAAAGGGTGGGGAATGAGCGGGGACGTGAAGAACAACGCGGCCAAGAACCGTTACGAGCTGACCGTGGGCGACGCCACCGCGGTGGTGGAGTACGAAAAGCGCGACGGGGCCATCGTCTTCACCCACACGGAGGTTCCGGAGAGCATGGCCGGGCAGGGCATCGGCTCCGCGCTCGCGCGCGGCGCGCTGGAGGACGCGCGTTCCAGCGGGCAGAAGGTTGTGCCGGTCTGCCCCTTCGTGGCCAAATACATCCAGCGCCACCCGGAGTACCAGGATCTGGTCGTCGCGGAGGGCGGACCATCGACGTGAGGCGTTCGCCGTGAAACGGATTCTCCTGGCCGCCGGCCTGCTGTTTCTTCTGCCGGCGGCGGGCCGGGCCGCCACGCTGGAGCTGGACTTCGCCGCCTATGGCGGCGGCGTCTCCCTGGCGCGCGGCAGCGTCGTGTTGACGGAGGAGGCGGAGGGAGGCGCCAGCCGCTACCGGGCGGCCTTGGAGGCAGAGGCGGTGCCCTGGCTCGGCCTCTTCACCAATTTCCGCTACCACGCCGAGTCCGCTGGGCGGCTGGAGGCCGGTGCCGCCCAGCCGGACCGTTTCCGCGGCGAGCGCCGGCTGCGCCGCAAGCAGGACATCATGACGCTGTCCTTCGGCCCCGACGGGGTGGATGTGACGGCCGATCCCCCGCTCAGCCCCGACAAGGCGGCGCGGGTGCCGCCAGACAGCCGCCGGGGCAGCATCGATCCATTGAGCGCCGGGGCGGCGGTGATCCTGACCGCCAGCCGGGCGGGCGGCTGCGGCGGACGCTACCCCGTCTATGACGGGCGGCGCCGCTACGACATCATCATGACACCGCAGGGCGAAGGCGACCTGCCGTCGTCGCGCTACCGCATCGCCACCGGAACGGCGGAGGTCTGCGCGGTCACCGTCCGCCCGGTTGCCGGCTTCCAGGGCGACCGCGACCGGGACCGCTTCTTCGCCGAGGGGGTGGAACGCAAGGCGACGGTGTGGTTCGCCCGTGCGCCGGAGAGTGGGCGTGTCGTTCCCGTGACGGTGGAGGTGCCGACCGACACCATGACGGTGCTCGTCCACACCGTCGGCGTGAAGGCCGGCCTGTAACCGGAGTTACGGATTCGCGGCGAGGCGCCACTGGCCGTCGTCGCCGCGGCAGGCGGTGCCGGTGGCGGACTCCTGGCGGCCCTCGATGGTCACCTTGTGCTGGAACTCCTTGCACTCCCGCCCGGCGGAATCGCGCCCGGCGCGGATCGGGGTGATGGTGCCGCTGGTGTTCGTGCTGTCCGGGCTGTTCCAGCGGATGGTCTGGCCGACTGGCGCGTCCAGCGCGCGGGTCTCCGCGCTCTGCGCCGCGTTGCGGCTGCCCGGGCTCAACTGCTCCATCAGATAGCCGCCGGCGAAGTAGCCGAGCAGGCCACCGGCGCCGATGGCCAGCAGGTTGCCGCTGCCCTTGCCGATCTGCGACCCGGCGAGCGCCCCGACGGCGGCCCCGCCGAGTTTGCCCAGCAGGTCGTTGTCGATGCCGAAGGTCGTGTTGCCGCCGCTGCTCTGCGGGTTGGTTTGGGTCGGCGCGCCGTAACCGCCCTGGGTGAACACCTGCGCCGCGGCCGGCGCGGCGGTCAGGGGCAGGGCGACGGACAGGCCAAGGCACAGGACCGAGGCGAAGCGAATCCCGGACAGGCGGACAGCGGACACGTCGGCTACTCCTTTATTGCAACGCGATGGTCATCTGAACACCACGGCCCCGCTCACGGTTGAGGCAAAAGGGCGACAATGACCTTCGACGAAGATGGCAACAGTCAGGCGCGCTTCAACTCCGGGAAGGCATCCGCCACGCTGCCATCCAGCGCCTTTCGGACGGCGCGGGCGAGGTCGCGGTCGCGGTAGGGCTTGATCAGGAATTCCGCCCCCGGCCCCTCGCCCGTCAGCCCTCCGGCCACGCCATGGGCGTAGCCGGAGGCGTAGAGCGCCTTCAGGGCGGGATGGCGCCGCTGCGCCTCCTGGGCCAACTCCAGCCCGTTCATGCCGCCCGGCATCACCACGTCGGTGAACAGCAGGTCCACCCGCGGCTCCCCGGCCAGCACGGCCAACGCCTCCGGCCCGTTCTCCGCCTCGACCACGGTGTAGCCCAGATCCTGAAGGGTCAGCACGGCGACCTGACGCACGTCGCGGTCGTCGTCCACCACCAGGATCACCTCGCCCTGGCCGGGCAGCGGACCGCTGTCCTCGGTCTCCTCGGACGCCTTCGCCTGATGGACAGCCGCCGGGGCGCAGGGCAGATGGAGGTGGAAGGAGGTGCCGCGTCCCGGCTCGCTCTCCACCCGGATCAGCCCGCCCGACTGCTTCACGAAGCCGTGGATCATGCTGAGCCCCAGCCCGGTGCCTTTGCCGATCTCCTTGGTGGTGAAGAAGGGTTCGAAGGCGCGGGCCAGAACCTCCGGCGGCATGCCGCAGCCGGTGTCGCTCACGGTCATCCGCACATAGCGTCCGGGGCGCAACTCCGCATCCCCCTCTTCGGCCTCCACCATCGCGGTGGCGATGGTCAGTCTTCCGCCCGCCGGCATGGCGTCGCGCGCGTTGATGACGAGGTTCAGCAGGGCCGATTCCGCCTGAGTGCGGTCCACCAGAGCCGGGCAGAGGGACGGCGCGCTGTCGATCTCGACGGTGATCGCCGAGCCCAGAGTGCGCTCCATCAACTCGCCCATGTTGCGGACCAGCGCCTCCATGTCCACGCTCTCGGGGTGGAGCTGCTGGCGCCGCGCGAAGGCGAGCAGCCGCCGCGTCAGGTCGGAGCAGCGCAGCGACGCCTGAAGGGCCATCTCCACCCGCCGCGCCGCCTTGGGGTCGTCGAAGGCCATGCGGCCCAGCCGCTCCAGGCTGCCGATGACCACGGTCAGCATGTTGTTGAAGTCGTGGGCGATGCCCCCGGTCAACTGGCCGATGGTCTCCATCTTCTGGACATGGGCGAGCTGGAGCTGAAGCTCCCGCGTGTCGGTGACGTCCAGCACCGTGCCGCAGAGCTCCGGCGACCGCCCGCCCTCGCCCGGCAACAGCATGGCCTTCTCCAGGAGCGTGCGGTACTGCCCGTCGGCGGCGCGCCAGCGGTATTCGACGGTGGACACGCCGCCCTGCCGCATCGCGTCGAACTGGACGGCGGCGCGCTCGCGGTCGTCCGGGTGCAGGCGCGATTCCCAGAAACCGCCGTCCGTCAGGAAGCGTTCAGCGGGGAAGCCGAACAGCGCCTCGACATTCTCGGTGACATAGCGGAAGGGCGTGCCGCGCTCCGGCCCGGCGGTGTAGAGCAGGATCGGCAGGGAGCGGGCGATCATCGCCTGCCGCTCCTCCGATCGGCGGAGCGCCTGTTCGGCCTCCAGCTTCTCGGCCCGCACGCGGTAGTTCTCGGCCATCAGCCGCTCGCGCAATGCTGCTTGGCGCTTGACCTCCTCCGTCTTGCGGTACAGTTCGACGAATACAGTGACCTTGCTGCGCAGGATGACCGGGTCCACCGGCTTGAACATGTAGTCGACCGCCCCCGCGGAATAGCCGCGGAAGATGTGCATCTCGTCCTTGTTGATGGCGGTCAGGAACAGGATGGGGATGTGCCGCGACTTGCGGCGGTTGCGGATCAACTCCGCCGTCTCGTAGCCGTCCATGCCGGGCATGTGGACGTCCATCAGGATCGCCGCGAAGTCCTGGTCGAGCACGCGCTTCAGCGCCTCCTCGCCGGAGCGGGCGAGGATCACCGTGGCGTCGAGGTCGGCCAGGGTCTCCCGCATCGCCAGCAGGTTCCGCGGATCGTCGTCCACGACGAGCACGCGGACCTCCGGCGGCGGCAGGGTGGCGTCCTCGATCTCGGTGATGCTGGGAATCTGGGTGTGGGGCATGGGCTTCTCCTCACTCCCGTCCGGCGTTGTGGCCTACGGCGGGGCCGTCGTCCTGCCGGCGTCCGGCCCAGACCCGCAGCAGCGACAGCAGGTGGTCGATGTCCACCGGCTTGGCGAGATAGTCGGTCGCTCCCGCCTCGATGCACTTCTCGCGGTCGCCCTTCATCGCCTTGGCGGTGACGGCGATCACCGGAAGGCCGCGCCCGGCTGCGGTGGCGCGGATTTCCCGGATGGTCTGATAGCCGTCCATCAGCGGCATCATGATGTCCACCAGCGCCACGTCGAGGTCGGGGTGCGCCTTCAGCAGGTCCAGCCCCTCCGGCCCGCTCTCGGCGTGCAGCACCGTCATGTCGTGGGCCTCCAGGACGCTGGCAAGCGAGAAGATGTTGCGGAAATCGTCGTCCACGATCAGCGCCTTGCGGCCCGCCAGCACTGGGTCGCGCTGGCGGATCTGGTCGAGCGCGTTGCGCTTGTCGTCGGGCAGCCGGTCCACCGCCCGGTGCAGGAACAGCGCCGTCTCGTCGAGCAGCGAGTCCGCGGAATGGACGCTGCGCAGCACCACCGTTTCGGCCAGCCGGCGCAGCCGCGCCTCATCCTCCGGCGCGATGGCGTCGCTGACATAGGCGACGACCGGCATCCAGGCGGTGGAATCACGGGTGCGCAGGCTGTCGATCAGCTCAAAATCGCTGGGCTGGGGGATGGTCAGGTCGAGCACCATGCAGTCGAACCGCTCGTGCGCCAGCAGGGCGCGGGCGGCCTCGGCGGAGGTGACGGTGCTGATGTCGATGTCGTCACCGCCCCCGCCCCCGACGCCCTTGTCGTGGTCGATCAGGCCGGCGATGCCGCCGGTCTCCGGGTTGGGAACCTTCTCGACGATCAGCAGCCGGCGCTGGTGGCGCTCCACGAAGCCCTTGACCTTGGCGAGTGCCGCGAAGATCGCCTCGCGGTCGGCCGGCTTCTCGGTGTAGTCGAAGGCGCCCATGGCGAGGCCGCGGCGCCGCTCCTCCTTGGCGGAGATGACGTGGACCGGGATGTGGCGGGTGTGCGGATCGCGCTTCAGCAGGTCGAGCAGCGCCCAGCCGTCGATGTCCGGCAGGCCGATGTCCAGCATCACCGCGTCCGGCCGGTATTTGCGGGCCATCGGCATAGCCGGGCTTCCGGCGTGGGAAAGGATCGCCTTGAAGCCCTTCTCCCGCGCCAGATCGACCAGGATCGAGGCGAACTTCACGTCGTCCTCGACGATCAGAACCACCGGATCGCCGGGGCGGATGCGCTCGCGGTCGTCGGCGACGGGGTGGTGCTGCGGCAGCGCCAGCCGCTCCTCCGGCCCCGGCACCACGATGGGCCGCGTCGGCGTCGGGAAGGGCGCCAGCTTCGGCGCCGGGTCGCCGTAACGGGCGATGTCGAACTCCATCGGCACGTAGAGCGTGAAGGCGCTGCCCGCCCCGGACTCGCTCTGCACGCGGATCTCGCCGCCGAGCAGGCGGGCGATCTCGCGGCTGATCGACAGGCCGAGGCCGGTGCCGCCGTATTTGCGGCTGGTCGTTCCGTCGGCCTGCTGGAACGCCTCGAAGATGATGCGCTGCTTGTTCTCGGGAATGCCGATGCCGGTGTCGACGACGGTGAAGGCCAGCACCCCCTCCGCCGCATTCAGCACGGGGTGGGCAGCGCTCCAGCCCTCGCCGGCCAGCCCGACCCGGAAGGTGACGCCGCCGGTCTCGGTGAACTTGAAGGCGTTGGACAGCAGGTTGTTCAGCACCTGCTCCAGCCGCTTCTGGTCGGTCTGGATGGCCGCGGGCAGCGGCGGGGTCATGTCGATGTCGAAGCGCAGCCCCTTCTCCTCGGCGAGCTGGGCGAAGGTGCGCTCGACATGGCCGCGCAGGTCGTCCAGCACCACCGCGCCGATCTCCAGCGTGACCGTGCCGGATTCGATCTTCGACAGGTCGAGGATGTCGTTGATGAGGTTCAGCAGGTCGGACCCGGCGGCGTTGATGGTGCGGGCGAACTCCACCTGCCGGGGGGTCAGGTTGTGGTCGCCGTTGTCCGACAGCAGCTTGGACAGGATCAGCAGGCTGTTCAGCGGGGTGCGCAGCTCATGGCTCATGTTCGCCAGGAACTGCGACTTGTATTTGGAGGTGAGGGAGAGCTGCTCCGCCTTCTCCTCCAGCGCCTCGTTGGTCTGGCGCAGCTTTTCCTGCTGGGCCATCAGCAGCTCCTCCGACTGGCGGAGCGAGGCGGCCTGATGCTCCAGCCGCTCGTTGGTGGTCTTCAGCTCCTCCTGCTGGCTCTGCAGCTCGGCGGTCAGGCGCTGCGACTGCTTGAGCAGCCCTTCGGTCCGCATGTTGGTGGCGATGGTGTTGAGGACGATCCCGATGCTTTCCGTCAGCTGCTCCAGGAAGGAGCGGTGCGTCTCGCTGAAATGGCCGAAGGAGGCCAGCTCAAGCACGGCGTTCACCTCGTTCTCGAACAGCACGGGCAGGACGATGATGTTGAGCGGCGCCGCCTCGCCGAGGCCGGAGCTGATGCGCACATAGTCCTTCGGCACGTTGGTCAGCAGGATCGGCTTTTTCTCGTGGGCGCACTGGCCGACCAGTCCCTGTTTCAGCGTGAAGCGGGTGCCCAGCCCGTCGCGCTCCTTCAGGGCGTAGCTGGCGACCAGATCGAGGACCGGCTCGTCGCCCTCTCGGCTGGTGACGTAGAAGACGCCGTGCTGGGCGTTCACCAGCGGCGCGATCTCCGACAGGATCATGTTGGTGACGGTCACCAGATCGCGCTCGCCCTGGAGCATTCGGGTGAATTTGGCGATGTTGGTCTTCAGCCAGTCCTGTTCCGCGTTCTTCTGCGTCGTGTCGCGCAGGTTGCGGATCATCTCGTTGATGTTGTCCTTCAGGGAGGCCACCTCGCCCGACGCCTCGACGGCGATGGAGCGGGTGAGGTCGCCCTTGGTCACCGCGGTCGCTACCTCGGCGATGGCGCGGACCTGGGTGGTCAGGTTGGCGGCGAGCTGGTTCACGTTGTCGGTCAGGTCGCCCCACACGCCGGTGGCGCCGGGGACCTTCGCCTGCCCGCCCAGCTTGCCTTCGATGCCGACCTCGCGCGCCACGTTGGTGACCTGATCGGCGAAGATGGCCAGCGTCTCGATCACGCCGTTGATGGTGTCGGCCAGCGCCGCGATCTCGCCGCGCGCCGCGACGGTCAGCTTGCGCTTCAGGTTGCCCTCGGCGACCGCCGTCACGACCTCGGCGATGCCGCGCACCTGACCGGTCAGGTTGGCGGCCATCATGTTGACGTTGTCGGTGAGGTCCTTCCAGGTGCCGGCGACGCCCTTCACTTGGGCCTGTCCGCCCAGCTTCCCTTCGGTGCCGACCTCGCGGGCGACGCGGGTGACCTCGCTGGCGAAGCTGTTGAGCTGGTCGACCATCGTGTTGATGGTGTCCTTCAGCTCCAGGATCTCGCCCTTCACGTCGACTGTGATCTTGCGCGACAGGTCGCCGTTGGCAACGGCCGTGGTCACGTCGGCGATGTTTCGGACCTGATTGGTCAGGTTGCCGGTCAGCAGGTTGACGTTGTCGGTGAGGTCCTTCCAGGTGCCGGCCACACCCTTCACCTGGGCCTGACCGCCCAGCTTGCCCTCGCTGCCGACCTCGCGGGCGACGCGGGTGACTTCCGAGGCGAAGCTGTTGAGCTGGTCGACCATCGTGTTGATGGTGTCCTTCAGCTCCAGGATCTCGCCCCTCACGTCCACGGTGATCTTGCGCGACAGGTCGCCCTTCGCCACCGCCGTGGTGACCTCCGCGATGTTGCGGACCTGGCTGGTCAGGTTGGTGGCCATCGCGTTGACGTTGTCGGTGAGGTCCTTCCAGGTGCCGGCAACGCCCTTCACCTGGGCCTGTCCGCCCAGCTTTCCTTCGGTGCCGACCTCGCGGGCGACGCGGGTGACTTCCGAGGCGAAGCTGTTGAGCTGGTCGACCATCGTGTTGATGGTGTCCTTCAACTCGCGGATTTCGCCCTTCACGTCCACGGTGATCTTGCGCGACAGGTCGCCGTTGGCGACGGCGGTCGTCACGTCGGCGATGTTGCGGACCTGATTGGTCAGGTTGCCGGTCAGCAGGTTGACGTTGTCGGTGAGGTCCTTCCAGGTGCCAGCCACACCCTTCACCTGGGCCTGTCCGCCCAGCTTTCCCTCGCTGCCGACCTCGCGGGCGACGCGGGTGACTTCCGAGGCGAAGCTGTTGAGCTGGTCGACCATCGTGTTGATGGTATCCTTCAGCTCGCGGATTTCGCCCTTCACGTCCACGGTGATCTTGCGCGACAGGTCGCCCTTCGCCACCGCTGTGGTGACGTCGGCGATGTTGCGGACCTGGGCCGTCAGGTTGGCGGCCATCAGGTTGACGTTGTCGGTGAGGTCCTTCCAGGTGCCGGCGACGTCCTTCACCTGGGCCTGTTCGCCCAGCTTGCCTTCGATGCCGACCTCGCGCGCCACCCGCGTCAGCTCCGCCGAGACGGTGACGAGCTGCTCGACCATCCGGTTGACCGTCCGGGCGGTCTGGAGGAAGTCGCCCTGGAGCGGACGCCCGTCGACCTCCAGCGGCATCGACTGCGACAGGTCTCCTTTGGCGACCGCGCCGATGACGCGGGCCATCTCCCGGGTCGGCTGGGTCAGGTCGGCGACCATGGCGTTGACGCTGTCCACGCAGGCGCCCCAGCCGCCCGAGGCAGTGGGCAGGCGCACCCGCTGGCCAATGCGACCCTCCTTGCCGATGGCGACGCTGACCCGGCCGACGTCCTCCACCAGGGCTTCGTTCATCTCCACCACGTCGTTGAAGGCGGCGGCGATCTCGCCGTCCAGCCCATCCAGGTCGAGCGGCAGGCGCACGGAGAAGTCGCCCTTGCGGAACTGGCGCAGCGCGCGCAGGAGAAGCTGGGAAGAAAGCCGGTCGTGAGCGTCGGTCATCGTCATGACGCGAGGGTCCCTAAGAAGTCCAGGCCTGTGTCTCGGGCGTCCCCTCGCGCAGGATCGACGGCGCGCCCGGCGGAACGCCGGAATGGCCGCGCGCCGGAGCGGTGCAGCCATGGGACGGCAAGCGGAAGGCGGCGGGGGCTAATGCCGGGGGGCGGCGTTGTTCAGCAGGGTCTTCAATTGGCGCTCGTCGTAGGGCTTCTGGATGAAGCCGTGCGGGCCGGCGGCGCGGGCGCGCTCCAGCAGGACGGGATCGCTGGCCCCGGACATGAAGATGCTGCCCACGGCGAAGCGCTCGCGCAGGGCGTGCGCGGTCTCGATGCCGTCCTGCGGACCGGCGAGGCCAATGTCCACCAGGGCCAGGGCGGGGCGCTCCCGCTCGGCGATCTTCAGCGCGTCGGCGGCGTTGGCGGCGACGCCGCACACCTCGTAGGACAACTCCTCCAGCATATCGGTCAGATACATGGCGACGATCGTCTCATCCTCGACGACCAGGACCCGGACGGGGGTTGTGGCTGCGGAGGGCGCGGTCCCGTCCGCCCCGGCCCCTGGTGACCTGTTGATCGGGTTGGTCATCCCTTATCCCTCTTGTCGTTCTGCCGGCTGCGGTGCGGGAACGGCGCCGATCGGACGCCTATCCTGCCCGCCGCCGAAACCCGAGCGGAGACGTCGGATGCCGGCGAAGCTGACCGGGACGAGTAGCACGGAGGGGTGAGGCAATTAAGGGAGAAAAGGTCAAATACCCCCAACAGGTTATACCCAGTAGGGTGACTGCACTCCAAAAGAGAGCAAGCATATTCCTTAAATTCAATATGGAATAGCGCGAATCCGGTGCGTTTGGACCGTCTTTTCTTGGGTTCGATTGAAATGTGCGGTGGAAACGCGCGGCAGCTATGTAGAGATGTGCAGCATTTTTAACAATTTTGCAAGTAATTTTGCGCGTAAACTTGCTACTGTCCACGAGGCGGGCGTGGAGTCGATTGCAGGGGTTCTGGGGAGCGGGATGAGCGGTGCCCCGACAAGCGGGCCGGGTGATGGGACAGACCTGAGCCTGGAGGATCTCGCGCAGGCCATCAGAGCCCACCGGCTCTATCTGGCGGCGCGCCCAAACGGTTTGCGCCTTCAATTGAAGGCGGCGGACCTGACCGGCTTCGACCTGACGGGGCTGCTCCTGTCGGACGCTATTCTGACCGGAGCGAATTTCCGGCGCAGCGTCCTCCAGCGTTGCAACTTCGACGGAGCGGATCTGTTCGGCGCCAGCTTCGTCTCCGCCGATCTGCGGGAGGCCTCGCTGGTCGGGGCGGACATGCGCGGGGCGAACTTCACCAAGGCCTGTCTGCGCAACACCCTGTTCGAGCGGGCGGACCTCCGTCCCGGCCAGCTCGTGCTGTGGAAGGACCGGCGCAAGGCCCGGCAGGAGGCGGCGCTTCGCGAAGCCGTGCTGGTCAACGCGAATTTCACCGACGCCGATCTGACTGGCGCCAACCTGACCCGCGCCAGCCTGGAGGGGGCGGACTTCAGCAACGCCGCCCTGTTCGGCGCCAACCTCAGCGGCGCGGATCTGCGCGGCGCCGATTTCAGCATGGCGAAGCTGAAGGGCGCCATCCTCAACAATGCCGTCGTTGCCGGTGCCACCTTCCAGGGCGCCGACCTGCGCGACGCCGAACTGCGCAACGTCTCCATGGCCACCGCCGATTGGGCGGAGGCGCGGATGATGGGCGCCATCTACCACCGCAACCAATCGGACTTCCCGCCGGAAATCCGGGAGGGGCTGGACGGCCATGTCCGCTGGATCAACAGCAACGGCAAGCAGGGCAAGCGGTTCGACGTGTCGGACGGGGCCTTCGTCGGGGCCGATTTCGATGGCTGCGACCTGAGCGGGGCGATCTTCCGCAACTGCGACTTTACGCGGGCGAGCTTCCGCGACAGCAAGCTGCAGATCGCCCAGTTTCCCAGCTGCCGCATGCGGGAGGCCTGTTTCGAGAATTCGGAACTGTCCGGCGCCTGCTTCGAGGGCTGCGACCTGACCCGCGCCATGATGCGCAACGCGGTGATGCGGGCCATCGAGCTTCTGGCGGCGGATGGCCAGTCCACCGGGCGCCTGTGGCCGACGAATCTGCGCAACGCCCAACTGGCCGACAGCGACATCCGCGGCGCCGATCTGCGCGGTGCACGGTTGGCCGGGGCGGACCTGACCAACTGCAATCTGTCGGGAGCCGACCTGCGCGACACCGACATCGAGAAGGCCAACACCACAGGAACGACGCTGGTCCATTGCCGGTTGAAGTGACCAGAAATTTTAATCCCGAAAAATTTTCGAAAAGAGTCGGGCATTTTGTCGCAGGGGCTACCCTCCGCCCATTCCCGGCATTGTGCATACCAGCATGCGGGGATTAAAACGCCGGCCGAGGTGGCGGCTGGTTTCCCAAGCCGCTTGTCATGATCGAGGCCAAGTAACGGACCGGCGGACGCCGCGCGCCGATGCGACGAATATTGATCGTGGCGAAGCGAAGAACGCAGGACGTCCTGCGGGCCTTGGGTGGCCGTGCCTGTCTTTTGGGCATTGGAAATCGAGGATAGTGCAATGAAGCGTAATGTTGCCGTTCTGGCCTTCGGCCTGTTCGCCGCCCTTCCCGGCATCGCCTCGGCGCAGGACGCCGATGCGGGAGAGAAGGTGTTCAACCAGTGCAAGGCCTGCCACACCATCGAGGCCGGCGGCCCCAACCGCGTCGGCCCGAACCTGCATGGCGTCGTCGGCCGCGCGTCGGGCTCCATCGAGAGCTTCAAGTATTCCGATGCGATGAAGGGCGCCGGACTTGCCTGGGACGAGGCCAATCTCGACAAGTACCTGACCGATCCGAAGGGCACGGTCCCCGGCAACAAGATGGCCTTCGCCGGCGTGAAGAACGAGCAGGCCCGCAAGGACCTGATTGCTTTCCTCAAGAAGAACAGCTGACACGTCCGCAAGGACATGCGCTGCGGGAACGGGAGGGGCGACGGCCCCTCCTGCGTCCGGCGCCCGGCCGTAAGGTCACGCCCGTCCGGTTAGGGCCGCCCGTCTCCCTGCGGTCCATCCTATGAGGATGGCACCTATCAACCTGCCTTTGTGGACAGGGGGCCCGTAAAAACGCTCATCGTCAGGCACAAGGAGAACAGGAGGCTGTTGGGGGACCCGTGTGTCCCAACGCAAGATTGCATATCGGGAGGTCGGAATGCCCATGCTGCGAACCGCGGCCCTTGCCGCCGTGTCCATCCTCACGCTCGCCGCCTGTTCAAGCGAGCCGGGCCTCGTGCCACCGATGGGCAGTTCCGGTGCCTCCACGTCCCAGATGGGAAGCACCGGGTCTGGCGCCTCCTCGACGTTGACGGTGGCGGACCAGTCCTTTCTGACCCAGGCGGCCTACGGCGGCTTCGGCGAGGTGGCGATGGGCACGCTGGCCCAGCGGCAGGCGTCCAGCGCCACCGTGCGCGACCTCGGCCGGCGCATCGCCGCCGACCACACCCAAGCCAACCAGGAACTTGCCCGGCTCGCCCAAGCCAAGGGCGTCATGCCACCCACCGCCCCGGACCCGGGCCGGCAGGCGGTCGCCGACGCGTTGGCCTCGCTTCAGGGCACCGCATTCGACCGGCAGTATCTGCAGCAGCAGATCGCCGAGCACGAGGTGTCGATCGCCCTGTTCAACGCGCAGTCCCAGGGCGGGACTGATCCGGACGTCCGGGCCTTCGCCGCCAAATGGTTGCCCGGCCTGCAAATGCACGCGCGCGAACTGCGCGCGCTCGGCAACCCGCTGGCACAATTGCCGTAGCGGCGGGCTTGGCCCGACGATCCGCCTCAGGCGACCGCCGGAAGCGGGTGCAGGCCCGCGGTGAGACGTTGGACGTCCGCGGCGAAGCGGTCGGCGACGTCCGGCGTCAGTTCGAACCGGACATGCAGATCCTGCTCCTTGCCCCCCAGCACCGCGAAGGGGATGGAGACGGTGCAACTGGGAATGGTCAGCACGCCACGGCTGCCGACCTGCGACCGGTCGAGACCGCGGATCGTGGCGCCGCCTTCCGACAGGTTGGTGAGCTGTCCCGATAGCGATCCCACCGCCCCGGCGATGGTGCAGGGCAGATTGACCTCGAAGCGCGGGGCGCGGCGGCGGTCCACCTCCGGCGTGGCGGTGCGCACGGCGCGGACCAGCATCTCGCGGAGTTGGTCGATGCTTCCCGCCACGTCGGACGCCACCCGGCGCACCTCGTCGGCGCGACTGCCGGTCACCGCCGCCTCCTCCGACACGTGGGCGATGCGGGACGACACCTCCTGCGCGGCGGCGGCGGTCTGGCCGACGTTGCGCGAGATCTCGCTGGTCGCGGCACCCTGCTCGTCCATGGCGCTGGCGATGCTGCTGGCGACGCCGTCGATCTCGGTGATGGTCCGCCCGATGTCCTGCACCGCGTCGACGGCACCGGCGGTCATGCTCTGCAGGTCGGTGATCTGGCGGGAAATCTCTTCCGCCGACTTGGAGGTTTGGGTGGCGAGGTTCTTCACCTCCTGAGCCACCACCGCGAAGCCCTTGCCGGCCTCGCCGGCGCGCGCCGCCTCGATCGTTGCGTTCAACGCCAGCAGATTGGTCTGGCTGGCGATGTCCTGGATGAAAGTGGCGACCTCCCCGATGTGGCCGATGGCCTCGGACAGGGAGAGCACCACGTCCTCGGTCTTGCGGCCGCTTTCCACGGCGCGGCGGGAAATCTGGCTGGCGAAGGTGACCTGGCCGGTGATCTCGGCGATGGAGGCGGTGAGCTGGTCGGTGGCCGCCGCCACGGCCTGGGCGTTGCCCAGCGCCTGTTCCGCCGCAGCCGCCACGCTTTGCGAGTTGGCGGAGACGGTCTCGGCCGAGCTGGCCATCGCCTGGGCGTTGCTGTCCATCGAGACGGACCGTTCGGCGACGCGGTCCACGGCGGTGCGGGTTTCCTGCTCCACCGTGCGGGCCATGGATTCCAGGGCGGCGATCTTGGCGGCCTCGGCCTCGCGGCGCTCGCGCTCCTGCGCCTCGCGCAGGCGCTGGTTGTCGATGCCCTTCTGGCGGAAGACCTCGACGGTCTTGGCCATGGCGCCGATCTCGTCCTGGCGCTCCAGGCCGGGGACCGTCACCTCGTAGCGCTCGTCGGCCAGCTGGAACATGGTGCCGCGGATCTGGTCCAGCGTGCGGAACTGGCGCCGGACCACCAGCAGCATCACCAGGGCCATGACGACGGTGATGACCGCCGCCACCTGGATGATGTTGGGGACCACCTCCTCCAAAACGCGCAACGCGACGCTCTTCTTGAGGCCGACGAACAGGACACCGATGACCTCGCCGTTCTGGTCGATGATCGGGTCGTAGGCGGTGAAATAGGCTTCGCCCAGGATGTCGGCCTCACCGCGGAAGGGCTCCTTGCCGTCGATGACGGCGCTGTAGACGGGGCCGCGCGCCAGCTTCGTCCCGACGGCCCGGCTGCCGTCCGGGTTGTGGATGTTGGTTGCCACGCGGGTGTCGCCGCGGAAGATGGTGGCCACGCCGCCGGTCACGCTGCGGACGGTGTCGACGATGTCGTTCGCGCCGTCCAGCTTGAAATCGTCGATGTACAGCGCGCCGTCCTTGAGCCGGTACTCGGATCCTTTCTGGTCGAGCAGCATCCGGAAGTTGGTGATCGCCTGCTCCCTCCGCTCCGCCGCGTCCTTGCTGATGCTGGAGGTGACCTTGACGATCGTCGCGTAGGTCAGGGCGCCGGACAAGGCAATCAGGCCGAGCGTGCACAGAATGGTCAGCTTTGTCGCAAGGCTGAGCGTGCGGAGGGGATTCATCGGCCGAAAACTCCTTGAAAAATCGTCGGGTCGCCCCGGAAGCACCGGGAAGGCGGGGCATTGGTAACCTTTGTCGCGCATTTGTAACAAATAGTTTCGTCAACCTCGGGACGCACCGGATTCATGCAATGTGAAGGTGCTGTTGCGGCTTTCGTCAGCTGTCTTGAGAAAAGTGTTTGTATTTCAAGGTTTATTCATTGCGTTCATGTTGCGCATTGAGCAAAATAAACCATCTGTTAATCATGAAGTGGGACAGCATGTCGCACGCGAATTCCTTTTAGAGATACCTTCGGTGTAGAGGAAATGTTATCGGTTGGCGTTCGTTCATTACAGAATACAAACATTCGCCATGCCGGACACCCTGCACGCCCTTGACGTCACCAAGACCGCCTATTTCGATTTGGGACCGGATTCGGTCGGCAGTCTGCGGCAGGCGTTGCCGATCATCTCCAAAGCCCTGCCGGGAATTCTGGACCGCTTCTACGCCCGCACGATGGCCCAGCCCGAACTGGCCGGCCTGTTCGCCAATCCGGCGCAGGTCGAAGGGGCCAAGCGCGCCCAGATCGCGCACTGGACCCGGCTGTTCGAAGGCCGTTTCGACGATGGCTACAAGGAGTCCGTGCGCGCCGTCGGCATCGCCCACCACCGCATCGGGCTGAGCCCGAGCTGGTACGTCGGCGGCTACGCCTTCATCCTGGGCGAGATCATGGCCGCCCTGGCGCAGAGCATGGGCGGCACGCTGCTGACCGGCAGCCGGCTCGGCTCGATCGTGACCATGCAGCGCGCCGTGGTGTCGGCGGTGCTGATGGATCTGGACGCCGCGCTGTCCATCTATTGGGACCGCCTGATCGACGAGCGGCTCCAGGCGGTGGATGCGATGGTCGATTCCATCGACCACGAAGCCAACGAGGTGGTGGACAGCGTTGCCAGCTACACCGCGGATCTGCGCCGCACGGTCGGCGATCTCGACGGCGTCTGCGCGGCGGTGAAGGACAGCATCACCGGCACCTCCACCGACACAGCGGAGGCGCTGGATGCCGCCCAGACCGTCGCCGCGGGGGCGGAGCAGCTTCAGGCCGCGGTCGGCGAAATCTCGGAGCAGGTCGGCGGAGCCTCCCGGATCGCCGGGGAGGCGGTGGAGAAGAGCGGCGAGGCCCGCCAGATCATGGCGCAGCTCAGCACCGCGGCGCAGGAGATCGGCGGCATCCTGAACCTTATCCGTGCCATCGCCGGGCAGACCAACCTGCTGGCGCTGAACGCAACCATTGAGGCGGCGCGGGCCGGGGAAGCCGGCAAGGGCTTTGCCGTGGTGGCGACCGAGGTGAAAAATCTCGCCGGGCAGTCGGCCAAGGCGGCGGACGAGATCGCCGCCAAGGTCGGCGCCATCCAGGCGGTGGCCGAGCAGGCAATCACCGGCATGGACGGGGTGGCCACCACCATCACCACCATGCAGGAGATCAATTCCTCGATCGCCGCGGCGGTGGAGGAGCAGTCCTCCGCCTCGCGCGAGATCGCCCGCAACATCGGCGAGGTCGCCGGTATCTTCCGCGGCATCGCCAGCCGGATGACCGAGGTCGGCGGCGAGACGCAGCGTGCCACCACCGTGGCCTACACAGTCGGCGAAAGCGCCAACCGCATGCAGGAGGCGCTGGACACCCTGCCGTCCCTGCTGGCGCGGGCCATCCGCACCTCCTCCGATCTGGCGAACCGGCGGCACACGCGCCGCCGCCCGGTTCTGCTGGACGGCAGCGTGGACCAGACGCCGGCGCTGGTCCGCGACATCTCCGAATGCGGCTGCTACGCCGAGACGAAGGGGGCGGCGCCCACCGGCGGGCAGGTCACCGTGTCGCTTCCCGGTTACAAACTGTCCCTGCGCGGGTCGGTGGTGGCGCGGCACGACAACCGGCTGCACATCCGCTTCGACGAGCGCAAGATCGGCCGCGAGGAGGTTGACCGGATGAGCCGCGACGGGGTGGGCGAACTGGTCCGGCTGGCCAAGCAGGACCATCTCGCCTTCGTGGACAAGATCATGGAAGCGGTGGGCGGCCAGCGCACGCTTCTGCCGGCGGACCTGTCCACCCATCACTCCTGCCGCCTCGGCCGCTGGTACGACAGCGTGAACGATCCCCGGACGATGCGCCTGTCGACCTACAAGGGCATGGCCACCCCGCACCGGACCGTCCATGAGTCGGGCCGCGAGACGCTGCTCGCCCTCCAGGCCGGCAACCGCATGGAGGCCGAACGCCACGCCGCCGAGATGAAGCGGGCCTCGGCGGAGGTGGTCCGTCTGCTCGACGAGATGGAGCGCGATTTCGCCCGGACCCTCGCCGAGGCCGCCGAGTAGCCGGTTCCTTCGGACGTTGCGGTCCCGCCGGACCTCAACGCCCGGCGGTGTCCGGTGGGGCTTCCGGCGCGCTGTTCTCCGGAGGCGGCTCGTCCAGGGTGGACAGGCGGGCGGCGAGGCCGTCCGGCTCCTTGGCGGCGGTGCTGGCCACGGAGTTGGCGGCCGTGTTCGACTTGGCATCGTCGCCGGTGTTCAGGATGACCGGCAGCCCATCGCGCCCACCGATGATGATGGTCTTGGCGTTCGATGACGTGGCGAAGGCCCGCGTCGCCTCGATGCCGCGCAGGCGCAGATACTCCGGCGTGATGTTGCGGGCGACGATGTCCTGGAAGTCGCGCACGCCCTCCGCCTCGATCCGCTTGCGGTCGCGTTCCTTGGCCTCGCGGGCGATGCGGAAGTCGTATTCCTCCATGATCTGCTGCTGCTCGATCTTGCGGTCGATGGCTTGGCGGACCAGCGGCGGGAAGCTGACCCCGGCCACCAGCACGTCCTCGATCCGGATCATCACGGAGCTGTAATCATCCGCCGTCGTGCCGGGGGGCAGCTTCAAGGATTGCAGATCGGTCGGCGGGGTGGGGAACTGCTGGCGGGCCTCCCGCAGCAGGAAGCCTTGGATGTCCGCCCGATTGATCGAGTAGAAGTTTTCCGGATTGTGCTTCGACACGAATTCGTAGACGAGGCTGGCGATCTCCGGATGCACCAGCTTTTCCGCGTAATCGTCTCCGGCCAGCTTGTGGACCAGACCGGCGGCGGGCGGGTTGACGCGGTAGCGCAGCGCCACGTTCACCGTCATTGACATGCCGTTGGCCGCCACCGCCTCATAGGTGCGGGTGTCGGTGCGCAGGCGCACGTCGTACATCGTCACCCGGTCCCACGGGAAGATCAGGTGGGTGCCCTCGCTGTAGACCCGGTCGGTGACCGTGCCGCCGAAGAAGCGCAGCCACAGCACGCCGACATGGCCGGACGGCACCTCGACGAAGACGGCGGGCGCGATGGCGAGGAAACCCAGGATCAGGGTCAGCGTCAGCGCGTAGATCGACACGCTGCGTCGCTTCAGCCAAAGGCCGGCGCGCTGCGGCAACGGCGCGCGGACGAGGCCGTCCCCGGCGGACTGGTCCAGCGTGGTCATCGCGGTCTCGTCGTCAGCATCTTCTCACGTTCCCGCGCGCTGGGCCGACCCACCGCCTGGATCACGAAGTTCACCGGCGGAGTCAGGAAAAGGGCCAGCAGGAAATGGCCGATGAAGCCGATCGTGGTGTTGCGGCCCATGACGGCGCACACCAGACAGGCGAGGAGATAGAGCATGACGAGGACAAGGGGCATGCGCGTCCGGCCTTGGAATGGGAGCAGGGCGGAAGGGTGACGGCGGCCGGAGGGGAGCGGGGAAGCGCGGAGGCGTCCCCGCCCGTCCTCCCGGTCTGTGGCGGCCGGGTGCGGCGGCCGGATGCGGCGGTCAGGCCGCGGCCGGGGCCGCCTCCGGCGTCGCGCCCTTGCGGCGGCGGGCCTCCTCGAACTTCTCGCGGAAGTAGGTCTTCACCTTCTCCGGCTGGAAGGTCAGGAAGGTGCCGCCCGACGCGAAGTGCTGCTGGAAGACCTTGCCCAGCGCGTAGGTGAAGGCGCTGTTGAAGGCCGGCTGGGTGGCCAGCCGCGTCACCGTGCCGATCACCGGCACCGAGCGCAGAGCCATGTTGAACGCCATGGAGCCGAGCAGGCTGCCGCCCAGGGCGGTCGGGGCGACCGTGGCGAACAGCGTGCCGACCGCGGACCGGCCGATGTCGCTGCGGAAGTCGACGCCGTGCAGTTCCGACAGCTCCTTGAGCAGGCGGAGCTGGACGACGGCGAGCGCCGCGGTGTCCACGAAGTTCAGCGGGATAACGCCCGCCGCTGCGGACAGCAGCACATGCTTGCGGATGATCTCCGCCGCCTGCGCCTCGGTGGAGACCGGAGCGGCCGGAGTGGCTTCCGGAGCGGCTTCGGAGGTGCTGGCGGTTGTGCTGGCGGTTTCGGGGGCGGCCGTCACGGCCTCCGGAGCCGGGGTGGGGGCCGGGGCGGCGGCCGTTTCCGGCTTCGCCTTGCCGCCCGTTGTTTCCTTCTCACTGACCATGCTGTGGTGCTCCAAAAAGGGACGTTGTCGAGAGAAAATCAGCAATGAACGCCGCGCACCGGCTGGTCTGCGGCGACAGTCGGCCCCGAAGGGACGGCCCGCTCCGAAAACGCCGCCGGTGATTGCCGGCGGCACCGTCATATGGGCTAACGAATGCGGTTGTTTTCGTCAAAGTATTTGCCATCAAAAAGAATTTCGGCGCTCAATGGGTGTTTCGAAAACGCTCCTCTGTTAGATATCGGACAATCGACGCGCGCTGCTCGTGCAGGAAAAAATGGCCGCCGGGAAGCGTGCGCAGGCTGAACCCCGCCCCCGCCAGCCGCTCCCACCCGGCAACCTCCGCTTCCGTGGCCTCCTCATCCTCCGCCCCGGCGAAGGCCAGGATCGGCACCGGAAGCGGTGGTGGACCAGGTTCGAGGAAGGCGTCGGACATCGCGAAGTCGGCGCGCAGCATGGGCAGCATCAATTCCATCAGGTCGTCGCAGGCCAGCACCTCGGGCGGGGTGCCGCCCAGCGCGGCAAGACGGCTGAGGAAGGCCGCGTCGTCCAGGCCTTGGACGGGGGGCCGCCGCGACGCGAGGTGCGGTGCCCGGCGCCCCGACACGGCCAGCACGGCGGGTGGATGGCCCCGCGCCACCAGAGCGCGGGCGGTGGCGTAGGCCAGCGTGGCGCCCAGCGAGTGGCCGAACAGGATCAGCGGCCGATCGTCCAGCGGTGCCAGTGCGGCCATCAGGGCAGGCACGGCGTCCTCGACCCGATGCAGCGGCGGCTCGCCGATGCGGCTCTCCCGCCCCGGCAGGCGCACGGCCAGCAGCTCGGTGTCCGAATCGACGGCCGAGGCCCAGTCGCGGAAGACGGCGGCTCCGGCCCCGGCGTAGGGGAAGCAGACCAGGGAGCGGAGCGGCGCCGAAACCGCTCGGAAACCTTGAAGCCAGGAGGACAGGGGCGGGCTCATCACGCTGTCTCCAGCGCGAACAGGTGATGGTGGCCGTGGCCTTCCTCGATGCGGCCCTCGTTCATGTGATAGACGCGATCGGCGAGGCCGAACCAGCGCTCGTCGTGGGTCACGCAGATGACGATCTTGCCCAACGCCTTCAGCTCCGGCAGCAGCTCCTCGTAAAAGACGCGGCGGAAATGCGGGTCTTGGTCGGCGGCCCATTCGTCCAGCACGATGACCGGCTTGTCCTCCAACTGCGCGACCACCAGGGCGAGGCGCTTGCGCTGGCCGGTGGACAGGGCGACGGTGCTGAAGCCGCCATCCGCGACCGTCACCTTGTCCTGCATCTCCAGCCGCTCCAGCAGGGCGCGGACGCGTGCCGGGTCGGGATCGGCGACACCGTAGAGGCGGCGCGACAGGTGGTAGTCGGAGAAGATGGCCGAGATCATGTCGCGGTAACTCTGCATCCGCTCCGCCGGCACCGGCTCCCCGTCGGCGAGGAGTTGACCGCCGCTCAAAGGCATCAACCCGGTCAGCAGGCGCAGCATGGTGGATTTGCCGGAGCCGTTGCCGCCGGTGACGAAGGTGATCTCGCCCGCCCGGAATTCCGCCGACAGCGGCCCGACTGCGAAGACCGGCGTGCCCTCGCCGTCGTGATAGGCGAAGCTGGCGTCCTTCAGCGCGACGCTGGCGGGCGGGCCGGGCAGCCGCTCCGCCCTTTCGTCCGGGGCGCTGCCGGCGGCGGTGCGCAGCCGCTCCTCCATCGCCTCGATGTTGGACAGGGCCATCTCGGTCTGGGAGACCAGTGGAGTGACGAAGGAGACGGTGCTGACCGGCCCGACGATGAACAGGGCCGCCGTGGTCGCCGCCACCACCACCGCGTGATAGCCGGTGGTGAACAGCGGCACGACGAAGACCATCATGCCGATCAGCGTGTAGAACATCGCCTCGACCAGCGCGAAGTTGCGGCCCCACCGTTCCTTCATGTCCACGTTCACTGCGCGCGCCCGGGACGAGGCGTCGGCGAGGTCGCGGATCAGTCCGTCGCCGCGGCGGCGGTTCATCCGTACCTCCTTGAAGCCGCGCAACAGGTCGGTCAGCCCGTCGAAGACACGCGACTCCGCCGCTGCCGCCTCCACCATGCTGCGGCGCAGGCGCTGCACCCGCGCGACCTTCACCGCCACGGCGATCCCGGCGAAGGCGAAGGCCATCACGCAAGCCAGCGGCGACAGCCAGGCCAGATAGACCGCCAGGAAGACCAGCATCACCGCCTGCTGCCCGCCGATCGCCAGAAGCGGCAGGGTCTGGGCCAGCGTCTGGGTGTCCTGGGTCAGCACGCCGTGCAGCGATGCCCGTCCGATGCGGTCCACGGTCACGAGGTCGGCGCGGCGCACCAGATCGAACAGGCGCAGCCGGATCTTGTGGATCAGCCGCTCGGCGTCCTGGGACGCGGTGATCAGCGCGTAATTGTGGGTCACCCCGAACAGCGTCACCGTGACCGCGTACATCACCAGAAGTCGCGGGTTGACGATGCCCTTGGCCGCGTCCTTGGCGGCGACGTCGACCAGCCAGAGCAGCGCCGCGGTCGCGATCGCCGACAGGACGTTCATCAGGGCGAGCGTGCGCAGATTCTCCGGAAGCTCGCGCAGGACGATGGCGGCCAGCCTCATGCCACGCCCTCCGCCCTGTGGGCGAGTTCAGTCAGGCGGCCTTCCTCCATGTGCAGGCGGCGGTCGGCGACGTCGAAGTAATGGTCGTCGTGGGTCACCGCCACGATGGTCAGACCGCGCCGCTTCAGTTCTGGCACGACCTCCCGGTAGAACTTGAAGCGGAAATGCGGGTCCTGGTCGGCCGCCCATTCGT
Source organism: Azospirillum brasilense (assembly GCF_022023855.1). Taxonomy (NCBI): domain Bacteria; kingdom Pseudomonadati; phylum Pseudomonadota; class Alphaproteobacteria; order Rhodospirillales; family Azospirillaceae; genus Azospirillum; species Azospirillum brasilense. Next base: position 324,098 of record NZ_CP059452.1, read on the forward strand.
CGAGGATCAGGATCGGCGCCTTCTCCAGGACCGCGCCGACGAGACCCAGCCGCTTGCGCTGCCCGGCGGACAGGTCGCGCCGCCCGAAGCGGTCGCCTTCCACGGCGGTGACCCGCTCCATCTCCATCCAGCGCATCAGCTCGGCGGCCTCCACAGGGTTGATGGCGTCCTGGCCGTAGAGGCGGGCGAACAGGTGGAAGTCGGCGAAGACGGTCGCCATCAGCTCGCGGTAGGCGGCGATGCGTTGTGGACCGACCGGCACCCCGTCCACCGTGATCCGCCCGCGCAGCGGGTGGTAGAGGCCGGTCAGCAGTTTGATGAAGGTCGATTTTCCCGACCCGTTGCCGCCGGTGATGAAGATCACCTCCCCGCGCCGGATGGCCAGGTCGAAGGGGCCGACCGCGAAGGGCGGCTCGCCCGGCGGGGCGGGGAAGGCGAACTCCAAACCCTCCATCCGCAGTTCGGCGAAGTTGACGGGCACGGGCAGGGCGGGACAGTCGCTCCCGGCCTCCGCCAACTCGGCGAGCTGGCCTTCCAGAGCCATCATGCGCCCGGCGGCGGCCTCCGCGGCGCTCATCACCGCCAGCGACTGCATCAGCCCGAAGACCGGGGCCGACATGAAGAAGATGGCGGCGGTGATCTTCACCAGCTCCGCCGAAATGGCGCTGGAGTAAGACGGCACGACGAAGACGACCACGCCCAGCATCAGGTTGAAGGCGCATTCGCCGAACACGAACTGCTGCCAAGTGTGCAGATGCACCGCGCCGCGGGCCATGATGGTGCGGCCGGACACGGTGCCGAAGGCGGCGTTCAGGTCGCGGCTGCGGGCGCTGTTCAGCCGCTGTTCCTTGAAGCCGTCGAACAGGTCCGACACGCCTTCGAACAGGGCGGCCTCCTCCGCCATCATGGCGCGCTGTCGTTCCTCCAGCGCGCGGCCCAGCCGGATGTAGAACCACGTCCCGGTGCCCAGAAGCCCGCCGATCAGCAGGAAGGCGACCAGCGAGATGGTGGCGATGTAGAGCAGGATCGTCCCGGTCAGCAGGACCGAGCGCACCGTCAACGCCAGGAACTGCGAGTTCTGCGAAATGAGCTGGCTGCTCTGCGTCACGCTTTCGAACAGCGGGGTCTGGCCGAAGCGTTCCAGCTTCCACAGGTCGGCGCGGCGGATCTGGTCGAGCAACCGCATGCGCAGCGTGTCCACCACCTCCTCCGCGTCCGCCGACAGGTGGGCGACCATGCGGCCTTCCAGGAGCATGTAGAGGAGGACGCTGGCGACGAAGGCGGCGGCCAGCGGCACGTTGACGAAGTCGGCCTTCTCCGCGGCGATCTCCTCCGCCCCCCGGTTGACCAGGGCGAGCACCAGCGTGGAGAAGAGGGCCGAGCCCAGGGCGTAGAGAACCAGCCGGCGCAGTGGCGCCGGTCCCAGCCGTCCCAGAAGGCGGAGGAGGTTCATCGCGCCTGATCCTGCGGCGCGGAATCCTGCAGCGCGCCATCGTCGATGCGGATGCGCAGCGCGTGACGGTCCGGGTCGGCGAAGGCGCCACGGCCATGGAGCGCCTCGTGGTTGTTCATCGCCAGCAGGCTGTCGGACTCCATGAAGGTCTCCAGCCGCCGCGCTGGGTTGTCCAGCTCCGCCTGGAGGATGGCGAGCGCGCGGCGGACCTCCGGCGTGTCGTGCTCCGGGCGGGCGGCCAGTCCGCGGCGCAGCGTGTCGGTGCGGAAGCGGATGAGCGGACGGTCGCCGAAGATGGTGGCGAAGGTCACCTCCACCGCGTCCCGCGACCCGCTGCGGGTGAAGGTGGCGGGGATGCGGAAGGGCAGTGCCGTTTGCGACAGCAGGTCCAGCGCCCAGCGCCCCTCGTCGCTGCCGCTCAGGGCCTCGCGGACGCAGCGGGCGTCGCGCAGGCTGGACCGCCCGCCGCCGCAGGCCGCCGCCTGGGCGAAATAGAGCAGCATGTAGCGTTCGGGGTTCGGGAAATACTGGGTGTCGGTGTGGAAGTCGGCCTCGTCGGCGTGTTCGGAGAAGGTGGAGGCGCCGCCGCTGCGGACCAGCTCGGGGCGGAGCTTGATGTCCCACACCACCTTGCGGTCGCGGTCGGTCGCGGTCGGCGCGCCGATGCCGACGGCCAGCGCGTAGAGCAGGCGGCGCCGGGTGTCCAGGTCGTGGCGGCCGAAATGGGCGCGGCGGATCAGCACGCCGCTGTGGCTGCTCTCCAGCCGGTCGCGGATCGCCGTGGCCAGGGCGGACAGGCCGGGCGCAGCCTCCGCCAGTTCGCCGCGCAAGTCCGCCTCCCGCCCGTCCGGGACGAGAGCGGTGGCGTCGGTCTGCGTCCCGTGGCGGGCGGCCAGGACGGCGAGGACCCGCCCGGTCTCCGCGTCGGGCAGCGGCTCCACGGTGAACTCCCCGGTGCGGAAGCCGAGGTCGTGGACGTGGTTCAGCATGGTGGCTCCGGAGGCGTTCATCGGGAGAAAAGATCCGCGGCGGCGCGCAGCATGTCGGCCTGCCCGGCGCGGGGGACCGGCGGCCAGCCGAAGCCCATGCGGCCGAGCAGTGCTTGCGTGCGTTCGGAGGTCAGCTCCTGCCGCCGCCCGCGCGCCTGGGGGGAGCGCCCGCTGTAGAGCCCGAAGCCCTCCAGCGTCTGGGCCAGGGCGCCGTCCATGTCGGGTTCGCCGATGGCGCGCTCCAGCCGGTCGAGCAGCGCGCCGAAGCCGACCGCCTGCACAGCACCCGCCATGCCCGCCGCCGAGGTGACGAAGTCGGCCAGCGTGTCGCGGCGGTGGTTCTCAACGTGATGCGTTTCGTTGGCGAGGCCGGCGGCACCGGCCAGCAGAGCCACTGCGCGGGTCACGCGATCGACGTGGCACAACCAGACGTGCGAATCGTCGGGCACCACCCCCAGCCGCACGAAGGCGGCCAGTTGCCGGAAGAAGGCGTTGTCCCGCAGGTTCAACTGCAACGGTCCGCCCTCCGCCGCGAAGACGACGTTGCCGACGCGGTGGATGCTGGCGTTGCGCAGGTCGCCGCGTGCCGCCGTGACCAGCCGCTCCGCCTCCTGCTTGCTGCGGACATAGTAGTTTTCGTCGAGCGTCTCAGGCACCGCGTCGTACTCGGTGACGAGTGTGAAGCCGTCCTCCGGCGCCTTGCCGGTGACCGACAGGGTGGAGATCAGGTGGAAGTCCGCCGGGTCGTCGCGCCGGGCGGCGGCGAGGTCGAGAAGCCGGCGCGTCGCCTCCACATTGTCGGCGTGGAACTCCGCGTAGTGGCCGAAATGGTTGACGTTGGCCGCGCAGTGGAAGACCGCCCTCACCCCCTCCGCCAGTGCGCCGTGCACCGTGGGGGTGAGGCCCAGCCCGTCGCGCCGCAGGTCGCCAGCCCGGACGGTCAGCCGCGGATTGCCGATCAGCGCCGCCCCGCCCACCGTCCCGAAATAGCCGGCCAGCACGCGGTCCAGCCGGGCGCGGGCGGCCTCGTCGTCGCCCCCGCGCACCAGTGCGGTCACCCGCCGCGCCGGATCGGACAGAAGTTCCCGCAGCAGGTAGGCGCCCAGATAGCCGGTGGCGCCGGTCAGCAGCACATCGCCATAATCGCGCCGCTCCGTCCCATCGAAGGCGTCGTAGGCCGCGTTGCGCGCCTCGTAGGCTTGCTGCTGCTCGGCCAGCGCCCGGTCGCGGGCGGCGTCAAAGGTGGGCAGGGTCGCCTGATAGTCCCGCCAATGGGATCGGACGGCGGCGATGACGCGGTGCAGATGGTCCGGCTGGGGCCGCAGGCGCAGCGCGAAGTCGGCGAGCACCGGGGCCTCGTAGAGGTCGTTGATCCTGCAGGCGAATTCGCGGCGCAGGCGATTGACCACGGCGATCGCCCGCAGGCTGTCGCCGCCCAGCTCGAAGAAGCCGGCCTCGCGCCCCGGAACGGGCCGCTGGAGCTGCTCCGCCCACAGCTCCGCCACCCGCTGCTCCACCGCGTTGCGCGGCGGGGTGTAGGCGCTGGAAGCCGTGCCTTCGGAGGGTGCGTGGTCGGCCAGCGCCTGCAGCAGGGCCTTGCGGTCGACCTTGCCGGCCACCGTCACCGGGATCGCCGGCACCCGGATCACCGCCGCCGGCACCATGTAGGCGGGCAGCGCCGCCGCAGCATGGGCGGCCCAGGCGGCCTGCGTCGGCTCCGCGGCGTCGGGGGCGAGGCTGACGAAGGCCCACAGCGTCTGGGCGCCGCCCGGCGGCGTGTCCACCAGGGCCACCGCCTGCTGCACGCCAAGGTGGGATTCCAGCCGGTGCTCGATCTCGCCCAGCTCCACGCGCTGGCCGCGCAGCTTCACCTGACTGTCCGACCGGCCGAGGACCAGAAGCTCCCCGTTGGGCAGCCAGCGGCCGAGGTCGCCGGTGCGGTAGCGGCGGCCTTTCGCCGTCTCTACGAAGGCGGCGGCGGTCAGGTCTGGCCGGTTCAGGTAGCCGATGGCCAGCCCCAGGCCGCTCAGCCAGACATGGCCGATGGCGCCGGGGGGCACCGGTTCCCCATCCTCGTCCAGGATGTGGATGGCGGTGTTGGGCAGCGGGCGCCCGGCGCTCATCCACGGCGAGTCCGGGGACAGAATGCCGATGCTGGCGGCGGCGGTGTTCTCGGTCGGGCCGTAGCCGTTGATGTAGCGCAGCCGGGCCGAGTAGTGCAGGGCATCGGTGGCGTTGGGCGGCTCGCCCACCGTCATCAGGATGCGCAGGGTCGGCAGGTCCGCCTGCTCGAACAGCCGCAGGTAGGAGGGCGGCAAGGTGGCGGAGGTGACGCCCAGCCGTTCTATCTTGGCGCGCAGCCCGGCGGTGTCGTCCATCTCGGCGCGGCGGATCGGAACCAGCGCGCCGCCGGTCGCCCAGGTCATCACGGAATCGGAGATCCAGGCGTCGAAGGAGGGGGAGGAACTGAGAAGCGTCCGTTCGTCCGGCTGGACGCCCATCATCCGCGCCATCGACAGGCCGAGGTTCAGCATACCGCCATGATGCAGCACGACCCCCTTCGGCACCCCGGTCGATCCCGAGGTGTGGATGATGTAGGCGGGATCGCCGGGACCGCTGCGTTCCCCGGCCTCCGGCTCATGGGCGTGGGAGGCGCGGAAATCCCCGGTCAGGGATTCCGGGCGGAGGACGGCGTATCCGGCCTGCGCCAGCGCGTCGGGAAGGGCGTGGCCGTCCAGCGCCACGACAACGCGGATGGCGGCGTCGCGGGCGATGAAGGCCAGCCGGTCCGCCGGCAGGTCGCGGGTCAGCGGCAGATAGGCCGCCCCGGCCTTCCAGATCGCCAGCACCGCTTCGGGCAGGGCGGGCGAGCGCTCCGTCAGGACGCCGACCGCGTCGCCGATCCGCACGCCTTGCGCCAGCAGCGCGTGGGCCAGCGCGTTGGCGCGGGCGTTCATCGCGGCGTAGCTGACCGCGCCGTCATCGGTGATGAGGGCCGGGCGATCCGGCTGCGAGCGCGCCAGCGCGGCGAACTGGTGGTGGAAGCAGGGAACCGGGTGCGGCATCGCCGGGCCGTGTTCCCACGCGGCGAGCCGCGTCTCCTCGTCCGGCAGCAGGGCGGGCAGCGGTTCGCCCGGCGCCCGCTGCGGATCGGCCAGCCGCCGTGCCCAGCCGGCCAGCGCCGCGGTCCAGGCCTGCGCGGTCTCCCGATCATAGAGGGCGGCGTTTGCGTAGAGCTGGAGGACCAGCCCGCCGTCCGCCTGCCCCTCATGCATCAGGACGAGGTCCTGGGCGGGGGCGCTCTGGCGCAGTTCGTACTGGATATCGGGGCCATGGAAGGCGTCGATGGCCGCGAAGCGGAGCCCATCGCCCCGCGGGGCGGCCATGACCGGATTTTCCGTCACCGCCAGATCGAACAGCGGGTAGCGGGCCGGATGATGCGCCTGCGGGTGGCTGCGGCGGAACTCCTGGTGGATGCGCGCGAAAGGCTGACGGCCATGGCGCAGCGCTTCCGCCAGACGGCTCTGCGTCGCCCTGACCGCCTGCTCCAGCGGCTCGCCCCGGTCGACCTGGAAGGGCACCGGCAGCATGTTGATGCAGTAGCCGACGACGCCCGCCTCCTCCGCCGTCTCGCGGGTGGACGCGGCGGTGCCCATCAGGAACGCCGTCCGGCCGGTGCGGCGGCGCACCTCATGCGCCATCAGCGTCATCATCAGGGCGTGCAGGCTGGCACCGTTGCGCCGGGCGAGGGCGCGCAACGCTTCTGCCACGTCCGGGGTGAGGCGGACGCGGTGGCAATGGCTTCCCTTGGCCGTCTCCGCGCTGCGCACGGCCGGACGCGGCCGGTCGAGCGGCCATTCCTCGAAGGCGGCGGGGTCGATTCCGGCGAGCAGGCGCCGCCAATGCTCCGTGTCCGCCCGGGCGGCCTCGCTGGTGAGATAGGCCTCCTCCCGCGCTGCGGAGCGGCCGAAGCCGGGGGCGCGGCCGGGCAGGGACTCCCCGCGCAGCAGCGCGGCGAGGTCGTTCGTGAGCAGGCCGAGCGACAGGCCGTCGCCGATGGAATGGTGCAGGGCCAGCCAGAACAGGGCGCCGCCGTCCGCCACCCGGACAAGCCCGGCCCGCCACAGCGGCGGAGCGGCCATGGCGAAGGGTTCGGTCTGGCGCTCCCGGATGTGTTCCAGGGCGGTGGGACGGTCGGGCGCCGTCGAAATGTCCAGACCGATGGTCGTCGAATGGACAGTCCGGCGTAGCGTGCCGTCCCCGTCCTCCTGGAAGCCGGTGCGCAGGGCCTCGTGCCGCTCGGCCAGGGCAGTCCAGGCGGCTTGCCAGCGGTCGTCGGCCGGGGTGTCGCCCTCCACCGCCAATGTCAGGGGGATGTTGAAGCCGCGGGTGTCCAGCCCGGCCTGCTCGGCCACCCAGAACTCCCGCTGGCCTTCGGTCGCGCGGTCGGATTCGGCGTCGGATGGGGCATCCGCGGGAGCAGCGGCGGCGAGGCGGGCGGCAAAGCCGCGCAGGGTCGGTTCGGTGAACAGGTCGCGGGCGGAGACGGGGCGCCCCAGCTCCGTTTCCAGAGCGTGGGCGACGGCGATGGCGAGCAGGCTGTGGCCGCCGAGCGCGAAGAAATTGTCGTCGCGCCAGACCGGACCGCGGCCCAGCCGCTCCGCCCAGACGCGGGCGACGGTTTCCTCAAGTCGGCCTTGCGGCGGGACCTGCACGCCCTGCGGGGCGTGGCCGGCGATCAGCCCTAGCAGTGCTGCGCGGTCCACCTTGCCCGACGCCGTCACGGGCACCGTATCCACCGCGATCACCCCGGCCGGGATCATCACCGCGGGCAGCCGGTCGGCCAGCCAGCCGCGCCAGGAGTCCTCGGCTGGCACCGGCTTGCCGGGGATGGGGCGGACGAAGGCCCACAGGCTCTGCGCCGCGCCGGCCTTGCCCTGCACCAGGGCCACCGCCTGCGCGATGTCGGGGTGGCTTCCCAGCGCCTGCTTGATCTCGCCGAGTTCGATGCGGATGCCGTTCAGCTTCACCTGATCGTCGATGCGGCCCAGCACCTCCAGCTCGCCGTCGGCGCGCCAGCGCCCGAGGTCGCCGGAGCGGTAGAGCCGCCCGCGTCCCGTCCCGATGAAGGCCGCCGCTTCCTGCTCCGGGCGGTTCAGGTAGCCGCGGGCGAGGTTGGCACCGCCCAGCCAGATTTCCCCCACCGCCCCCGGCGGCACCGGGCGGCCCGCCGCGTCGCGGATGTGCACCGACGTGTTGGGCAGCGGACGGCCGACGGGCAGGAAGCCCCGGTCCTCCGCGCCCAGCAGCCCCATGGCGCTGGTGATGGTGTTCTCGGTCGGGCCGTAGGCGTTGTAGTAGCGCAGCCGCCCGGCGTAGGCGCGCACGTCCGCCGCAAGGGGCGCCTCGCCGCCGGTCACCAGGATGCGCAGGGACGGCAGCTCCGCCCCGTCGAACAGGCGCAGATAGGTCGGGGTGAGGTCGGCGACGGTCACCCGCTGCTCCGCCAGGAAGGCGATCAGGCGGGCCGGGGCGCTCAACATCTCGTAGGGAACGGCGCATAGCGCCGCCCCGGCGGCCAGCGGCACGCCGATGTCCGACAGCGACACGTCGAAGGAGGGCGAGGCGAACATCAGCGTCCGGTCCTCGGCGGTCAGGCCGAAGGTCTCGACGGCGCCCAGCACCATGTTCACATAGGCGCCGTGGCTGACCGGCGTGCCCTTGGGGCGGCCGGTGGAACCGGAGGTGTAGAGGATGTAGGCGGTGTCCTCCGGCCCCGTCGCGGCTTGCGGCCGGTGGGCGTGAGCGGTGCGGAAATCGGCGGAGAGACCCTCTGGACGCAGAAGCGGCAGGGCGGACAGCGCGTCAGGCACGGCGACGCCGTCCAGCGCCAGCAGCAGGGCCGCCCCGGCGTCTCCGGCGATGAAGGCCAGCCGTTCGGCCGGCAGGTCGGCGGCGAGCGGGAGATAGACCGCTCCGGCTTTCCACACGCCCAGCAGGGCGGCGGGCAGGTTGGGGGAGCGGCCGGTCAGGACGCCGACCACGCTGCCGCGCTCCGCCCCGCGCTCCAGCAGGGCGTGGGCGATGGCGTTGGCCTCCGCCTCCACCGCGCGGTAGGTCAGAACGCGGTCGGTGGTGATGACCGCCGGGCGTCCGCCCTGGCCGGTGCCGGGCTGGTCGATCAGCCGTTCGAACAGCGTGTGGAAGGGCAGCGCCGGGCGCTCCGCCGCCGGGCCGTGCTCCCACGCCGCGAGCGTCATCTCCTCTTCCGGCAGCAGTTCGGGCGGGGTCGCCTCGGCGCGGGCGACGTCGCCCCCCAGCCAGCGCGCCCAGCCGCTCAACGCCTCGAACCAGCGTTCCGCCGTGTCCTTGGCGTAGAGCGCGGCGCTGACGTGCCATTGCAGCAGCAGTCCGCCGTCGGCCAGCCCTTCATGGATCAGCACCATGTCCTGGCCCGGCGAATGGCCGGTGCGTTCGTAGGCCAACCCCTCGTGATTAGGACGGACGAAGCGCAGCGGGCCGGCGGCAGGGGCGCCCTGCGGATTCTCCGTCACCGCGATGTCGAACAGCGGGTAACGCGCCGGGTCGCGGTGCTGCGGACGATCCGCCCAGAAGCCGTGGCAGATCCGCGCGAAGGGCAGGCGGGCGTGCTGCAGCGCCCCGGCCAGGGCCGCTTGGGTGGCGCGAAGCTCCGCGGCGAAAGGCAGCCCGGCAGCGGGCCGGAGGGCCAGCGGCAACATATTCACGCCGTAACCGACGACCCGCGCATCCTCGGCGGTTTCCCGGATGTCGCCGGTGGTGCCGATGGTGACGGCGCCGCGCCCGGTGCGTCGCCGCACCTCGCGCGCCAGCAGGGTCAGCAGGACGGCGTGCAGGCTGGCCTCGTGCCGACGGGCGACGGTCTTCAGCCCCGCGGCGGTGGCCGGATCCAACCGCAGCTCGAAGCGGTGGCTGCCCGGTGCGACCCCGGCAGCGCGCGGCGTGTCGAGCGGCCAGTCGTCGAACGCCTCGGCGGGCAGGGCGGACAGGTGCTGCCGCCAATGAGCCTCGTCTAAGGAGCGGTCCGGGCCGTCCAGATAACGCCGCTCGCGGGCGGCCATGGCGGTGTAGCGGGCAAGCAGAGGAGGCAGGAGCTTGCCCGCCAGCAACGCGGTCAATTCCTCCAGCAGGATGCCGACCGAACGTCCGTCGCCGATGGAATGATGCATCGCCATCCAGAACAGCGGTGCACCGCCGTCTGCCAGCGTCACCAGCCCAGCGCGCCACAGCGGCGCGGTCGCCATGGCGAATGGTTGACCCTGGCGGGCGCGGATATGGGCCAGTGCCGCAGCGCGGTCGGGTTGCTTGGACAGTTCTGGAGTGACGTCGATGGTGGGGGTGATGCAGCGGCGCAACCGTCCTTCGACGTCCTCGGCGAAGGTCGTGCGCAGCGCCTCGTGCCGCTCGGCGAGCGCCGTCCAGGCGTCCGACCAGCGGGCCACGTCCGGAAACTCCCCCTCCACGGTGCGGATCACCGGGATGATGAAGGGCCGCGTGTCCAGCCCCGCCGCCTCGGCCACCCAGAACTCGCGCTCCCCTTCGGTGGCGAGGTCGGATTCGTCGGCCTGCGGCGTGTCCGCATCGCGCAACTCCGCCACCTTGCGGGCGAAGCCGGCCAGGGTCGGGGCGGCGAACAGGGCGCGCGCCGGGACGGCCACACCCAGGTCCTGGGACAGCCGGTGCGCGATGGTCACCGCCAGCAGGCTGTTGCCGCCGAGCGCGAAGAAATTGTCGCCGCGCGTGACCTCCTCGCCCAGCAGACCGCCCCACAGGGCGGCAATCCGGCTTTCGAGCCCGTCCAGCGGTGCCAGCCGCTCCGCCCTGGCGGCGTGGCCATCGGAATGGGAATGGGCGAGGCGGAGCAGGGCGTCGCGGTCGATCTTGCCCGCCGGTGTCAGGGGGACGCTGTCCACCGCCGTCACGCTGGCCGGCACCATGAAGGCGGGCAGACGGTCCGCCAGGAAGGCGCGCCACGCCTCCTCGTCGGGCAGGGCGGCGCCGTTCTTGGCGCGGACGAATGCGCGCAGAGCCTTGGTGCCTTCCGCCGCGGCGTCTACCAGGACGACGGCCTGTGCGGCGGCGGGGTGGGCCAGCAGGTCCTGCTCGATCTCGGCAAGCTCGACGCGCTGGCCGTGCAGCTTCACCTGATGGTCGATACGTCCGCACAGGACCAGTTGACCGTCCGCCATCCAGCGGCCCAGATCGCCGGTGCGGTAGAATCGGCCTTCCGCTGTCTCGGCGAAGGCGCGCGCGGTCAGCTCCGGGTTGTTGAGGTAGCCGCGGGCGAGGCCCACCCCGCCCAGCCACACTTCTCCTGGCAGGCCCGGAGGAACCGGCGCGCCGTCCGGACGACGCAGCGTGATGCGGCAATTGGGCAGTGGGCGCCCGGCGGGCACCGGCCCGCCGCGTCCGCTGTCGGGTAGGATGCGGCCCATGGACGCGAGGATGCTCGCCTCCGTCGGGCCATAGGCGTTCCAGAAGGCGAGATCGGCGGCGTGGTGGCGGGCATCGTCGGCGTTCGGTGCCTCTCCGCCGGTCAGCAGGACACGCAGGCCGCGGAAAGGCTTCTCCTGGCTGACCCGCAGGTAGGAGGGAGCGTGGAAGGCCACTGTGACGCCCAGCGCCGCGTAGGCGTCCTTCAACGCCCAGGGGTCGTCGCGCTGGTCCGGCGGCACGGGAACCAGCGCCATCCCATGAAGCAGCGCCAGCCCCAGTTCCCACAGCGAGGCGTCGAATCCCGGCGTCGCCGCCAGCGCCATGCGGTCGTCCGCCCGCAGGCCGACCGTCTCCCCGGTCGCAAGCGCGGCGTTGATGAAGCCATCGTGCCGGACCGCCACGCCCTTCGGATGCCCGGTGGTGCCGGAGGTGTAGATGATATAGGCGAGGTCGTCCGGCGCCCCAGCCACGGCGGTCGGTGTGGCGGAGCCTTCGAGGATGTCCGAGCGGATCAGCGTCGGCACGGCCTCGGCCAGGGCGGACGGGACGGGCTGGCTGTCCAGCGCAATCAGCAACCGGACGCCGGCGTCGCGGACCATGTAGGCCATGCGCTCCGGCGGCAAGTCGTGGGCCAGCGGAAGATAGGCCGCCCCCGCCTTCCAGATTCCGAGCACCGCCGCAGGCAGGCCCGGCGAGCAGCCGGTCAGCACCGCCACGGCCTCCTGCCGCGCCACACCGCAGCGCAGCAGGGCGGCGGCGATGCGGTCGGCGTCCCGGTTCAGGTCGCCATAGGTCTGCACGTCGCTGAGGGTGACCACGGCGGGGCGGTCAGGATTGCGGGCGGCGATCTCCTCGAACAGCTCATGGGCGCGGCGGGCCGGGCGCGGGCGCTCCTCGCCGTGCTCCCAGCGGTCGAGAAGGGCCGTCTCCTCCGGGAGCAGCGCGGGCAGCGGGGATTCCAGCCGTGCCGGGGCGGCGGCCAGCCAGCGCGCCCAGGCGGCGAAGCCAGCCAGCCAGGAGCGCGCAGTGGCTTCCGTATAGACATCCGGGTTCCACAGCAGCGCCAGTTCCAGCCCGTCACCGTCCTCCGCAGTCACCGGCTCGTGGCTGAAGGCGAGATCGAGGCCGGCGGAGGGGTGGGCAAGCGCGCCGGGCAACCGGCGTGGGGACAGCGACAGGCCGCTGGCGGGATCGGCGCTGGTTCGCGGAGGGTTGGCGGTCAGCGCCACCGAGAAGAGGTTGGGGCGGGCTGGCGGCAGCGCGTCGGGCCGGCGCTGGCGGAACTCCCGCTGGATCAGGTTGGCGGGCAGACCGGCGTGTCCGACTGCCTCCGTCAGCGCCTCCTGGGCGGCGCGAACCTGTCCGGCCAGTGCCGCTGCGGCGCTGGGCAGGACGACCGGCACGAGATTGACGAAATGCCCAACGCTGTCCTCTGCTCCCGCCGGGCGCAGCGAAACGCCGGTACCCAGGATCAGGTCGCTCCGCCCGCCACGCCGCCGCACCTCGGCCGCCAGGATCGCCAGCAGCAGCCCGTGCAGACCGACGCCCTGCGCCTTCGCGATGGCGGCGAGGGCCGTGGTGGTCGCGGCGTCCAGCCGCTCCGCCAGGGGTGGGGTGGGGCACCCGCCGGGCGTGGTGGGGCGGGGTTGGTCGAGCGGAAGCTCCTCAAGCGCCTCTAGTGGCAGGGCGTCCAGCTTGGCGTTCCAGAAGGCACGGTCCTGCGCCGCCCCGTCGGAACGAAGGTGGCGCGCCTCGTCCTGCGCCGCCAGTGCGATGCCGTGCGGCGCCGATGGCAGGGGACGGCCCAGCAGCAGGGCGAGGACATCCTCCTGCACCGTGCGGGCGGACTGGCCGTCCACCACGGCATGATGCAGCACGAACCAGAACAGCGTCTCGTTACCGGATTCGACGAGCATCAGGCCCGCGCGGGCCAGCGGCGCCTGGGTCAGGGCGAAGGGCGTCTCGGCGTAGCCGGCGATCAGTTCCCGCGCCTCCTCCGGAACGTGGCAGCGGTCGATGGAAAAGCCGGCAGAGGGCGGCAGGGCGGTGGCGGGAACTGTGCGCCAGCCCACCCGCCCTTCGGTGTCGGCGTGGAAGGCGGTGCGCAGGGCGGGGTGACGCTCCAGCAGGGCGGCCCAGGCGGCGCGCCAGCGCTCAACCTCCGGAACCGGGCCGCGCACCGACAGGACGCGCACGACGTGCGATCCGGCGGCGGCGAGGCCGAGCTTGGCGGCGACCCAGAAATCCTCCTGTCCGGCTGTGGCAGGACCTTTGCTCAGGTCCAGCGGGGCGGTGTCCTCGTTCTTTTGTTCCGCGATGCGGCGGGCCAACGCCTCCACCGTCTGAGAGGCCAGGATTACCGGCACCGTCACCGGATGGCCGAGCGCATGGAGGCGCTGCCCGACCGCGATGGCGAGCAGGCTGGTGCCGCCGATGGCGAAGAACGGGTCGTCCCGCATCACCGGGCGGGTGTCCAGCACCTCCTCCCAGACCGCGGCAATGGCCCGCTCCAGATCGCCTTGCGGCGGCGTTCCGCCCGTGCCACGCGCGGCGGTCAATGCCTTTTCGGCGAGCGCCAGCAGGGCGCGGCGGTCGGTCTTGCCGGCGGAGCTGATCGGCATCCGCGCCACGGCCTTCACCTGCGCGGGCACCATATAGGCGGGCAGGCTGCGGCCGAGGAAGGCGCGCCAGTCTTCCGACTGCGCCGCCTCCGGATCGGCGCTCTCGACGATGGCGGTCAGGCGGCCCTGGTGCTGAAGGGCGGCGGCGCGGCTGACCAGCGGGTGGCGCAGCAATGTGCGCTCGATCTCACCCAGCGACACCGACTGGCCGGACACCTTCACCATGTCGTCGGCGCGGCCCAGCGTCTCCAGGTCGCCGTTTTCGTTCCAGCGCCCAAGGTCGTGCGTGCGGTAGGCGCGCCCGAAGCGCGTCTCGACGAAATTCTCCGCCGACAGCTCGGGCTGGTTCAGGTAGCCGCGCGAGACGCCCCGCCCGATGACATGGATCTCGCCGACCTCGCCGTCGGGGACCTCGTTGCCTAGGCGGTCCAGCAGATGGACGGCGTTGTTGGTGAAGGGGCGCCCGCTGGGCAGCGGGCCGTCGCCGTCCGGATTCACCTTGTGCATGCAGATGGTGCCGCAGACCTCGGTGGCGCCGTGCATGTTCCAATAGTCGAGGTGGCGGGCGTAATGCCGCGCGTCGTCTGGGTTGGGCCGCTCCCCGGCGGTCAGGATCATGCGCAGCCCCGCCGGAACCGCGCCGCGCAGAAGCCGCAGATAGGATGGCGTGAACAGCGCGATGGTAACGCCCAGCCGGGCCATATGGTCGAGCAGCCGCGCCGGATCGTCGATCAGCGCGCGCGAAGCCGGGACATAGGCTGCCCCGGAGAGCAGCGGCAGGCACAGTTCCCGGAAACCCAGGATGAAGCCGGGGGAGGTGGACAGCAGCACCCGGTCACCCGGCCCGACGTCCTGCGCTTCCGTGTGGCCGAGCGCCAGATTCACGCAGGCGTCGTGCTGGATCAGCACGCCCTTCGGCTGTCCGGTGGAACCGGAGGTGAAAAGGATGACCGCCAGCCCATTCGCCGGACCGGGCCGGTCCGGGCGCTCCGCGGACTTGGCGAGGCTGTCGCCGTCCAGGGATTCGGGGCGCAGGACGGCCTGCGGTCGTTCCGTGTTGCCATTGACGGACAGGGTATCGGCCAGCGCGTCCGGTATGGGCAGCCCGTCGAGGGCGATCAGCAGCCGCATCTCTGCTTGACGCGCCATGTTCGCCAGCCGTTCCGGCGGCAGGTCGGCGACCATCGGCACATAGACGCCGCCCGCCTTGAGAATGCCGAGGAACGCTCGCGGCAGATCGCCCGATCGCTCCGCCAGAACGCCGACCGGCTCCTCCCTGTCCAGCCCCAGTGCCAGCAGCGCGTGGGCCAGAGCGTTGGCAGCCGCGTCCAGCCCGGCATAATCGAGGATGCCAGCCTCCGTCACTATCGCCGGAGCGGTGGGGTGCCGCTCGGCAAGCCGTTCGAATCCCTCATGCAGACGAAAATCGGGCCAGATTTTGACCGGTCCGAAACTGTTGGACAGATGAAGGCGGTCGTTGGGGAGGTGCGGCGTGGTGTCGGGCATCGAAGTCCCCACAAATCCTTCGGCGTTGCAATGATCCGACGGGAAAATTCGCGGCGAATTTTTACAGAAACGTCATATGCGTCCCAAAAAGGGATTAGACCGCCGAGAATACGTCTAAAAGGAGGATTGTCAATGAATGATACAACTAAGAGAGATTCTGACAATCGGGAAAGCCGCATTACGGATATGGAATGAATCCGCGCACACCCGTGTGTGGTTATTGGGTTCCGACGGACATCGCTTCCGTCACGGCGAGGGGGATGGGATGCGGCGGGTTGATCAAAGGTTGCAGCGTCGGCCCGCAAGAGCGGAATCCGCTCTGATCCTGTTGATGGAAGGAGCGTTCACATCACGGGGGAGGGATCGGATGAGCAAGGCGGAGTCCAAGAAGCAGCAGATGGCTGCGGGTGCGGCGCTGGCCGCCAAGCGTGGGGAGCAGCCAGAATCCAGCCTGCGCGGGGCGTCGAAGGAAATGGCCAAGTCGATGAGCGAGAAAGAACTGCGGGAGATGGCCTCCGCCAAGCGCAAGGATCTGCCCGCCCGCAGTTCAAAGGATGACGCAAAGGATTGATGTCAGGCTGTTTCTGCGAAACTGACGGGGGTGGCCCCGTCAGTTCTGTTCCTGCGGACGGAAGGTGGCGACGCGGTAGGCGTACCAGGCGGCGATGGCGGCGATGACCAGCTTGGCCACCGGGTCCATCCATCCCGACACCTTGTCGTACTGGCCCTCCAGCAAATAACCCGCCCCGGCGAGAACCAGCGACCACAGCGCCGTTCCGATGCTCGAATAGGCCATGAAGCGGGCCAGACCCATCCCGGCGATCCCCGCGGGAACAGAGATCAGCGTGCGCACCGCCGGGATCAGGCGCCCGATCAGTACCGACGCCCCGCTGTGCCGGCGGAACCAGCCCGTCGCCTCATCAACCTGCGCGGGCGCCACCGTCAGCCAGCGGCCATGCCGGGCGGCCAGCCGCTTCAGCCGTTCGCTGCCCAGCCACAGCCCGGCGTAGTACCAGAACAGCGCGCCCGCCACAGAACCCAGGGTGCCAGCCAGAACCACCAGCGGCAGGCTGAGGTCCCCGCGGGCGGCGACGAAGCCGGCCAGCGGCATGATGAGTTCCGATGGGATGGGCGGAAAGACGTTTTCCAGCAGCATCAGAAGCGCGATGCCGGCGTAGCCGCCGCTTTCGACCATGTCTGCGATCCACTCGAACACGCGGTCCTCCGGTTCCGGTTGCCTGGATAACCCGCCAGCATCGCCGGAGTTCATCGCCTCTCCCAACGAGGGAGGGGAGGATGGCATCATGGTCTTTCGTATCGCTTTCACTTTTTTCGTATTGCGGCCTGCTGAACCCTCGGCTACCGTTTGAAACGAAAACAAAGGCGCAGACCGCAAGGGGCGGGCGCACAGCGGAGAGGAGGGATGGATGGCCGGGGTCTACGACCTTGCCATCGTCGGCGGCGGCATCAACGGCTGTGGCATTGCGCGCGATGCCGCGGGGCGGGGCTGCACCGTCTATCTGTGCGAACAGAAGGATCTGGCGTCGGGCACGTCCTCGGCCTCGACGAAGCTGATCCACGGCGGCCTGCGCTACCTGGAATATTACGAGTTCCGGCTGGTCCGCGAGGCGCTGCGCGAGCGCGAGGTGCTGTGGCGCATGGCGCCGCACATCATCTGGCCGCTGCGCTTCGTCCTGCCCCATCTGCCCGGCCTGCGGCCCTCCTGGTTCCTGCGGCTCGGCCTGTTCCTCTACGACCATCTCGGCGGGCGGGAAAAGCTGCCGGGCACGCGCGGGCTCGATCTGCGGAACCATCCGGCGGGGAAACCGCTGAAGCCTGGTTTCGGTCGCGCTTTCGAATATTCGGATTGCTGGGTCGACGACGCGCGTCTGGTGGTCCTGAACGCGCAGGACGCCGCGCGCATGGGCGCGACGATCCGCACCCGCACCCGCTTCTTGAGCGCCGTCCGCGAGGACGGGCTGTGGACCGTGACGGTGGAGGACGCGCGCAGCGGCCAGCGCAGCAGCATCCGCGCCCGCGCGTTGGTCAACGCCGCCGGCCCCTGGGTGTCGGAGGTGATGCGGCAGGGGGCGCGGTCCACGGTGGACGCGCGCATCCGTCTGGTCCAGGGCTCGCACATCGTGGTGCCGAAGCTGTTCGACCACGACCGCTGCTACATCTTCCAGAACGCTGACAAGCGCATCGTCTTCGCCATCCCCTACGAGCGCGACTTCACCCTGATCGGCACCACCGACAACGACTACCAGGGCGATCCGGCGGACGTCCGCGCGTCGGAGGCGGAGATCGCCTATCTCTGCGCCGCCGCCGGGGACTATTTTGCCAAGCCGGTGACCCCGGCCGACGTGGTGTGGACCTATTCCGGCGTCCGCCCGCTCTACGACGACGGCGCCTCGACGGCGCAGGCGGCGACCCGCGACTATGTGCTGGCGCTCGATGCGCCGGGCGACGGCAAGGCGGCGCTGCTCAACATATTCGGCGGCAAAATCACCACCTACCGCCGTCTGGCCGACGCGGCGATCACCAAGCTGGCGCCATTCCTGCCGAAGCTCGCAGCAGGAGCCTCGGACTGGAGCAGTGCCGGGACCCTGCCGGGCGGCGATTTCCCGCCGGACGGCGTCGCGGCGCTGGTCGCCGAGCTGCGCGGGAGGGCACCGTTCCTCCCGCAGCCTCATCTGGAGCGGCTGGCGCGCACCTACGGCACCCACGCCCGCCGGATTCTCGACAGCGCCGCGCGGCCGGAGGATCTGGGCCGCGACTTCGGTGGCACCCTGACCGAAGCCGAGGTCCGCTACCTGATGACGGAGGAATGGGCGGAGAACGCCGAGGACGTGCTGTGGCGCCGGACCAAGCTGGGGCTGCGGCTGGACGCCGCCCAGGCGCAGGCGCTCGACGCCTTCATGACGGAGGAGCGCAGCCGGAGGGAGAGGGCATCCGACGCCGCGGAATAGGGGGTGCCGAATAGCGGGCTGGAAACAGGGCGACAAGAACCATCTCAATAAAGAAAAAATGAATATTGGGGAGGAAGGCCGGTGGGCTTGGTTCTGGACAAAGTCAGCAGGCATGTCGGCGGCCACGTTCACCTTGAGAACGTGTCGCTGAGCCTGGAGCGCGGGTCGCTGAACGTTCTGCTGGGGCCGACCCTGTCGGGCAAGACGTCGCTGATGCGGCTGATGGCCGGGCTGGACGTGCCCAGCGCCGGGCGCGTGCTGGTGGACGGGGTGGACGTGACGGGGCGGCACGTCCGCGAACGCTCCGTCGCCATGGTCTACCAGCAGTTCATCAACTATCCGTCCCTGACCGTCTACGAGAACATCGCCTCCCCCCTGCGGGTCGCCCGCCGGCCCAAGGACGAGATCGACCGGAAGGTGCGGGAGGCCGCCCGCCTGCTGAAGCTGGAGCCCTATCTGCAACGCACGCCGCAGCAGCTTTCCGGCGGCCAGCAGCAGCGCACCGCCATCGCCCGCGCCCTGGTCAAGGAGGCGCAACTCGTCCTGCTCGACGAGCCGCTGGCCAACCTGGACTACAAGCTGCGCGAGGAACTGCGGGAGGAGTTGCCGAAAATCTTCGCCGCGACCGGCGCGGTCTTCGTCTACGCGACGACGGAGCCGGCGGAGGCGCTCCTGCTCCGCGGCAACACGGCGACGCTGTGGGAGGGGCGGCTGGCGCAGTTCGGGCGCACGCCGGACGTTTACCGCCGCCCGGCCAACCTGACCAGCGCGCGCGTCTTCTCCGACCCGCCGCTCAACACCATGCGGGTGCACAAGCGCGGTCTGCAGATCGTGCTGGCGACCGGCGAGCACGGGCCGGCGCGCGGCGTCCTGGCGGAACTGCCGGACGACGACTACACCATCGGCTTCCGCGCCGACCACCTGCACCTGACACGGCCCCACGCCGACGCGATGTCCCTGAGCGGTGCCGTGGCGGTCAGCGAAATCACCGGTTCGGAGAGCTTCGTCCACATCGACCTGCCGCGCACCGATGGCGGAACCGACCGCTGGGTGGCCGTCACCCGCGGCGTTCTGGAGGTCGAGCCGGGCGAACGGATCGAGTGCTTCATCGACCCGCGGCGGCTGTTCGTGTTCGGCCATGACGGGCGGTTGGCCGCGGCGCCGCCGCTGGTCATGGCGGCGTGACGGGAGGGCGGACGGCATGGCGCGCATCGACCTTCAATCCCTCGGCCACAGCTACACACCCAACCCGAAGAGTGACGACGACTACGCGCTGAAGCCGATGACCCATGTGTGGGAGCAGGGCGGGGCCTACGCGCTGCTCGGGCCGTCGGGCTGCGGCAAGACCACGCTGCTGAACATCATCTCCGGTCTGCTGACCCCCAGCGAGGGGCGGGTGCTGTTCGACGGCAAGGATGTGACGGCGCTGCCGACCGAGGCGCGCAACATCGCCCAGGTCTTCCAGTTCCCCGTCGTCTACGACACCATGACGGTCTATGAGAACCTCGCCTTCCCGCTGCGCAACCGCGGCCTGCGCGGGGCGCCGCTCGACGCGCGGGTGCGCGAGATCGCCGGGCTGCTCGACCTGACGGCGGACCTGAACCGGCGCGGGCGGAATCTGACCGCCGACGCCAAGCAGAAGATTTCGCTGGGGCGTGGGCTGGTCCGCCCGGACGTGGCGGCCATCCTGTTCGACGAGCCGCTGACCGTCATCGACCCTCATCTGAAATGGGAGTTGCGGTCGAAGCTGAAGGCGCTGCACCGTGCGCTCGACCTGACGATGATCTACGTGACCCATGACCAGACGGAGGCGCTCACCTTCGCCGACAAGGTGGCGGTGATGCATGACGGGCGCGTCGTCCAGGTGGGCCGCCCGCAGGAGCTTTTCGAGCGGCCCGCCCACGTCTTCGTCGGCCATTTCATTGGGTCGCCGGGCATGAACGTCCTGCCGGCCGAGGTGTCGGGCCGCGCCGCGCGGGTCGGCGGGCACGTCATCGCGCTGCGCCGCGGCTATCCGGCCCTGAATGGCAAGGCAAAGATCGAGATCGGCGTGCGGCCGGAATTCGCCACGCTGGCGCCCGCCGGGGCCGGCGGCGTGCCGGTGCGGGTGCGCCGGCTGGACGATCTGGGGCGCACGCGCATCGCGCGGGTGGAACTGTCGGGCCTGCCGATGGCGGCGACGGTGCCGGAGGATCTGACGCTGGCGGGGGACGAGGCGTCGCTGCTGCTCGACCCCGCCATGGTGCATGTCTACGCGGACGGAACGCTTGTGGAAGGGGAGGCGGCGTGATGGACAAGCCCGTCAACCAGGGGGCATGGCTGCTCGTCCTGCCGGTTCTGCTGATCGTCGCCTTCTCGGCCATCCTGCCGCTGATGACGGTGGTCAACTACTCGGTGCAGGACACCTTCGGGAACAACCAGTTCTTCTGGAACGGCATCGGCTGGTACCAGGAGCTTCTCGACCCCTCCACCGACCTCGGCGGGCGCTTCTTCGACGCGCTGTGGCGCAACCTGCTGTTTTCGCTGCTGATCCTGCTGATCGAGGTGCCGCTGGGCATCGCCGTGGCGCTGAGCATGCCGCGCCACGGTTGGCGGGTGGCGGCGACGCTGGTGGTGCTGGCGCTGCCGCTGCTGATCCCGTGGAACGTCGTCGGCACCATCTGGCAGATCTTCGCCCGCGAGGACATCGGCCTGCTGGGCTGGGCGGTCAACCGGCTGGGCATCCCCTACAACTACACGGCGGACCCGCTGTCGGCCTGGGTGACCATCGTGACGATGGACGTCTGGCACTGGACCTCGCTGGTGGCGCTGCTCTGCTACGCCGGCCTGCGCTCCATCCCGGACGCCTTCTATCAGGCCGCAAGAATCGACGGGGCGTCGCGCTGGGCGGTGTTCCGCAATATCCAGCTGCCGAAGATGCACCGGGTGCTGCTGATCGCCGTGCTGCTGCGCTTCATGGACAGCTTCATGATCTACACCGAGCCCTTCGTGGTGACCGGCGGCGGCCCCGGCAACTCCACCACCTTCGTGTCGATCGACCTTGTGAAGCTGGCGCTGGGGCAGTTCGACCTGGGCAAGGCCGCGGCGCTGTCCATCGTCTACAACCTGATCATCCTGGCGGTCTGCTGGGTCTTCTACACGGTCATGACCCGCATGGACGCGCAACGGAATTAGCAAAGGAAACGGGCCATGCTGCGCGCACGGATCGTCCTCACGCTCTACATCCTGTTCCTGATGCTGCCGATCTACTGGCTCGTGAACATGAGCCTGAAGACGAACACCGAGATCGTCAGCGGCCTGACGCTGTGGCCCCATACTTTGACCTTCGAGAATTACCAGCGAATCTTCACCGATTCGTCCTGGTACTCGGGCTATCTGAACTCGCTGCAGTATGTGGCGCTGAACACGGTGCTGTCGATCGCGCTGGCCCTGCCGGCGGCCTACGCCTTCTCGCGCTACCGCTTCGTGGGCGACAAGCATCTGTTCTTCTGGCTGCTGTCCAACCGCATGGCCCCGGCGGCGGTCTTCGCGCTGCCCTTCTTCAACCTCTATTCGGCCATCGGGCTGTTCGACACGCCACTCGCCGTGGCGCTGGCCCACTGCCTGTTCAATGTGCCGCTGGCGGTGTGGATCCTGGAGGGCTTCATGTCCGGGGTACCGCGGGAGATCGACGAAACCGCCTATCTCGACGGCTACAGCTTTCCGCGTTTCTTCGTGAAGATCTTCATGCCGCTGGTGGCCAGCGGGATCGGCGTCACCGCCTTCTTCTGCTTCATGTTCAGCTGGGTCGAGCTGCTGCTGGCGCGCACGCTGACCTCAGTGGACGCCAAGCCCATCGCGGCGACAATGACGCGCACCGTCTCGGCCTCCGGCATGGATTGGGGGCTGCTGGCGGCGGCGGGGGTGCTGACCATCCTGCCCGGCGCGCTGGTGATCTGGTTCGTGCGCAACTACATCGCCAAGGGCTTCGCCCTGGGCCGCGTCTGACGGGAGGGAGGACGCCGCCATGGACATCGTCACCGAACATCTGGCCTGGATGGCCTGGACCTGGCAGACCGGCGCCTTCTTCGCCGTCATCGCCGGGCTGCTGACCCTGCTCACCGTCCTGGCGCTCAACCGGCCGGAGGTGGCGCGCCCCGGCGTGTTGGGGATCACCACGACGCGCGGCGACCGGCTGTTCATCACGCTGCTCGGCAGCGCCTTCATCCACCTCGCCTGGCTGGGGCTGGTGGGCGGGGAGGTGCACTACGCGACGGCGCTTTCGCTTCTCTACGCCGCGGCGGTCTTCCGCTGGGTGTGACGGCCGGCCTGTGTCGGCCGGAACGGGCCTATAACAATGGAAACGGGAGGAATAAACGATGCGTACCCTGTATCTCGCCTCCGCATCCGCGGCGGCGCTTCTTCTGTCATCGGCCCCGGCCTTCGCCGATATCGAGGCGGCCAAGCGCTGGATCGACAGCGAGTTCCAGCCTTCGACCCTGTCGAAGGAGGATCAGCTGAAGGAAATGCAGTGGTTCATCGACGCCGCCAAGCCCTTCGCCGGCATGGAGATCAACGTCGTCTCCGAGACCATCACCACCCATGAGTACGAAGCCCGGACGCTCGCCAAGGCCTTCAGCGAGATCACCGGCATCAAGCTGCGCCACGACCTAATCCAGGAAGGCGACGTGGTCGAGAAGATCCAGACGCAGATGCAGTCCGGCAAGAACATCTACGACGCCTGGATCAACGACAGCGACCTGATCGGCACCCATTTCCGCTACAAGCAGGTGGTTCCCCTCACCGACTGGATGGAGGGGGAGGGCAAGGACGTGACCCTGCCGACGCTGGACGTGAACGACTTCATCGGTAAGTCCTTCACCACGGCGCCGGACGGCAAGCTCTACCAGCTCCCCGACCAGCAGTTCGCCAACCTCTACTGGTTCCGCTACGACTGGTTCACCAACCCGGACATCAAGGCGAAGTTCAAGGCCAAGTACGGCTACGAGCTGGGCGTCCCGGTCAACTGGTCGGCCTATGAGGACATCGCTGAGTTCTTCACCAACGACGTGAAGGAGATCGACGGCGTCAAGGTCTACGGCCACATGGACTACGGCAAGAAGGACCCGTCGCTGGGCTGGCGCTTCACCGACGCGTGGCTGTCGATGGCCGGCAACGGCGACAAGGGCCTGCCCAACGGCAAGCCGGTGGACGAGTGGGGCATCCGCATGGAGGGCTGCAGCCCGGTCGGCTCCTCCATCGAGCGGGGCGGCGACACCAACGGCCCGGCCGCCGTCTACTCGGTCACCAAATACGTGGAGTGGCTGAAGAAGTACGCGCCGCCGCAGGCCGCGGGTATGACCTTCTCCGAATCCGGCCCGGTGCCGGCCCAGGGCAACGTCGCGCAGCAGATGTTCTGGTACACCGCCTTCACCGCCGACATGGTGAAGGACGGCCTGCCGGTGGTGAACGCCGACGGCACCCCGAAATGGCGCATGGCCCCGTCGCCCAAGGGCGCCTATTGGAAGGACGGAATGAAGCTGGGCTACCAGGACGCCGGGTCCTGGACCCTGCTGAAATCCACCCCGGTGGACCGCCGCAAGGCGGCGTGGCTCTACGCCCAGTTCACCATGGCGAAGTCGGTCAGCCTGAAGAAGAGCCATGTCGGGCTGACCTTCATCCGGGAAAGCGACATCTGGGACAAGAGCTTCACCGAGCGCGCGCCGAAGCTGGGCGGGCTGGTCGAGTTCTACCGCTCCCCCGCGCGCGTGCAGTGGACGCCGACCGGCGTGAACGTGCCGGACTACCCGAAGCTGGCGCAGCTCTGGTGGCAGAACATCGGCGACGCCTCCTCCGGCGCGAAGACCCCGCAGGCGGCCATGGACGCGTTGGCCGCGGCCCAGGACTCGGTGATGGAGCGTCTGGAGCGGTCGGGCGTGCAGGGCGAATGCGGGCCGAAGCTGAACAAGAAGGAGTCGGCGGAGTTCTGGTTCGCCAAGGCCGAGAAGGACGGCACCACCGCGCCGCAGCGCAAGCTGTCCAACGAGAAGCCGAAGGGTGAGACGGTGGACTACGACCAGCTCATCAAGTCCTGGCCGGCGTCGCCGCCGAAGAAGGCCGCGATGGCGCAGTGACGGTATAATAGCCCACAAAATAACCCTCTCCCCTCTGGGAGAGGGGAGGGTGAGGGGGATGTGCGTGGCGGCACGTCCGGCATAAGCGCAACCCCCTCACCCCAACCCTCTCCCCAGAGGGGAGAGGGAACGAACGAGACCATAGGAAAGACCATGTCTGAAGCCGGCCACGTCCTCGCCATCGATCAGGGCACCACCTCCACCCGCGCCATCGTCTTCGACCGGCAGGGCGTTCCCGCCGGGGTGGCCCGGCGCGAGTTCGCGCAGCATTATCCGAACGACGGCTGGGTGGAGCACGATCCGGAGGACATCTGGCGCGACACCGTGGCGGTGATGCGGGGCGCCGTGGACGAGGCCGGGCTGAATGCGTCCGACATCGCCGCCATCGGCATCACCAACCAGCGCGAAACCACCGTCGTCTGGGATCGCCGCACGGGCGAGCCGGTGCACCGCGCCATCGTCTGGCAGGACCGCCGCACCGCCGACCTCTGCCGCAAGCTGGTGGAGGAGGGCTGCGGGCCGCTGGTGCGGCGCAAGACCGGTCTGCTGATCGACTCCTACTTCTCCGCCACCAAGATCGCCTGGATTCTCGACCATGTCCCCGGCGCGCGGGAGCGGGCGGAGCGGGGTGAGCTGTGCTTCGGAACCATCGACAGCTTCCTGCTGCACCGGCTGACCGGCGGGCGGGTGCACGCCACCGACGCGACCAACGCCTCGCGCAGCATGGTCTTCGACATTCATCGCCAGGACTGGGACGACGAGCTTCTCGCCCTGTTCCGCATCCCCCGCGCCATGATGCCGGAGGTGCTGGACAGCAGCGCCGAGTTCGGCGCGACGGAGCCGGACCTGCTGGGCCGCGCCATCCCGATCACCGGCATCGCCGGCGACCAGCAGGCGGCCACCTTCGGGCAGGCCTGCTTCGAGCCGGGCATGGTGAAGTCCACCTACGGCACCGGCTGCTTCGCCCTGCTGAACACCGGCGACGAGCCGGTGGAATCGCGTTCCAACATGCTGACCACCGTCGCCTATCGGCTGGACGGGCGGACGACCTACGCGTTGGAGGGTTCCATCTTCATCGCCGGGGCGGCCATCAAGTGGCTGCGCGACGGGCTGGGGATCATCACCCACGCCTCCCAGACCGACGACATGGCGACCCGCATACCGGACAGCCACGGCGTCTATCTGGTGCCGGCCTTCGTGGGCCTGGGCGCTCCCCATTGGGACCCCGAGGCCCGTGCCGCCGTCTTCGGCCTGACGCTGGACGCCGGCCCGGCCCACATCGCCCGCGCCGCGCTGGAGGCCGTGGCCTTCCAGACGCGCGACCTGCGTGACGCCATGATCTCCGACTGGTCGGCCTCGCACAAGGCGACCTCCGACGCGCTGCGGGTGGACGGCGGCATGGCGGCGAACGACTGGCTGTGCCAGTTCCTTGCCGATGTGCTGGACCTGCCGGTGGAACGCCCGGCGGTGATCGAGACGACTGCGCTGGGCGCTGCCGGGCTGGCCGGGCTGAAGGCGGGAGTCTATCGCAATCAGGCGGCGTTGGCCGGCGCCTGGCGCTGCGACCGCCGGTTCGAGCCGCGAATGGACGCGGCCAAGCGCGCCCGCCTGTACGAGGGATGGCTGGACGCCGTGCGCCGCGTGCGCCGCGAACGCTGAGGGATAGGGGCCATGACTCTGTTGGGCGAGGATCTGCGCGGCAAGCGCGTGCTGGTGACCGGAAGCAGCCGTGGCATCGGGGCGGCGGTGGGCACCGCCTTCGCCAGCCTGGGCGCGCGGGTGGCGCTCCACGGGTCGGGCGGCAGCGATGCCGCGGCGAGGCTGGCGCTCGCCCTCACGGCGGGCGGGACGGAGGTCTATGCGGTCCATGGCGACTTCCGCGACCCGCGCGCCGTGGAGGCGGCGGTGGACGCGGCGGTGCAGGCGCTGGGCGGTTTGGACATCCTCGTCAACAACGCCGGCACCATGGTCGGGCGGGTGCCGCTGGAACGGATCGGCGACGATTTCCTGGACGAGGTGATCGACCTCAACCTGCGCTCCGTCGTCGTGGCCTGCCGGCGCGCCCTGCCAGCCCTGCGCGCCGCGGGGGGCGGGGCCATCGTCAACACGGTGTCGATCTCAGCCCGCACCGGGGGCAGCCCCGGCTCCTCGATCTACAGCGCGTCAAAGGCCTTCGTCTCGACCTTCACCCGCTCCCTGGCGGCGGAGCTGGCGCCGGACCGCATCCGCGTCAACGCCGTCTCGCCCGGCACCATCGACACCGATTTCCACCAGCGCTACTCCTCGCCGGAGAAGCTGGCGGCGACGGCAGCGCGCATCCCGCTGGGCCGGCTGGGCACGGCGGAGGATTGCGTCGGCGCCTATCTGTTCCTGGCCTCCGAGGCGCTCAGCGGCTACATCACCGGGCAGGTGATCGAGGTGAACGGCGGTCAGCTCATGGCGTGAGCGGGGCGGGCGTGAGCGGCCCCGGTTCGCCAAGCCGGTCCAGGACGAAGCGCAACCGCTCCGCCACCGGCGCCTTGGGCAGTGCGACCAGCTCGTAACCCAGCCCGCTGTAGGTTGCGACCATGGCGTCGTGGGTCGCTGCGGCTTCGGCCAGGGTCTGCCGACGCTCGGCGTCCGGCGCGAAAATCTCCGGCCAGGGCGGCGCTATGAAAACGGTCCGGTGATAGCGGAAGCGGCGGGCCGCCGTTTCCAGATGCGCGGGCACCGGACGCTTCATCAGGCGCAGATAGCCGATGACGTCCGGGATGCCGCGGTCGAGGAAGACCGTCCCCTCCTGCTCCCGCGCGAGGCGGAGGGAGCGCAGTTCCCAGCACAGCATCAATTCCGCGAAGGCCGGCGGGTCGATCCAGGGCAGCGCCGGACCGCCGATGGCCGTCTGGTCCTGGATGATGGCGCGGCCCGCCTCCACGCTGTGGGCGTAGCCTTCGCGGGCCAGCGCGTCGATCAGGGTGCTTTTTCCGGAGCCCGGGCCACCCGTGACGACGACGAAGCGGCGCGCGTCTTCACTCATGGGACGTCATCCTGTGTTGTTGGTACAGTCGCCGTGGAAAGGACGAATCATGCCGCCCAAACGCCTCCTCGTCGTCGCCCACTGCCCGTCGCCCAACACGCGGGCACTGCTGGATGCCGTACTGCGCGGGGCGCGTTCGCCGGAGGTGCAGGGGGTGGAGGTGGTGGCGAAACCGCCGCTGGAGGCCGGGCCGGAGGATGTGCTGGAGTCGCAGGGCGTGATCCTCGGCACGACCGAGAATCTGGGATACATGAGCGGGGCGCTCAAGGATTTCTTCGACCGCAGCTATTATCCCTGCCTGGAGCGCACGCAGGGGCTGCCCTACGCGCTGTTCGTCCGGGCGGGCCATGACGGGACGGGCACCTGCCGCGCCGTCGCCTCCATCGCGACGGGGCTGCGCTGGCGTCCGGTCCAGGACCCGCTGGTCTGCCGCGGCCCGTACCGCGACGATTTCGCGGCCTCCTGCGCGGAGCTGGGGCTGCTGATGGCCGCCGGGCTGGAGGCGGGGATCTTCTGACGGCCTATGCCCGGCGGAGTGGCATCTATCGGGAGTGCTATTGACGACACCCCCCATTCATACAGTCTCCTACGTGCAACGAAACAGCGTCACGCCCGATGACGCGTGCATAAGGAGGGGCCGATGGAGAGCAGCAAGGGCCGGCCGGTCTGGCGCGGCGAGGTCAAACAGGTCGGGACCATCACGGTTACCGACGACACGACCGGAAAAACCGTCAAGCTGCCGCTGCTGGAAGGCGAAACCGGCCCGCGCGCCATCGACGTGCGCAAGCTCTACGCGGAAACCGGCTATTTCACCTTCGATCCCGGCTTCACCTCCACGGCGAGCTGCGAGTCGGCGATCACCTACATCGACGGCGACGAAGGCATCCTCCTGCACCGCGGCTACGCCATCCAGGATCTGGCGGAGAACTGCGATTACCTGGAGGTCTGCCACCTGCTGCTGCGCGGCGAGCTGCCGAATCCGCAGCAGAAGGAGGATTTCGAGCGCACCATCACCTACCACACCATGGTGCACGAGCAGTTGAGCCGCTTCTACAGCGGGTTCCGCCGCGACGCCCACCCCATGGCGGTGATGTGCGGCGTGACCGGCGCGCTGTCGGCCTTCTACCACGACTCGACGGATATTCTCGACCCGCGCCAGCGGATGATCGCCGCGCACCGGCTGATCGCCAAGATGCCGACGATGGCCGCCATGGCCTACAAGTATTCGGTCGGCCAGCCCTTCATGTATCCGCGCAACGACCTCAGCTACGCGGAAAACTTTCTCTACATGACCTTCGGGACGCCGTGCGAGACCTGGAAGGTCGATCCGGTCCTGGCCCGCGCCATGGACAAGATCTTCATCCTGCACGCGGACCACGAGCAGAACGCCTCGACCTCCACCGTGCGTCTGGCCGGCTCGTCGCACGCCAATCCCTTCGCCTGTATCGCCTCGGGCATCGCGGCGCTGTGGGGTCCGGCCCATGGCGGCGCCAACGAGGCCGTGCTGCTGATGCTGGAGGAGATCGGCTCGGTCGAGCGCATCCCCGAATTCATCAAGCGCGCCAAGGACAAGAACGATCCCTTCCGCCTGATGGGCTTCGGACACCGGGTCTACAAGAACTACGACCCGCGCGCCAAGATCATGCGCCAGACCTGCTACGAGGTTCTGGACGTGCTGGGCATCAAGGATGAGCCGCACCTCGCCATCGCGATGGAGCTGGAGAAGATCGCGCTGGAGGACCCCTACTTCGTCGAGAAGAAGCTGTATCCGAACGTCGACTTCTACTCGGGCATCATCCTCAAGGCGATGGGCTTCCCGACCAGCATGTTCACCGTGTTGTTCGCGCTGGCCCGTACCGTCGGCTGGATTTCCCAGTGGCAGGAGATGATCGAGGACCCGCAGCAGAAGATTGGGCGTCCCCGCCAGCTCTACACCGGCAATCCGGGCCGCGCCTTCGTTCCGCTGAACAAGCGCGGCTGACGGAACGCCGGACCCTTACCCCACGGCGATGCGGTAGCTCAGCTCCCGCGTCGCGCCGGGGGCGAGATGCAGCAGCCCCGGCTTGTCCGCGAACTCCCCGTCGAAGTCCGCCGGGGAGGCGTGGCCGTGCCAGGGCTCGATGCACAGGAAGGGCGCGCCGGTCGGCTTCGACCAGATGCCCACTTCCCGGAACCCCTCCCAGGACATGGTGAGGGTCGGGGTGCCGGGCGCGCCGTAGCGGACGGAACGGCTGGCCGGCCGGTCGAGGATCACCGCGTCCCGCGTGAACAAACCCTCGCTCAGCGGCAGGCGGCGGCCCTCGATGGGCGTCGGCTCCGGATGGGGCGACAGCAGGCCGCCATCGACGCGGCGGATCGGTTCGGGCTCGTCGGTTTCGAACAGAAGCTCGTGCGCCTCCTTTGGAACGTTGTCCTGCAACGGCCAGAGAAAGGCCGGATGCACACCGAGCGAGGCAGGCATCGTCTCATCGCCCGGATTGGTGATGCGGTGGCGGATGGTCAGCCCTTCCGCGTCCAGCTCGAAGATCAGCTCCAAACGGAAGGCGAAGGGATAGATCGCACGGGTCTGCGCGTCGTCGGACAGCAACAGGCGGCAGAGGGACGCCGTGTGCTCCTTCCAGGCGAAGCGACGGTCGCGGGCGAAGCCGTGCTGCGTCATGCGGTAGGTCTGCCCTCTGTGGCGCAGCGTGTCGTCCTTCAGCCGGCCGACGATCGGGAACAGCACCGGCGCGTGGCGCGGCCACTCCGGACCGGCCTGCCAAAGCAGTTCCCGCCCGTCGAGGGTCAGGGAGCACAACTCCGCCCCATCGGCCTTGATCGCGGCGCCGAGGCGTCCGTTGCTGAGCGTGTGCCGGTCCATGAGACGACGTCCTTTGTGGAGATCAGTGGGGCGGATAGACCGCGGTGATGCCTTCGATGATCGTCTGGGCGGCCAGCGCCGCCAGGACGATGCCCAGAACACGGCTGACCGTGTGGATCACCGTGCGGCCGAGCAGCTTGTTCACCAGATCGGCAACGACCAGCAGCGCCATGACGCTGCCCACGGCGACCGCGGCGGCGCCCAGCACCATGCCCTGGCCGCCCAGAGTCGCGCCGTAGCGGTCCATCAGCAACAGCGTGGAGGTGATGGCGCCCGGCCCGGCGATCAGCGGAATCGCCAGCGGGAAGACGGCGAGATCGTGGGCCTCCTCCTCCGTCCGGGCGTCGTCGGCGGTGCGCTCCTTGCGCTCGGCCCGGCGCTGGAACAGCATTTCGAAAGCGATCCAGAACAGCAGCGCACCGCCGGCGATGCGGAAGGCCGGCATGCCGATGGACAGGGCGCTCAGCACCAACTCGCCCAGATAGGCGAAGAAGACGATGATGGCGAAGCTGATCAGCGGACCGCGCAGGGCGATGGTGCGCTTGCGCCGGCTGTCGAAGCCGCGGGTGAGGCCGAGATAGATCGGAACCAGCCCGATCGGATCGACCACGACGAGAAACACCACGAGCGCGCTGATGAAATCTTCCACGGACGGAACCCCGGACGGCATGACCCTGTTGACCCACCTTCTGTTAGCAAAGCCACCGCGGGCGGCCAAGGGTAGGCGCGCCGGGACCGGCGTAAAAAAAAACGGTGAATGTGAACTGCAATCCATGCTGGCGCGTGGCGTGCCGGTGGCTATAATCGTTTCACAATTCAAATTTTCTCCCCTCCCGGAGCACAGGCGTTGAGCAAGACCGTAATCGTCGTGGACGACAGCAAGCTGTCCCGCATGCATGTCCGCGGCATAATACTTCGGAACAAGCCGGATTGGACGGTCATCGAGGCGGCGAACAGCGCTGAGCTTTATGGAAAACTCGACGAAAGTGATATCCATATCGCCATAATCGACTTCAATATGCCCGGCGACAACGGCCTGGAGGCCGCCGCCCGACTGCTGCAGGCGAAGCCGGACATCCGTGTCGCCATCATCACGGCCAACGCCCAGGATTCGGTGGTGTCCGGCATCCGCGCGCTGGGCGCCGCCTTCATGCCCAAGCCGCTGGAAGAGGAGCAGATGGCCCGCTTCCTGGCCGCCTCCAGCCTGCCGCGCCGTCCTTCGTCCAGCGATGCAGCTGGCGGGGACGCCGGTTGACCGGCACGGTCCGGCCGGCGCGCGCCGATGGACCCGACCCCTATGGGCATTGACCCAAACGGCTTTGGTCTGGACGAGCTGGAACGCGACGCGCTGACGGAGCTGGGCAACATCGGCGTCGGCCGGGCATCCACGGCGCTTAGCCGGATGATCGGCGGGCCGGTGGTGATTTCCGTGCCGATGGTCAGCCTCGTCCCCGGCGACCGGGTGTGCGGCCTGCTTCAGTCGGCGATGCCGGGGGAGCTGATCGCGGTGACCGAGTGCCTGTCCGGCGCCTTTCTCGGTTCGGCCATCCTGCTGATGCCGGAACGCAGCGGCCTGCCGCTGGCCGCGGCCGCGCTGCCGCCCGGCGTCCCCAAGGAGGACGCGGCGGAGCTGGTGGAGGAGGCGCTGGCCGAGGTCGGCAACATCGTGCTGAACAGCTGCCTGTCCTCCATGGGGAATCTGCTGGGCGTCGCGGTCGGCACCACCCTGCCGCAGGTCTTGCGCGGCGTGGGGGACGACCTCCTGGAGCGCTGCGGCGTCGCCCTGACGGCGGAGGCGCAGGCCATCCTGCTCCACGTCACCTTCCGCACACCGCCCCACGATGTCGAGGGGACGGTCGTCCTGGCGCTCGATGCTGGATCGGCGGTGGAGTTGAAGGCGGCCATCGGGCGCTACATCGGCCGGGTGCTGGCCTGAGGGCGGGCAACAACCGGCAATCATCACACGCCAATCAACACGAGTCCCCGATAGGGAAACACGGGCTCACGGGGTAGGGGGTTTGGATCATGGCCTTGGTCAAGAAGAAGCGGATCGACACGGCGAGCGCCTCCCGCGACGCGGACACCGGCGAGGACGCGGTGGCGCTTCCCAATGACGCCGGTCTTCCCGCTCCGCCCGACAACGGCCTCTCGACCCGTCGCGCGGCGGAGGTGCGACGGCGCGCCCGCGCCGGAAACCGGCGGCGCAAGGCGGCGGAGGGCATCGCCGCCGCGTCGAACGAGCTTGCCAGCGGCGTGACCCAGGCCGCCGCCGCCGCCGAGGAACTGCGCAAGGCGATGGAGCAGGTGGCCGCTGGCGCGGAGGAGGCGGCGAGCGCCACCCAGCAGTCGCAGCGGATGATCGACCGCAGCGCCAGCCTGATCGGGCGGGCGCGTGGCAACGCCGAAGCCTCGCTGTCGCGGATCGAGGCGCTGCAGGCGCTGATGAAGGATGTCAGCGCCCAGATCCTAACCTCCGTCGATGGCCTGGTCCGCGCCGCTGCGCGGCAGGAGGCCGCCGTCGCACTGGTTAGCGACCTGGAGCGGCAGGCGGCGGAGATCGGCGCCATCGTCGAAGGGGTGGCGGTCATGGCCGACCAGACCAACCTCCTGGCGCTGAACGCCGCCATCGAGGCCGCCCGTGCGGGTGACGCCGGGCGCGGCTTCGCCGTCGTGGCCGACGAGGTGCAGGCTCTGGCCGAGCGCTCCGAACGCTCCGCCAACGAGATCAACCGCATGGTCGCGGAGATCCAGAAGGCGGTGGGCGCCATCGCGGAGAGCATCGTGGCCGGCGCCGACGCGTCCAAGACCGAGGTGGAGCGGGGGCGCCAGATCGCCACCCAGCTCGATCGGGTGCGCGACGGCATGGGTGACATCGCCCGCGGCTCCCAGGAGACCATCAAGGCTGCGTTGGAGGCCGATTCGGCCGGACGTGAGGCGCAGCGCGGTGCCGAAAGCGTCGCCTCCGCCGCGGAGGAGCAGGCGGCGGCGAGCGAGGAGGCGCTGAAGACGGTCGGCGAGCAGGCCAAGGCGCTCGCCCAGAGCGAGCAGGCCGCCGGCCAGCTGTCCGACCTCGCCGACGAGCTCACCGGCAGCACCGACGTCCATCGCGCCGCCGGTGATCTCGCCTCCGCCGCCGAGCAGCTCTCCGCCGCCATCGAGGAGATCAACCGCGCCGCCGCCCAGATCATGGCGGCGATCACCCAGATCTCCCGCGGCGCCCAGGCTCAGGGGGCGGCGACCCACCAGTCGAGCAGCGCCATCGCGGAGATCGAGGCCAGCGCCCGGCTCAGCCACAACCGCGCCGAGGATGCGCTTCAGCGCTGCGTCGGGCTGGAGGCGCTGCTGTCCGAGACGCAGGACATGGTGGGCGCCCTGACCGCCGGGGTGGGTGAGGCGGTGGCCGCCAGCCGCCGCACGGTGGAGCGGATCGGCGCCATGGAGCAGATCGGGCGGCGCATCGACAAGGTGGTCGACGCGATCTCGATCATCGCCATTCAGACCGGCATGCTGGCGGTCAGCGGCTCCATCGAGGCGGCGCGGGCCGGGGAGTTCGGGCGCGGCTTCACCGTCGTCAGCAACGACATCCGCAACCTCGCCCGCGACAGCTCGGAGAATGTGGAGCGGGTGAAGGACATCGTCCACGCCATCCAGGATCAGATCGGGCGCGTCCGCCGCGACATCGAGGACATCGGGACCGAGACGGCCCGCCAGTCCCTGCGCCACCAGGAGTTTGCCGGCAGCCTCGCCGCGGCCATTGCCGACCTGCGCACCGTGACCTCCGGCAGCCGTGAGATCGTCGAGAACGCCGGCGAGGTGCAGCGCGCCGTGGCGGAGGCGCAGAAGGGCGTGGAACAGGTCGCCGTGGCGGCCAACCAGGCCAACCGCTCCGCCAACGAGGCGGCCAAGGCCGCGCGGGAGCAGGCCAAGGGCGCCGAGGAACTGGCCGCCGCCATCGAGGAGATCGCCGCCATGGCCGAAGAACTGCAAGGGGCCGGCTGACCGGCCGGCGGGGAGACGACCCATGGCCGCGATCATCCGCCGAGACGGCGCGCGTTCCTTCGTCCTCTTCACGGTCGGCGGCATGGGGTTGGCCCTGCCGCTCGACAGCGTGCTGGAGATCCTGCGCCCGCCCGCGCTTGTGCCCATCCCGTTGGGACCGCCCAGCCTGGAAGGGCTGGCCCGGCGGCACGGCGCCGTGTTGCCGGTCATCGGGCTGCGCCGGATCCTGGGCCTTGAT
The DNA here is from genome assembly GCF_022023855.1 of Azospirillum brasilense. Lineage (NCBI taxonomy): Bacteria > Pseudomonadati > Pseudomonadota > Alphaproteobacteria > Rhodospirillales > Azospirillaceae > Azospirillum > Azospirillum brasilense. The sequence goes on from NZ_CP059452.1 coordinate 358,337, forward strand.
GGGGCCGGGGCCAGGGAGGGTGGAACCGACGATGGGGATACGAAGGCGGCGCGGCTGCTGATTCTCCGTCACAACGGACAGCCGGTCGGCCTGCTGGTGGACCGTGTGTCGGGCCTGTCCGCCGTGGACGAGGGCCGCATCGCCGACTCCGGGGCGACGCCCGATCCGTCCATCGACGCGGATCTCCTGGCTGGCGCCATTCTGGCCTCGGACGGACGGGACGGAGCTCTGATCCTCGATCCCGGTCCGCTGATCGAACGGCAGTTCGCCGACCTCGGGCGGATCGGCAGCCCTGCAGGGGCCGCGGATTTCAGCGCCCCAGCCCAGTTGAAAAGCAACGCTGCGGCTCCTCAGGACGAGGAACAACTCGTCGTCCTCACCGTTGCGGAGCAGGAGTTCGCGTTGCCGGTGGCAGCGGTGCGGGAAGTCGTTCCGGTCCCTGAAGCGGTGACCCGCGTTCCCCGCGCCCGCGCCCATCTTCTGGGCATGATGACGTTGCGCGACGCGTTGCTTCCCCTGGTCGGGCTGAGGGAGCTGTTCGGGCTCGACGCGGAGAAGGATCGGGGGGGCCGCGGAAAGGTGGCGGTCCTGCGCACGGCGGAGGGGCTGGTCGGTGTGGTGGTGGAGGATGTGCGGGAAATCCTGCGCGTTCCCCGCGAACGGATCGACCCGGTGCCGCCGCTGATGGCGCGGGAGGCGGAGTTCGAGGACATGGACGGCATCGCGCGGCTGGACGGCGGCGCGCGGCTGATCCCGGTCCTGTCGGCGGAACGGCTGTTCCGTCATGGCGCGGGAGATGGCGCCGGGTCGGCCGCTGGATTCGGCGGTGGCGCTCAGGGACGCGAGGGAGAGGCGGCTGTGGCAATGGAGGCGGAGCGGGCGGAGGCCTTCGTGGTGTTCCGGCTGGCCAGTGCGGAATACGGCCTGCCGGTTGGGGCGGTGCAGGAGGTGCTGCGCGTCCCCGACGCCGTGACCCCGCTGCCCAACGCGCCGGACTTCGTCAGCGGCGTGACCACGCTGCGCGGCGCCGTCCTGCCGCTGGTCGCGCTGCGCCGCCTGCTGCGCCTGCCGGAAGGGCAAGGGGGCGCTGGTGACCGGAGCCGCGTGGTGGTGATCGCCGCCGGGGCGTCCCGCGCCGGGCTTCTGGTGGACGGCATGACGGGGATCGTCCACATCCCGGACGGCGCCATCGGGCCGGCTCCCGTGGTGTCGCAGGCCCAGAATCGGCTGATCCGCCGCATCGGCGCGCTGGAGAGTGCCGGGGAGCGGCGGATGATTCTGCTGATGGACCCGGCGGAATTGCTGGATATGGACCAGCTCGCCGACTTACTGGCCGCCGTCTGATCGGAAGGTGGTCCCGTCATGCTGAAGGTTCTGGTCGTCGATGATTCGGCGCTGATGCGGCGGCGCATCGGCGATATTCTCTCGTCCGCCGGTTTCGAGGTGGAAACCGCCGCCGATGGGGCGGAGGCGCTGAAACGGCTGCCCGCCTTCGATCCGGACGTGGTGACCTTGGACGTCACGATGCCCGGCATGGACGGCCTCGCCTGCCTGAAGCGCATCATGGTCGAGCATCCGAAGCCGGTGGTGATGGTCTCGGCCCTGACCGCGGACGGGGCGGAGGTGACGTTGGAGGCCTTGAGGCTCGGGGCGGTGGAGGCAGTGCGCAAGCCGTCGGGGATTGGCGCCATCGCCGGCATCGCCGAGGAGCTGGTCGACACCGTGCGCGCCGCCGCCGGGTCGCGCCCGCGTCGGGTGCTGGGGCTGCGGGAACGGCTGCGCCGGGCGCGCGAGCGCATCGCCGGGGCGGACTTCCTGGCGGACTCTCCCGTTTCCAAGCCGCGGACCGTAGCCGACGGCGACGAGGATGGCGACGAAGGGCCGGGTGAGGGGCTGGTGCTGATCGGCGTGTCCACCGGCGGGCCGCGCACGCTGGAAGACATCCTGCCGCTTCTGCCGGTGGATTTTCCCTGGCCGGTGGTGGTGGTCCAGCACATGCCCGCCAGCTTCACCGGGCCGCTGGCCCGCCGCCTCGACACCATTTCCGACGTGATGGTGGTGGAGGCCGCAACGGCCACAGCGCTCCAGCCGGGTATGGTTTGCATCGCGCGCGGCGGAGCCGATCTTCAGATCGTCCGGCGCGGCGGACGGCTCTGCGCCCAGCCCGTCCCGGCGGACGAACGGCGGAGCTGGCATCCCAACGTGGATCGGTTGGTCGAGAGCGCTCTGCGCGCCGTGGCGCCGTCACGGCTGATCGGTGTTCTCCTGACGGGCATGGGGTCGGATGGAGCGGCCTCGATGACGGAGCTGCGCCGACAGGGCGGGCGCACCATTGCGGAGGCGGAAGCCAGCGCCGTCGTGTTCGGCATGCCGCAAGAACTGATCCGCCGCGGCGGTGCCGACATGGTGCTGCCATCCGACCGGGTGGCCCAGCAGATGACGCGGTGGGTGAGGGGGGGAGTGTGATTGGAGCGGTGGAGGAGTCGGCATGGCCCTGGTGAAGGCACGGAAGAACGGCGAAGCGACGCCTGCGACCGCAGCGGAGGGCGGCGATCCGCTGACTTGGCTGGAGGACGCTGATCCGGCCCGACGCCGACGGGCCGCCCACGCGCTCGGCGAACGTCCGGACGCCGTTCCCGCCTTGTCCGCAAGGCTGGCGCGCGAGGAGGACCCGAGCGTCCGCGAAACCCTTCTCACCGCCCTGGTCCGTACCGGCACCGCTGCGGCCGCGGCGGCGCTGGTGCCCCATCTGGCGAGCGAGGATGTCGGGCTGCGCAATGGCGTGATCGAAAGCCTTCAGCAGATGCCCGCCGCTGTGGTGATGCCGGAGGTGGCCCCGCTGCTGACGGCCGGGGATTCGGATCTGCGCATCTTCGCGGCCCAGCTCATCGGGAAGCTGCCGCATCCGGACCGGCTGGACCTGCTGGCCGGGGTGATCGACCGCGACCCGCACGTCAACGTCTGTCTTTCCGCGGTGGAGGCGCTGATGGAAAGCGGCGATCCCGCGGCCCTGCCGGTCGTGGAGCGGCTCGGCGCACGTTTTCCGGACGACCCCTTCGTCACCTTTTCCGTCGACGCGGCGCGCCGCCTGTTTTCCGGAGCCTGAATGAGCCTGCCTTCGGACAAGGGGGACGCCGCCGGCCTGAGCGCCGCGGATTACGACGCCTTCTGCCGGTTCTTGCGGGAACGCACCGGCCTGTCCTTCACCGAGGCCAAACGTTACTTCGTCGACCGCCGCGTGTCGGAGCGGATGGCGGCGGTCGGCGTCGACCATTTCCGCCAATACCTGAATCTGCTGCGCTTCCAGGCGTCGGGGGAGGAGTTGCAGCTTCTCGTCAACCGCATGACGGTGAACGAGACCTATTTCTTCCGCGAGATGTACCAGCTCGACTGCTTGGTGAACGCGGCGCTGGACGAGGTGGTACGCGGGCGTGAGCCGGGCAGCCGGGTGCGCATCTGGTCGGCCGGCTGCGCCACCGGGGAGGAGCCCTATTCCATCGCGATCACGCTGCTGGAGCGGTGGAGCCGGGTGGATGAATTCGAGATCGAACTCTACGCCTCCGACATCGACAGCCATGTGCTTGAGCGTGCACAGGAAGGCATTTATGAGGAACGGTCGCTGCAGGCCATGCCGCGGGATCTCGTTGCCAAATACTTCACCCGTCTGGACGACCAGCGCTGGCAGATCATGGAGGAATTGCGGGACTCCATCGATTTCTCGCTCGTGAACATCGCCGATCCGCGCCAGATGGCGAATTTCCGTGGCATGGACGTCATCTTCTGCCGCAATTTGCTGATCTATTTCGATGACCTGGGGCGGCGCGAGGCGACGTCGATGTTCTACGACGCGCTGTCGCCTTGCGGATTCATCTGCCTCGGCCATTCGGAGAGCATGAGCCGGATGTCCTCCCTCTTCGTGCCGCGCCGGTTCCCCGACGCCATCCTCTATCAGAAGCCCCAGAGTTAAGGAGGCCGCCCGGTGACCGATCGACCAATTCCGCAACCCCGCGTCCTCGTGGTGGACGACGCCGTGACCGTCCGGGCCTACACCCGGCAGGTTCTTGAGGCCGACGGCTTTCGGGTCGACGAGGCGGTGAACGGGATCGACGGGCTGGAGCATGCGCTGGCGTCCACGCCGGATCTGCTGATCGTCGACATCAACATGCAGAAGATGGACGGCTACACCATGCTGCGCCGCCTGCGCCAGGAGCAGACCCTGCGGGACGTGCCGGCCATCATGATCAGCACCGAATCCAAGGACAGCGACCGCGAGAAGGCACTGCTCGCCGGCGCCAACTGGTACTTCGTGAAGCCGGTGCGCCCTGCCGACCTGACGGCCGCCGCCCGCCTGCTCACCGGTCGAGAGGCACGGTCATGAGCGCGCTGTTCGAGCAGTTCGTCCTGGAATCGCGGGAGTTGCTGGAGGCGGCGGGCGCCGCGCTGTTGCGGCTGGAGCGCGACCCGACCGACAAGGCTCCGATCAATGACCTGTTCCGCGCGCTGCACACGTTGAAGGGCGCCACCGCCCTGTTCGATCTGGCGCCCTTCACCCGCATGGTCCATGCCGGCGAAGACGCCCTGATGGCGGTTCGGGACGGACGCGCCGCCATGAGCGGCGAATTGGCCGACCGGCTGCTGGCGTTGCTGGACATCGGCGCGGCCTGGGTCGATGGGCTGGAGCACAGCCAATCCCTTCCCGATGATGCCGATGCCCGCGCGCAGGCGCAGGAAGCGGGGTTGCGCGCCGCCCTTGGCGGGACGGCGGAGAGTGCGGGCAGCGGCACGCCGGCCGGATTCGCCTGGGTGGACGAACTGCCGGAGGCCGACCGGGCCAAGGCCGCCGGGCGCAGGGTCACCGCCATCGCCTACGCCCCTGCGGAGGATTGCTTCTTCGCCGGGGATGATCCGCTGGACCTGTGCCGCCGCATCCCGGACCTGCTGCTGCTGCGCATCGAGGCCACCGGGGCGTGGCCGGCGCTGACCGACCTCGACCCCTACCGCTGTGCCCTGCGCTTCCGCGCGCTGAGTGGCGCGCCGAAGGACGAGTTGACACGCCTGTTCCGCGGCGCTCCCGATCAGGTGTCCCTCGCCACGATCGCGATACCCGCCCTGACCGAGGCGGCATCCCCCGCTGCGCCGCCCAGCCTCGCCACGGCCATGCTGCGGGAGCAGGCGCGCATCCTCCGCCTGCCGGGCAGCGACGAGGAAACGGCGGCCCGCCGGGCCGCGGTGCTGCGGGCGGTGCGCAACATCCTCGCCGCCGAGGGGCGGGCCGCGGAGAGGGCGGCGCTGGATCGCGCCGCCGAAGGCCCGGTGGACGCGCTCATCCCTTGCATCGAGTCCCTGGCCGACGGCCCGGCTGCGGCGGCGCCCACTGCTCCAGCCGCCCCGGCGCGGCGGGCGCTGCGGGTCGATGCCGAACGCATGGACCGGCTGATGGCGCTGGTCGCTGAACTGGTCGTCGCCAAAGGAGGTCTGCCCCACCTCGCGCGCGAGGCACAGGAGGGGCGGAGCGCCGACGCTCTGGCCCAAAGCATCAAGGAGGCCCACAACCGCATCGACTCCATCGTGGGCGACCTGCAGGACGCGGTGCTGCGGTTGCGGCTGCTTCCCCTGTCGCGCGTCTTCGACCCGCTGCCCCGTCTGGTCCGCGACACCGCGCGGCAGCTCGGCAAACCGGTCGAACTGCACGTCTCCGGCGGCGAGACGGAGGCGGACAAGGACATCCTCGACATCCTGGGCGAGCCGCTGCTGCACCTCGTCCGCAACGGGCTGGACCATGGCGTCGAGCCGCCGGAGCGCCGTCGTGCCGCCGGCAAGCCGGAGGTTGCGGCCATCCGCGTCCAGGCTTTCCAGGACAGCGGCGGCGTGGTGGTCGAGGTCTCCGACGACGGGGCGGGCATCGACGCGGCGGCCGTGCGCCGCAAGGCGGTGACCCAGGGCGCCCTGACCGCGGAGCAGGCGGCGGGCCTGTCCGACGCCGAGGCGTTGCGCCTGATCTTCCTGCCGGGGGTCAGCACCTCGGAGACCGTGTCGGACCTGTCGGGCCGCGGGGTGGGGATGGACGCCGTGCGCAGCGCGGTGGAGCAGGCGGGGGGGCGGGTGGAGGTCGCTTCGACTCCCGGCTCCGGAACCCGCTTCCGCCTCGTCCTGCCGCTCACGATGATGGTGACGCGGCTGGTGACGGTGGAGACGGCGGGTGCGCTCTATGGCTTGCCGATGACCCTGGTGACCGGGATGCAGCGTATTCCCCACGGCGCGATCCGCCGGATGAAGCACGCGGAGAGCGTGGTCGTTCAGGACGCTGTGGTGCCGCTTCTGCGGCTGCGCCGCCTGCTCAACCTGCCGGAGGACGAGCGGGTGCGGAGCGGGGAGGCGGTGCTTCTGGTGGATCTCGGCGGGCAGCCGGTGGCGTTGGTCGTGGACGCCTTCCGGGAACGCGCCGACGTGGTCTTGAAACCGATGACCGGGCTGCTCGCCCGGCTGCGCGGCTACGCCGGCACGGCGGTGCTCGGCGACGGGCGCCTTCTGCTCGCCCTCAACCTGCGGGAGCTGGTGTGATGCCCATCCGTTTCGAGGACCGCACCGCCCGTTTCGAGGGCGCCTGCACCGTGGAAGAAGCGATCCCGCTGGCCGAATGGCTGGGCGCAGTGGAGGATCCCCGGCTGGACCTCGGTGCCTGCACCGGGCTGCACACCGCGTTGCTTCAGGTGCTGCTGGCGGCGGGGAGGCCGATCGCAGTGCCGCCGGAGGACGCCTTCCTGAAGGGCTGGGTGATGCCGGTGCTGGGCAAGCGGTAGCGCGTGAACCGCTTTCGCCTCCCGCGCCGGTGGCGGACGGCGCTTAGGAGAACAGCTCCATCGTGTCGGGGACCTTGGTGGGCGTCCGCCCGGCCAGGATGGCGCTGACCACCTCGACCGCGGAGACCAGTGAGGTTTGCGAGAAGGGCTTGGGCAGGCAGCCAACCCCGTATTCGCGCGTCGGCTCCACCTCCTCGCGGTAGGAGGTGACGAACAGGCAGGGGATGCCCAGCGCGGTCATCCGGCGGGCCGCGTCGATGCCGCTGGAGCCCTGGGCGAGATGGATGTCCACCAGGGCCAAGTCCGGCTTGACCTCCTGCGCCAGGACCAGCGCCTTTTCGCTGGTGGAAGCCGGCCCATGCACCTCGTGCCCGGCGGATTCCAGGTAGAAGCTCTGCTCCATGGCGATGAGGACCTCGTCCTCGACGAGTAGGATCTTCATCCGTTCCACTCCGCCGCGCTGTCTTCCAGGATGGGGCCGCGTACTTCCGGCATGGTCAGCGCGATGCGGAAGGAGGTGCCCCGTTCCACCGGCATCAGCGCGACCGTCGCCCCGACCTGACCGGTCAGGCTGGTGATCAAGCGCATGCCGAGGCTGCGCGACCGGCGCATGTCGAACCCGGAGGGAAGGCCGGGTCCCTGATCGGTCACGGTCAGAGCCAGCAGGTCGCCGGCCCGGTCAAGCGACACCAGGACGTTGGCGGGCGTGGACCCGCGGTGCTTGATGGCGTTGGTGATCAGTTCGTTGGCGATCAGCCCCAGCGGTGCCGCCTGATCGATGGGCAGGTCGACGCGCTCGGCCCGCACCTCGATGGAGCCCAGCGTGTCGCCGCCCGACGCGCGGGACAGATCGGCGCACAGCTCGTTCAGGTAGCTGCCGAACTCGATGGTCTGGAACTGTTCGGTCTGGTAGAGCCGGCTGTGCACCCGCGCGATGGCATCGATGCGGCTGCGGGCGTCCTGGAAATGAACCCGCTCGGCGGCCCCCGGCAGGCTCATGGTCTGGAGCGTCAGCAGGCTGGACACGAGCTGGAGGCTGTTCTTCACCCGGTGGTTCACTTCGCGCAGCAGCGTGGACTTCTGGCCCACCAGCTTGCGCAGCGCCGCTTCCATCGACTTGATCTCGGTGACGTCGATGTGCATCAGCACCGCCCCGCCGAAGGGGCCGGCGGCCATCGGCGCGGCGAGGCAGCGGTACCAGCGCGGACCGGCATCGGACAGACCCGGATATTCGATGGAGACCGGCGCCCCGCCGCGCAGCAGGCCGCGCAGCCCCTCAATCAGCGCGTCGGCATGCTCCGCCCCGCTGCGGGTGGCGGCACAGGCTTCCAGATAGTCGTCGCCGATGGCCGAGCCGTCGCCGAGGAAACCGGCCTGCGGCCCGCTTCCCGCCCAGGCCTTGTTGACCGAGATGATGTGCCCGCCATGGTCGAGAACGGCGATGTGCGCCGGCAGCGCGTCGAGCGTGGCCTTGGTCTGCTCGGCGAGCTGGCGCATGGCGAGCGCGTTGGCCTTCAACTCCTCGCGGGTGCGGCGGCGCTCGGTGATGTCGCGCAGGACGCCGGTGATGAAGCTCCGCCCTTCCGATTCCCAGCGGGCCAGCGAGACCTCCAGGTCGATGCGGGTCCCGTCGCGCTTGCGCCCGATCAGTTCCACGGGTGCAGGGCGTCCGGCCGGGTCGCGCTCCAGCAGGCCGGACCAGTCGGGGGAGCCTTCGGCGAGGAACAGGCTGACATGCTGGCCGATCAGTTCGTTGGGCGGAAAGCCGAACTGCAGGGCCGCGGCCCCGTTGGCCCATTGCACGACGCCGCGTGTGTCGGTGGTGACGATGGCGTCAGGGGCGGTGTCCACGATGGCGCGGTAGCGAGCGTCGCGCTGCTCGCGCAGAACCCGCTCCCGGTTGACCACGGCGGTGACGTCGCTCACCTGGATCAGGCAGTAGGAGGCGTTGGCGACGGAGAAGGGACGGATCAGCACATTGTGGACCATCCGTCGCCCGTCGGCGCAGCGCAGCGGGAACAGCACCGGGTTCAGCGTGTGGGACAGGACGCTGGGCGCCCCGGTTTCCAGCACGTCGCGCACCGCGTTGTGCAGCCGCGTGTCGCGCAGGGACGGCAGGGCTTCCACCAGCTCCCGCCCGTGCATGTCGGGTTCGGGGGTGCCCGACGCCCTTTCCATCCAGCGGTTCCAGAACTGCACGCGGCCATGGCGGTCCAGCACGACGATGCCGGCGTCCATCGCGTCGAGAAGGCCGTCCAGCCAGGGCATGCGCTTAAACTCGGTCGGTTCCATCGGGCGTTCCGGAGGCGATGCGGTCGATGAATCCATGGATCAGTCCCTTCAGCGACTCCAGAGACGACAGTCCCATGAGCAACGCGATGTAGCCGCGAATGCTCCGGCTGCGGATCAGGAAGTCGATGTAGAGGAACATCACCAGTTCGTCGGGGTTGGGCCCGTTGCTTTGGAAAATGCGGTCGCTGTCGCCGCGCAACACGCTGGGCAGCGAGATGTCCAGATTGTCCTTCAACGTGTTGGCCATCACGACCAGACAGCCATTGAGGATGATGTTGCCGATCTCCGCAAGCGCGTCCTGCTCCAGATCGACGATCTCCTCCAGGCTCAGCTCGCTGCCAAGGACGGCGCGGGCCAGTTCCAGGCTGTTGGTCTCGGGGAAGATCAACAGGGCGCGGCCGGAAAAGGACCCGTCGAAACGCTGCTCGACCGCGACGAGGCTCATTTTCTCGCGCGCGGCCAGGAGGCCGGCGGCGTCGTTGCGGCTGACGATCTCGATGGAGGGAACCGACAGCAGAACCTGATCGGCGACCATGCGGCTGAGGTTGGTCGCGGCACGGCCGACGCCCATGTTCACCAGCTCGGTCAGCGCGTCGCGCTCGAGGTCGCTCAGATCAACCATGCACCGACGCTCCCGTTTCCATGGACACGCCGGTGCACCGGCGCCCCCGGGCACAGTGCGACAGGAATGCCGTCAAAGTCTCCCCCGTCGACGGCATAGGCCAAATTGGGAGTGCTCTAGGCAATTCAGCAACAAGGCGCCGTCGATCCAACAATCGGTTCCTTCCATTGATCGCGGTCCGAATAAAGAGGCCATCTGTATTATGATCCAGCGCGACGCTCCGCCGCACCCTGTTGCGGGTCAGGCCGCCAGCCGGCGAATGAGATCCCGGAGGAAGCCTTCGCAGGCCGTCACCTGGGCGACGTCGATGTACTCGTTGGGCTGATGCGCCTGATCGATGGAGCCAGGGCCGCAGAGCACGGTGGACAGGCCGGCCTCCTGAAACTGCCCGGCCTCCGCCGCGAAGGAGACCATGCCGGTGTCGTTGCGTCCTGTCAGGGCGTGGCAGAGCTGGGCTGCCGGCCCATCCGGCTCCGGCGCCAGCCCCGGCACGCCGGCGAGCTGCTCGGTGCGGATGTCGCAGTCCGGGCTGATTTGCCGCATGGCGGCGCGCAGCCGCTCGCATTCCACCTCGAAGCGGTCGCGGTAGCGCGTCCAGTCGTCGCCGGGCAATGGGCGGATGTCCCAGACGAAGGAACAGTGGCGTGCGGTAATGTTGGCCGCTGTGCCGCCTTCGATGGTGCCGACCTGCAGCGTGGTGAAGGGCGGGTCGAAGCCGCAGGCGGGGTCCGCGGCGGCGGCGTTCTCTGCCGCCATGTCGCCCACGAGATTGACGAGCCGCGCCGCGGTCATCACCGCGCTGACCCCGCGGTCGATCTGGGACGAATGGACCTCGTGCCCGGTGACCGTGGTGCGCAGCACGTAGCAACCCTTGTGGGCCAGAACAACCCCCATCGAGGTCGGCTCGCCGACGATGACGGCGCTGGGGCGCGGCAACTCATCGGCGATGCGGGCGATCATGGCCGGGGCGCCGATGCAGCCGACCTCCTCGTCGTAGGACAGCGCCAAATGCAGCGGCCGCTTCAGCCCGGCCTCCAGGATGTCCGGCAGCATGGCCAGCGCCACCGCGGGGAAGCTCTTCATGTCGGCGGTGCCGCGCCCATAGAGGCGCCCGTCACGCTCGACCAGGGTGAAGGGATCGGTGTCCCAGGGTTGCCCGTCCACCGGGACGACGTCGGTGTGCGCCGACAGCACCACGCCGCCTTCGGTCATCGGACCGATGGTCGCGAACAAGTTCGCCTTGGCGCCGTCCGGGCTGGGCACCAGCCGGCTCTCGACGCCGTACCCGGCGAGATAGTCCCGAACCCAGCCGATGAGCGCCATGTTGGAACGGCGCGAAACCGTGTCGAAACCGACCAGGCGGGCGATCATCGCCTTGGAGCCGTCTTGCACCCTTACGATCCATTCTGCGGGACGGCGGCGCCGATCCCACGCTTGTGATAATCTTTAGCAGTCAGACACTGGCCCCTGCATCCTACGATGTCAAATGAGTCGTCCGGAATATGTGGGCATAGCGGCCAACGACCAACACCGGTTGAACGGTCCTCCCGCATGCGGGGTGCCGTCCAACCGGTCGCAAAGCGGAACCGCTCGGGCCGGAGCGCCGCAGGGCGAAAGGGGCAGGGCAGAGAGGGACGGGGCCGTCAGGCCGCCGACCAGACCTTCTCGGTCAGGATCGTGCGCACCAGCGTTAGCGCGCTCTCGGCGCTCTCGCGCCCGTCGAGCTTCGCCGCCACCGCCTCGATCTGGGCCGGCGGCAGGGTGGAGCGCAGGCGGCGCACCGTGTCGGTCAGGTGCTTCTTGGCGAAGCGCGCTTGGTTCCCACGCTCCGACAATTCCTGGAAGGCCAGCCGCCGGGTGGTCGCGTCGCGTCCGGCGCTGGCCGCCGTCGCACGCTCCGCCGCTGCGGCAAGCTCGTTCGAGGATTGGAGGTAGTTGCTGATGGCTTCGGTCAGGATACGGTTGGCTTGAAGCAAGGGATCAAGGGACATGCGCTGAACTCTTTGCCTTCCGTGACGGCTCTGGGCCGCAAACGGCCCCCTGCCAAGACGTTTCACCCAAAGTTAATTGGGCCGGCCGGCCCGGTTCAACCCGGCGAAGGGTTCTATGCGGACCGCAAGCCGGACCGGCGCCGGCGCGGGGCCGGCGCGGGGGCGCAACCAACGCATGGTCTATCACCGTCCGCTCTCTGTCGAGGTTGGACAAGCAATGGGCCTATGAATTTCCTATGAACTAAGGCACGCTTTCTTTGTGTACGTTTATCGTCACATAAACCGGGCACTAAAACGGGAACCCACGGGCGCAGGACGCCGTTTTCCTCGAGCGTCGATGTTTCTGCGGCCAAGCCCACTTGGACCAAAGCCCACTTGGAGACGGAAGAATGCAAGGCGATCGTGAGGACCGCATCCGCCACCGCGCCTATGAGATCTGGGAGCGCGCCGGGCGACCGGAGGGACGGGGGGAAGAGCATTGGGCGCAGGCCTGCGCCGAGATCGAAGCCGAGGACCGGACGGCCGCCACGGCGGAGCCGGTCGCCATGGTCGCGGCCGTCAAGGACGCCGCCGCGGGCGTCGTGAAGAAGGCGGTCCGCCGGACCAAGACGGCGGCGACCGAACTGCTGGGCGTCGGCCTGAACGCCGTGGTCGATGTGGTCGAGGAGGCCGTCGCGCCCAAGACGCCGCGCGCCCGCAAGACCAAGACCAAGGCCGAGCCGACTGCCGCAAACGAATCCCAGGCCGAAACCCCGGTCGCGGTTCCGGTTCCGGCGGCCCCGAAGGTGGCGAAGCCACCCCGCGCCAAGGCCGTGAAAGGGGAAGCCGTGAAGGCGGAAGCGGTGAAGCCGGTCGCTCCGCGCGGACGCCGCAAGCCGGCCGCGCCGGACACCGAACCGGCCCATTGACCCGCACCGGCCCTGCGCGTTCCTACACACAGGGACGGATGTAGGGCCGGTTCACCTCCCAAAGCTCGTCCAGGATCTTCACGGCGGCGTCGGTGGAATTCACCACCGGGTCGATCAGCAGGGCCTGGAGCGCCAAGTCCTTCGAGGCGTGGACCGCGGCCTCGACGGAGAGTTGCTGCACGCTCGCCTGGACGTGCAGCAGTTTGGCGATCGGGTCGGGCAGGGGGCCGAGCGAGACAGGGTGAACGCCCGCCGCGTCGGCCAGCAGCGGCACCTCGACCGCCAGATCGGGCGGCAGGTTGGGGATGGCGCCCTGGTTGTAGACGATCCCCGACTCAATGAAGCGCTTCTGGTTGTGCAGTACCCCGGCGATGACCTGCACCGCCCGCTCGCCCCAGGAAGGCTGCGTCCAGTCGTCGGGCACCGGGGTCGTCCCGGAGATGGTCCCGTCCATCAGCGCGTTGAGGATGCCGCGCCCGCGCTCGTCCTCCGCGAAGTCGAATCCATGCTCCCCGCCTTCCCAGCCGTAGGGGAGGTATTCGCCCATATGATCGTCGCTGCAGGTCGGCCACAGGCCGAAGCTGTTGAACAGGCGGCGGGTCAGCGGTGTGAAGGCCGGGTCGTGGGTCTTTTCCCGCTCGCGCAGCAGCGGGTAGAGGTCGCGCCCGCTCGCCTTGTCGCGGACGTGCATCAGCCATTGGAAGTGGTTCAACCCAGCGCCCCAGACCTCCACGTCCTTTTCGGCCATGCCGAGGATCTGGCAGATGAACCAGCGCGCCAGGAAGATGCCGTGGCACAGCCCCAGCGTCTTGACCTTGGTGTATTTGCCGAGGCCGAGGACGACGCGGCTTTCCGGATTCGACAGGTTGATGAACTGGGCGTCCGGGCACAGCTCCTCGATGTCGCGCGCGAAGTCGAAGATCAGGGGCAGGGTGCGCAACGTGAAGAACAGGCCGCCGGGTCCGCCGTTCTCGCCGAGCGTGTGGCGGATGCCGTGCTTCTTCGGCACCTCGAAATCGAGCTTCCACAAGCGGTTGCGGTCGATGGCGACGGAGTTGACGACGAATTCCGCGCCTTGCAGGGCGGCGCGGCGGTCGGTGGTCTGTTCGATGATCAAGCCGGCGTCGCCCTTGGCGTTCAGCAGGCGGGCGAGCGCGGTCATGCGGTCGAGCGCCGCCGGATTCGTGTCCACAAGCGTCAGGGTGCTGCCCGCAAGCTCCGTCGTGGTGAAGAGGTCGCGGTACATGCTCAGCCCGAAGGCCGCGCTGCCGGCGCCCAGGAAGACGATCTTGGTGGTTTTGGGAGTGGTAACAGCCATGGAATGCCTCCCGCCGGCGGGAATGCTGCTGTGCTGATTTGTCAGGGCAGCCGCTTTGGGTGAAGCATACACTTGTTAAGACGAAGAGACTATACCTGATGGTCAGAATAAGTGTGGTCGCCTCTTCGCTCGCGCAACATGACCTTCGCGCTCGCAACAGTGCGTCTGCAACATAATCACTTCAAGGGAGTCCCTGTCATGGCACTCATCACTTTTCCCAAGGACTTCCTGTGGGGGGCGTCCACCGCGGCCTATCAGATCGAGGGGGCAATTCACGAGGACGGGCGCGGCCCCTGCGTGTGGGACACCTTCACCGACGCCGGGCGCATCCAGGATGGCAGCAGCGCCGCTGTCGCCTGCGACCATTACCACCGCTGGGCGGAGGACATCGCCCTGTTGAAGGACGCAGGATTCAACGCCTACCGCTTCTCCATCGCCTGGCCGCGCATCCTGCCGAGCGGGGCGGGGGCGGTGAACGCGGCGGGGCTCGATTTCTACGACCGGCTGGTGGACGGGCTGCTGGCTGCCGGCATCCGGCCGATGGCCTGCCTGTACCATTGGGACCTGCCGCAGCCGCTGGAAGACCGCGGGGGCTGGCAGGGCCGGGAAATCGTCGGCCCCTTCGCCGACTATGCCCGCGTCGCCGCCGCCCGGCTCGCCGACCGGGTGAAGGACTGGATGATGCTGAACGAGCCGAACGTGGTCGCCACCCACGGCTACGGCACGGGAGAGCACGCGCCCGGCCATAAGCTGGGTGAGGTCGGCATCCTGCGCGCGCTGCACCATCAGAATCTGGCGCAAGGGGCGGCGCTCCGCGCCATATCGTCGGAACATTCCGGCCTGACGCTCGGCACCGTCATCAACCTCCAGCCCTGCCGGGCTGAGAGCGACCGGCCGGAGGACATCGCGGCGGCGGCCCGCTGGGACGCGGTGTGGAACCGGGTGGCCCTGGACGGCGTGATGCGCGGCAAGATCCCCGATCTGATGGCCGAGCGGATGAAGGACTTCGTGCTGCCCGGTGATGAGGAGGCGATCCGCTTCTCCATCGACCTGCTGGGCATCAACTATTACTCGCGCATGACCATGAAGCACGAGACAGGCCATCCGTTCGACGTGTGGTGGGGCGACGCCCATTGCGACCGCTGGACCGCCATGGCCTGGCCGGTCCAGCCCGACGGGCTCTATGACCTGCTGATGGAGTTCAAGCGCGACTACGGCAACCCCGCCGTCTTCGTCGCGGAGAATGGTGCGGCCTATGACGACGTGGTGACGCCGGACGGGCAGGTGCACGACGCGGAGCGCGTGGCCTTCCTGCGCGACCATGTGGCGTCGGTCGGCCGCGCCCTGGCCGATGGCTGCAACGTGAAGGGCTATCTGTGCTGGAGCCTGCTGGACAATTTCGAATGGGCCTTCGGCCTGTCGAAGCGGTTCGGCATCGTTCGCGTCGACTATGACACGCTGGTCCGCACGCCCAAGGACAGCTACCGCTTCCTGAGCGCGGTGGCAAAGAGCGGGCGGCTTGATCTCGCGTGAAGAACAGGAGGGCAGGCTGTGCGGAGCGATGCTCCGTCAGCCTGTTCTTCTTGTGGAGAACGAAGATTTTGGATCATTGATGGTTTGAGATCTAATAATTAGAAATGTAAGAATTTCTTATTAATTTATTCTTCACAATATTGGCTTCAGATGGTCCGGCATCACACGCCATGCGTTCAGGATCATCGGAGGGAGCCATGGGAATTTCCGACGTTTCGGCATCCTTGTTCCAGGCCACCGCTGCGGCCTCCGTGCAGGCGAAACCCACCGCTGCGAAGAGCGGTGCCACGGACGGGACGGCACCGGCCGCCGCCTCCAAGACTGACAAGGTTGATCTCAGCGATCTGGCGTCGGCGCTCAAGGGTGACGCGCTCGACCTGTTCACGAATCTCGCGGCGGAGGATCGGACCTCCCTGGGCAAGCTCGTCTCCAGCGGGGCGATGTCGGCGGACGAACTCAACGACGCGCTGTCGTCCGCCCTGAAGTCGGAGCGCAAGAAGGCGTTCTGGCAATCCGCCAGGGAGGACGCCGAGGCTGGGCGCACCCCAGAAGGCGAGGCGCGGCAGCAGAAAATGCAATCCATCACGCAGCGCATGTTCTCCGAGACGGAAACCCGGCGCGCGGCCATGTTCGCGTCGGGCATGAGCATGGAGGACCGGATGGCTGCGACGGCTCAATTGGGCGAAGAGATGAGGGCGTTGCAGAACACGTATGACCAGTTGGCGGGGATCGGTAAACCGATGACCGCCTACACGCTGAAAGGAGGCGACGAGCGCTTCTTTGCGACGTCCAAGGAACAGGCGGCCGGGCAAAAGCTTGCGGATCTGGGATTCCAATCCGGCTCTTTCGACAAGGTGCTCTCGACGCTTGCCAAGGGGTTTTCCCAAAAATATGTGGCTGAAGAAGGTAAAACGGAAATTACAATAGGATCTGCAATTAAATAGATTTTTAGGTTTTCGTGATTGGTCTTTCAAAGTTTTGCAAAGTGCGCCTATGGAGTGATCGACCGCCTGATCGTCAGTGTCTCTGAATTGTCACATCGGAGCCAAGCGGAAGCGGTGCTATCGACGGTGTCGTGTCATTACTGCGTCCGCCCATGCATTCCGTTGGAACTTACATCGCTTCAGGGTCCGGTGACGCCGAAAACGTCCGTGTGGCCATCATCGTGCCGACCTACAAGCATTCGGGCCTGCTGGTCGAGGCGCTGTCCACCGCGCTCGCCCAGGACACGGACTTCGCCTACGCCGTGGTCGTGGTCGACGACGGCTGCCCCTTCCCGGAGACCGGGCGGGTGTGCCGGGAGTTCGCGGCGGCCCATCCGGGGCGGCTCTATTATCTGCACAAGCGCAACGCCGGGCTGAGCGCGGCGCGCAACAGCGGGATCGTCTTCGCGCTGGACGCCTTTCCGGCGCTGGAGGCGGTCTATTTCCTCGATTCCGACAACCGCATCCTGCCCCATCTGCTGCAACGCATGCTGGACGCGCTCCGGGCGGCGGGACCTAAGGTCGGCTGGGCCTATCCGGACGTCGACAAGTTCGGCTTCTTCGAGTTCTGCGACATGTCCGGCGCCTACTCGCCGCTGGAGCACCTGTTCCGCAACGTCAGCGAGGCCGGCAGCATGGCGTCGCGTCGCCTGCTGGACAGTGGCGCCCGCTTCGACGAGGCGATGCGCCAGGGCAGCGAGGACTGGGAGTTCTGGCTGCAAGGGCTGGAGCGCGGCTTCCACGGCGTTCATGTGCCGGGCACCGGCTTCGGCTACCGCCGCCGCGGCGAGAGCATGCTGACCGAATCGGAGCGCGATTACCGCCCCATCCTGACCCACATCCAGAAGCGCCACCCCGCGCTGTTCGCGGTCCGGGCCGTGCTGCGGGCGGAGGCCGCCGTCGGCCGGCGCTACGCCGTTTACCTGCCCGACCGCGCCATCGTCCGCTGCGTCACCGACCCTGCGCTGGGCGAAGAGGACCTGCCGCTCGCCGACTTCGTGCGCCGCGCCCTGCGCGCGCCGGAGCGGCCCGGCTATGGGGAGTGCCCTGGCCTGCTGGCGGTGATGGACTCCGGCCTTTGCGAGTTGCTGAGGCGCCATGGCCTGCTGCGCGGCGCCTTGTGGGTCCTGGAGCGTGCGGCAGCCCAGGCGACCCTGGTGCGCGCCAAGGTAACGGCGCGGGCGGCGGAAAATGGCTGCGAACTGTCCTGGTCCGGGGCGCCCGTGGGGTTGCAGGCGGATGCGCCGTTTCCCCTGCCGGGCGGCGGGGTGGCAATAGCGATGCTGCCGACCGTGACCCTGCTCAACCTCGTACGGCGCCAGCCCGCAGGCATCCCATTGCTGGAGCGGGAGCCCTGGAAGCCCTGCGCCGAGGCCCGGCTGAGCCTCACCCTTGCGCTGCCCGGCGCGGTGCAACCGCCGGCCGGGGCCGATGCCGCCCTGTCCATGCTGCGCGAGGCGATGGCGGCGGCGTGGTCGCGGCCGTCCAACGGCGGCTGGGCGGCGGCGCCCATCGACCGCTACCGCGCCGGGGTCGCCACGCCGGGGGATGTCTACCAGACGGTGCATCGTCTGCCCTCGGTGCTGCCGCTGCTTCCCCCCGCGGGGAACCGGCGGCTCGCGGCGCTGGTCGCCGATCCCGCCGACGCGGGGGCGCTGGAGACCGCCGCCCGCATGGCCCGCTGGCTGGCCGGGAAGGGCTATGACGCGCATCTGGTGGCGCTGGGGGGCGGGGACCTGACCCTGGCCGCGGCGTTGGTTGAGGCGTTCGCGTCGGTCATCCCTCACCCGCTGCCGCTGGTGCTGCCCGAACGCCCGCTGACCCACCGCGACGCCTATCTGGGCACGCCGCTGCGTCCTTGGGATGCGGTGGAGGAGGATATGGCGGTCGGCACGTTGGCCGTCTTCGATCTGGTCGTGACCGTGCGGCACGGCGCAGTGCACCCGCTGATGGGCCGGCTGCGCGCGCTCGGCGTGACGGGCTGGGCACTTCTGGGGGCGTCCACCGTCCCGGACGCGCCGCCCCTGGCCGATGCGGTCAACGGCTGTGCCGCCTTCGAGCATGCCTACCAGACCGTCGTGCCCCTCGACGCCCGGACCTTCCGCCTCTGCCAGGCCCTGGCGTTCCCACCGGACAAGCTGCGGCGCTGGGAGGATGCGGCGGAGCCGGACGCCGATCCCGATTGGACCGCCTGCGCGCCTCTGTCCTCGTGCCTTCCCGAAACCCCCGTGGCCGCCTGAGTAAGGGTGTCATCGTCATGAAGCTCTCCGCCCCTGCGGCCCAGTTCGCCTCCCTCTACGACGGCACGCCGAAGATCATCGCCGTCGGCATGGGCACCAGTTTGGAAGCGGGCACCGTGCCCTTTCGCCTGCTGCGGCTGGTCCGTCACGACGGCGGCTATCTGCTGCTGTCCGGGGGCATCGAGCCGGAAGAGGGCGAGGCGTTGCGCGCGCTGGCGATCCCGCCCGCCGCCGTCCGGGCGCTGTGGTCCGGCGACGAGGCGGCGGGGCGGGACACCGAGCGGCTGCTCGGCTGGTGGGAAGAGGTCGGCGGACCGGACAGCGTGCCGCCGCAGATGACGGGCGATGGGTCCACACTGCTGCATGGCCTGTTGGCGCAGGCTTTCGGGGAAATCGACGGGCTGCACCGCCGCAACGCCGGGCTTCAGCAGACCTTGTCCACCTTGCGGGAGGAGTGGGGCCGCTCCGCCCGCCTGCCGCCCGAGGCGGTGGAACTTCTGGACGCCCTGCGCCTCAGCCCGCCGCGGCTAATCTTCGCCTCGCCGCGCCCGGTGGGAGCGCTGCCGGTGCCGCTGCGCCATGGCCGGAACACCGCGGGAGCGGCCGAAATCGTGCAGCGCCTGCCGGCGGGTGCGCGGGGGCTGGTGGGACTTGACCTGCATCTCGACCAGGCACCGAAGGGAAGCGGGGCGCTCGCCGTTGCCCTGGTCGGGGCGGAGACCGGCGAGACCCTTGCGGAATGGAGGCTGTCCTTCGGTGACCTGCGGTCCGGCTGGCTGTCGCTGCGCCTGCCCGCCGCCTCCACCCGGATGGATCGGCTTCTCGACCTGCGGATCGGCGCCATCGGGGTGGTGACGGAGGCGCCGCGTCTGTCGTTGGCCCAGGCCGGTCTGCTCGACGAATATGCCGTCGCGCCGCCGGCCCGCGCCGTCGGGCAGCCGGCCATGCTGGCGCTGCGGCTGTGGGGCGGGCTGCCGGGGCTGGAGTATGGCGCGGCGGCGCATCTGGCGCCGCATCCCGCGCCGGACCGTATGGTCTGGCCGCTGACCCAGCCGGTGCTGGCGCAACTGCGCAAGGGCCGCGAGTTCGAGGCGACCTTCCCCTGGTTCGGCCTGCTGCGCGGCGGGCGCGTCCTGCTCCACCCGCTCCATGGCGTCGTCACGGCGGGCCACATCCCGCTGGACGAGGTTCCGGGCGCCGTGGCGGTGCGGGCGCGGGCGGTGATCGACGATCCGCGCTGCCGCTCCCCCATTGCCTGCAAGCTGGTGGTGGCACCGCCGTCGCTGACGGTGGACGAGGCGGAACGGGAGGAAGGCATCCTTGCCTCCAGCGGCTGGACGGTGCTGGAGGAGCCGCGCCGTCCGCTCGACCTGTCGGCGGCCCTGGCGGCGCCCTGGTCGGGTCCAATGGCGCTCCATCTTTTCACCGACATCCCGGACCGCGGCCACGGTCTGTACGGACGCACCATCTTTTCCGATTTCGAAGTGGAGATTGATTCCCGCACCGCCTGGACCACCCCGCCCGCGCTGCCGGTGATGGACGGGGTTGCCGCCACGCCGTGACCGGCTATGACTTTGTGGCAGTGCATCAAACCTTTGGTGCGCTGCGGGGCAAGCTGTTGGTAATAAACTGTTCGTTAGGGTAAAGGAGGTCTTGCTTCAAGCCCAGGGGGTGGAAGGGCCATGTCGATCGCGTCCAGGACGCCGGACCGGTCCGGCTTCACCCGCCGTTTCCTTCATCTTGCCGGTGGCTTCTGGTCGGGCGGGCGGAACTGGACGGTGTGGCTCCTCGCCGGGGCGCTGGGGCTTCTGACGGTCGGGCAGGTGGTGGTTCCCATCCTGCTGAACCTGTGGAGCCAGCATCTGTTCGATGCGCTGGAGCAGCGCTCCATGGACCGCTTCGTGCTGATGATCGCGGCGGCGGGCGGGATCATCCTGTTCAACATCGTCAACACCATCCTGCATCTGCGGGTGAAGCGCCGTCTGCAACTGGGTTGGCGGACATGGCTGACGCAGAAGCTGCTGGGCGACTGGCTGACGCGCGGCCGGCAGCATCAGGTGACCTACCTGCCCGGCGACCACGACAACCCGGACGGGCGCATCGCCGAGGACATCCGCATTGCCACCGAGGCGGCGATCGATCTCGCCCTGTCGCTGTCCTATTGCGCGCTTTTGCTGATCAGCTTCACCAACATCCTGTGGCGGCTGTCCGGTTCGCCGGAGGTGACGCTGGCCGGAAGCACCGTCCACGTGCCGGGTTATCTGCTCTACATCGCGCTGCTCTACGCGGCCGTCGGGACGAGCATCGCCCTGTTGATGGGAAAGCCGCTGGTGAGGGCGGTGAACCGCCGGCAGGGGCACGAGGCCTCCTTCCGCTTCGGCCTTGCCCGCGTGCGCGAGAACGCGCAGGACGTGGCGCTCCTGCATGGGGAGTCGGGTGAACGCGACCGGTTGGCCGTGCTGTTCGGCGGGGTGCAGCGGGGCTGGAACGGCCAGACGCACGCCCTGTCCAACATGATGGTCTTCAGCGCCGCCTATTCGGTGCTGTCCGCCGTATTCCCGATCCTGGTCGCTTCGCCCAGCTACATCGCCGGGGCCATTTCGCTCGGCGTGCTGATGCAGACGGCGCAGGCTTTCCAGCAGACGGTGGGCGCCCTGTCCTGGCCCATCGACAACCTTGCCCGCGCGGCGGAATGGAAGGCGTCGGTGGAGCGTGTGCTGGGCCTGCACGAGGCGCTCCAGCGCCTGGACCGCGAGATCGATGGGCAGGGAACGGAGCGCATCACCGTGGAGCGCAGCGACGGCGAGCACTGCCTGAGCTTCCGCGGGCTGTCCATTGCCGAGCCGGACGGGCGGCGCGTGGTGGAACCCTTCGATCTGGAGATCCACCCCGGCGAGCGCGTGCTGATCGTCGGCGACGCGGCGGCGGCGGTCCGGCTGTTCCGGGCGGTGGCGCGGGTCTGGCCCTGGGGCGGGGGAGGCATCGTTCTGCCCGCGCTCACCCGCGTGTTCTTCATGGCCGAACGTCCCTATCTGCCGCACGACACGCTGCGCGCCGCCCTCAGCTACCCCCTGGGGGCGGAAACGGTCGGCGATGCCGCGGCGGCCGCGGCGCTGGATCGGGTCGGCCTCGGCCACCTCCGGGCCCGGCTGGACGAGTCCGACAGCTGGGACGAGGTTCTGGCGGTGTCGGAGCAGCAATTGCTGGGCTTCGCCCGCCTGCTGATCCGCCGTCCGGACTGGATCTTCCTGGAGGACGCCACCGACAGCCTCGATCCGCGGGCCGAGGAGGCGATGCTGCGCCTGATCGACAGTGAGTTCCCCGCCGCCACCCTGATCACCATCGGCAGCCACCCCGGCCTGGAGGCACACCACCGCCGCAAGCTGGTGCTGGAGCGACGCGATGACACGGTGCGCATGCGTGAGGAGCCCTGCGGGGACCGGAGGATCGCGGCGGTCGCGGAGTAGGGGGCGCCTTGCTACCTCTAGCGGCCTGCAATCATTGACGGTCCAACCCGATTTCACCCGCCGTTTCCGGTTCACATTCGGTGAGACGAACCTGCAATCAGCAGGCTGGGACCGAATTGCGCGCGACGGTTCGGACTGGCGCGATCGAATCGGCAGACTGCACCTGTAGTCGGACAGCTATCGTCCCGCTTGGAATTGCGTTGCTGTTGCCCGTTGCTGGTATGACGCAGTTGCCGTTTCAGGAGCTTTGGGAAGTCGCGAGGCGCCTGCAGCCGCTGTGATCGTGAGCTATGGCGGTTTGCTCTTTCGCCGGTTTGGCAGCCTGTGCGGTGTCGGTGATTCAACGGGTATTTGGCCGGCCGGCTTCAAGACAGCACAGTGGATCGCAAAATGTTTTGCGCACTGGCGAAATGATAAAATCAACGTTCTGGCATAAAGATACGGATTGACGAAAGAATCGGCCTAACGTCCGGGTGTCTACCCATCGTGGAAGTGGAGGGCAATCGCCCAAATACGGCGTGATCGCTCCCATTTTTGACCAGGATAATTTGCTTGCCCTGCGCAACAATCTTGCCTTCGCCTGAACCTGGGGGCTACCTGCCATGGCCGCTGTCACCCCGCGACCGACGGTCCACCCCTCTCGCAGGCCCTCTCCGGATTCCGGAATGGTGTGGATTGCCGGTGGCACATTCCGCATGGGCTCCGAAAGACACTATCCGGAGGAGGCGCCGGTCCATCAGGTGAGCGTGGACGGCTTCTGGATCGACCGGACACCAGTCACGAACCGTCAGTTCCGGCGCTTCGTCAAGGACACGGGCCACGTCACCGTGGCGGAGCGGCCGCCCGACCCGAGGGACTACCCTGGTGCCCTGCCGCACATGCTCAAGGCCGGGTCCCTCGTCTTCAGCCCCCCGCCTCATCCGGTTCCGCTGGACGACCTGCGTCAATGGTGGACGTTCACCTTCGGCGCCAACTGGCGGCGTCCTTACGGGCGAGGCTCCTCGATCCGGGGCCTGGAGGATCATCCGGTGGTGCATATCGCCTATTCCGACGCGGACGCCTATGCGACCTGGGCTGGTAAAAGCCTGCCGACGGAGGCCGAATGGGAATACGCGGCCCAGGGCGGCCTCGATGGCGCCGAGTTCGCCTGGGGCGACGAACTTGCTCCCGGCGGTCGGCACATGGCCAACATCTGGCAGGGTGCCTTCCCGTACCAGAACACGCGCGAGGACGGGTACGAGCGGACATCGCCGGTTACTGCCTACCCACCGAACGGCTACGGCTTGTACGACATGATCGGCAACGTTTGGGAATGGACATCCGACTGGTACGAGCCGAGGCACCCTGCCGCCGCGGCCAAGCCCTGCTGCATTCCGCAGAACCCGCTCGGCGGGCGCGAGGAGGCGAGCCATGACCCATGTCAGCCGGCTATCCGGATCCCGCGCAAGGTCGTGAAGGGCGGTTCGCATCTGTGCGCCCCAAGCTACTGCCGCCGCTACCGTCCAGCCGCCCGTCAACCGGAGCCGATTGACACGTCCATGAGTCACGTCGGCTTCCGGTGCGTCGTCCGGACCACGACCACTCCGTGAAAGCCGGCCTCGAACAACGGTGGAGGAAGGTGATGAGCAGCAAGGAGCATTCCGGAAATCAGGCACCCCCGAAAACCCCTGACGGGGGGAAACCGAACCGGCGCAACGTCCTGCTTGCGGGCACGGCGATGCTCGCGGTGACCGCGGTGGGCCCCGATGCATCGGGCCAGCCCGCATCGGCACCGCCGCAACCGGCACCACCCAATGGGCAACCCGCCGGACAGCGGCCGAACATCCTGGTCATCTGGGGGGACGACATCGGCACCTGGAACATCAGCCACAACAGCCGCGGGGCGATGGGCTATCGCACGCCGAACATCGACCGCATCGCGCAGGAAGGCGTGGCCTTCACCGACTATTACGGTCAGCAGAGTTGCACCGCCGGCCGCGCGGCCTTCCTGGGAGGAACGGTGCCGGTGCGGACCGGCATGACCAAGGTCGGCCTCCCCGGCGCCAAGGAAGGCTGGCAGACGAGCGATCCGACCATCGCCGCCCTGCTGAAGGCCCAGGGCTATGCAACAGGGCAATTCGGCAAGAACCACTTCGGCGATCGCGACGAGCACCTGCCGACCGCGCACGGCTTCGATGAATTCTTCGGCAACCTCTATCATCTCAACGCGGAAGAGGAGCCCGAAAACATCGATTACCCGAAGAACCCCGAGTTCCGGAAGCGCTTCGGACCGCGCGGCGTCATCAAGGCGACCGCCGACGGCCCGATCGAGGATACCGGCCCCCTAACCAAAAAGCGCATGGAGACCATCGACGAGGAGACGGCGTCGGCGGCGCTCGACTTCATTGATCGCCAAGTAAAGGCTGGGAAACCGTTTTTCTGCTGGTGGAACGCCACGCGCATGCATTTCCGCACGCACGTCAAGGAAGCGAACCGCGGCAAGTCTGGTCAGGACGAGTACAGTGACGGCATGGTCGAGCACGACGCCATGGTCGGAACGTTTCTCAAGAAGCTCGACGAGCTCGGCATCACCGACAACTCCATCGTGCTCTACTCGACCGACAACGGCCCACACTACAACACCTGGCCCGACGCCGGCACCACCCCCTTCCGCAGCGAGAAGAACTCCAACTGGGAGGGTGCGTACCGCGTGCCGGCCTTTGTTCGCTGGCCCGACCACTTTCTCCAGGGCGAGACGGTCAACGGCATCGTCGCCCACGAGGACTGGATGGTGACCTTCCTGGCCGCCGCCGGGATGCCGGATGTCAAGGAGCGCCTGTTGAAGGGCGACAGCTTTGCGGGCCGGCAATACCGAGCGCATCTGGACGGGTACAACATGCTGGATTACTTGAGCGGCAAAACCAAGGAATCGCCGCGCAAGGAATTCTGGTACGTCAACGACGATGGGCAAATCGTGGCCGCCCGGTACGAGGATTGGAAGGTCGTGTTCCTGGAAAACCGCGGCCAAGCCTTCGGCGTCTGGCGTGAGCCGTTCACCGAGTTGCGCGTACCGCTCTTGTTCCACCTGCGGCGCGACCCCTTCGAGAAGGCGCAGCACAACGCCAACACCTACAACGACTGGTTTCTCGATCGAGCCTTCGTCCTCGTGCCAATCCAGGGCCTCGCGGCGCAGTTCCTCCAGAGCATGAAGGACTATCCACCGAGCCAGAGTCCGGGTTCCTTCAACCTGAGCAAGATCGAGGCGAAACTGCGCGAGGCGCAGTGATCAACCACGGCACCCCGGTCGTCATCCTTGTCGGGTGGCGGCCGGGCTTGCTGCGACGGCTCCAGGCAAGGGGGGCACATGATTGGCGACCCTTCGGTCGCCCATCGCACCCTTCGTGGAGGCGCTTGTATCCATCGTGTTTGGCGTTGGCGTGCATGGAACGTCCCCTCGAAAACGATTCCAAGGCGCTCCACTGGAACGAAAGAGCTGCTTACCGTCATCGCGGCGATCTTAGCCGTGAAGGCAAAGTGACCGTTTCCAGGAGCCTGTCGGTGGACGAGGACCGCATTACCATTCCGACGCTGATTGGGGCGTTGTTCCACGATCTCTCGCCGGACAAGGAACCCAGAATTCCGATGCTGGGAGAGAAGCGGGAGTTGCAACAGCTCGTCCATCGCGGCCGCAAGCCGGTGGCCCTGTTCGTCGATGAGGCGCATGACCTGCACGGCAAGACGCTGATCGGCTGGAAGCGGCTGATGGACGTGATCACCGATGGCGGCGGCATGCTATCGGTGGTGCTGGTTGGGCATCCTACAAGCTGTGCAACGACCCACGGCGGCCGACCATGGAAGAGATCCGCTACCGCACCGTCATCTTCGAGTTCAACGGTATGGCCAATCACCAGGTTCCCTACATCCGCCGACTGCTCGCGACCTGCGCGGCCGAAGGCGTCGGGCTCGGCGACATGATCGAAGCGCGCACCCAGGAGCTTGCCCAAAGCATGCGAGCGGCCGGCCTGCCAAGCTGATCGCGATAAATTATCCCGTCTCGCGCAATGAGGGTACGATCTCAGATAATTCAGGTTTTCTGGGAGCGAGGCTCTCACCGATTGTGGGCCGGAAATGACCGATAAAATCAAGTTGGACCGTCGATGATTGCGGGCCGCTACAGCTACCGGGCTCTACCGGGAGAGCACAGCGGCTTGCAGCCGGCGCACCAGACCGGTCAAGGCCGCGCGGCGCTCCTCCCCGGACCGATTGTCGGTCAGCGTTTCCTCATGGATGCGCGTCGTCAGCGCGGACAGCTGGTCTGTGAAGCCGGCGCGGTGCTTCTCGTCGAAGAAGGGCAGAAAGACATCGGAGACGCCGAGGCGGCGGCTCAACTCTTCGATGGGCAGAACTCTGACCGGGCCGTGCCGGCGCTCCACATCCGCGAATCCCTGGATCAGGGCGATCTGGTCGAGGAAATAGGCCATGTTGCGCTGTCGCATCCAATGCAGAAGGGCAGTGGCCGTGCGCTCCAGAACCTCCCGTGTGGATTCGTTTGGGCGCAGCACGATCAGTCCGTTGCTGATGGTGTTGTAGAGATAGTCCAGGCTGTCCGGCCGATGGATGAGCATCGCCTCCTCATCCGGCGCCATGGCCTCGACAAGGCGACGCGGGTCGATCGGCAGCAGGGCGTCGATGTCGATCATCACCAGCGGTGGGCGCCCATGGAGGTCCAGCACGTCCGGTGCCCTCATCAGCCGCAGG
Source organism: Azospirillum brasilense (assembly GCF_022023855.1). Taxonomy (NCBI): domain Bacteria; kingdom Pseudomonadati; phylum Pseudomonadota; class Alphaproteobacteria; order Rhodospirillales; family Azospirillaceae; genus Azospirillum; species Azospirillum brasilense. The sequence continues at coordinate 385,228 of NZ_CP059452.1, forward strand.
CAGGTGTAGAGGGTGCGCCGGCTGATCGGATCGAGATCCGGCGGCGTCCGTTCCGTGCTGACGGTCAGGCGGCAGCGCCGCAGCAACGCCCGCAGGCCGGCGACCACCTCCGCGATGTCGGGGCCGGGGTCCGCGACGTGGATGTGCATCCGTTGCCCCTCGCCGCAGAAGGCATCCACCGTCAGCAGAAGGGGGGCCGCGAACAGCTTCAGGAAACGGTCGTCGCAGGCGGCGAACAGGAGAGGTCCCACGCCGCCGGCGGCCGGTTCCGATTGGAAGCCGGCCCGGTAGTCCGCAAGCTCCGCCAGCGGCACCGACCGGCAGAGGGCATCGAATTCGTCGCCGAAGGTGACGTGGCGCAGGAAGGGCAGGGCGGGGACCAGCGCCTTCAGCATTGCCCGGCCCGCCTCCTCGCTCCCCGGCATCCGCAGGAGCAGCGAACCGCGCAGAAAGTCGATCCAGGGCAGCAACTCCCGGTTTTCGATCGCCGCCGCCTGGCGGAAGTGGTCGAGCGCCCGCTTTGCGGCGTCCGGTTGCCCCGCCCCGATCCGGTCGTTCGCCACATGCATGGCGATGTACACAGGGGCTTTCCAGAACAGATGCTCCGCCCGCGCCGCGGCCATCATGCCATGGGCATGGGCGGCGAGAGCGGAGCCATTGTCTCCGCGTGCATCGAGAAGGGCTGCGTTTTCCCAAGCCGTATGGTTTGTGGGCTGCAGGGCCGCCGAGTCCCCGTAGGCCGCTGCGGCCCGGTCGGCATCGCCCGCCGCCTGCGCCGCCTCGGCCAAGTGAAATCGGTCCTGCGCGTCGTCGGGACGCAACCGGACCACCCGCGCGAGCAGGGCGCTGGCCCGGTCCGCCTGTCGCGCCGACAACAGGGCCAGCCCCAGTCCGGACAGCACCGCCGGTGCCGATGGATCGAGCGCTGCCGCCGCTTGGAACGTGGGAATGGCAGCCCCGGAGTCGCCCGCTCTCTGGAGGGTCAAGGCCAGATTGAAGGCCGCGAAGGGAGCCGCCGGGCGGAGCCGGAAGGCCCGGCGGTAGGCCGTCAGGGTGGTGTCGGACGGCTTGGGCTCGCCCGTCGCGCACCCGGCCGCGTCCAGTTCGGCGGTCGTGTGGGCGATCCCCTCTTGGGCGGCGCCGTCACCCGGATTGATGATCTGGGCGGTGCGGTAGGCGGCCAAGGCCTCGGCGTGGCGTCCGCCGGCCCGCCACAAGCCTCCGAGCGCGATCAGCGGTCCAGCCCCCGGAGCCAGGGCGAGGCCGCTCCTCAGGGCCGCTTCCGCGTCATCAAAGCGTCCGAGGGCCTTCAGGGCGAGCGCGAGGTTGGAGTGATAGGCGGCGACGTTGCTGCGGCGGGCGATGGCGTCGGTGATCAGGGACACCCCTTCCGCGGGGTCGCCGGCTTGGCTTCGCAGCACCCCGAGAAGATGCAGCACGTCGGGATGACCGGGCTGCCGCTCCAGGAGCGTCCGGTAAAGCGGCTCGGCCTCGACGAGCCTGCCGGTCCGGTGCAGGGCCACGGCGTTCGCTAGAAGCGTCTCGGAAGGAATTGGCGCGTTCATGGGGAACGTCCCTGATTTGAAGGGGCCGACTGGCTTTTCTACCCCGGGGCGGCCTTCGTGCTCAACAATCACGCCAAAAGGTGATTTCGCAGGATTGCCTTTCCCGTTGCGACAGGGTTTCCTTGAGCCGCGGTGGTCCAAGGTCAAGGCGCGGGAGCGAGAGGCAGCGGTCATGCAGGATCTTTCCTTGAGCTTCCGGCAGGCGGTGGCTCTGCATCAGCAAGGGCGCCTGCCGGAAGCGGATGCGGCGTACCGTGCCGTGCTCGACGCCGTGCCGGACCATGCGGACACGTTGCGTCTGTGGGGGCTGGTCGCCTTGCAGTCCGGTACCGCCAAGGCGGCCTGTGCGCGCCTGTCCTGCGCGGTTGCGGCCAATCCCGGCTCGGCGGAGGCCCTGCACGTGCTCGGCGGTGCGTTCCGGCAAACCGGCGATCTCGGGAAGGCGCTCGACTCCTACCGCCGCGCAACGGTGCTTCGGCCGGTCTTTCCCGAATGCCACTTCAATCATGGCAATGCCTTGATTCAGGCGGAGCGGCCGCTGGAGGCCGCGGTGGCTTACCGATTGGCGGTCGTTCAGCAACCGCTGGCGGCGAACAGCCGTCTCAATCTGGCAGGGGTGCTCAACCGCATCGGAGATCCCGCGGGAGCGGCGCTCCAGGCTCGGGCTGCGGTCGCTCTGGAACCCCATCAACCCGCGATGCTGACGGCGCTTGGCCGTGCCGAGACGGGTCTGGGGAACTCCGTCGCCGCCGAACGGACGCATGGTCGCGCCCGCCGGCTGGATCCTCGGCAGGAGCCTCTTGCCTATGAGCATGGCCTGGCCTTGTCGGCGGTCGGCCGAATCGAGGAGGCCGGCATTCTCCTGCACGCCCTGGCCCGCTCCACCGACGCCACCGTGAGGCTGGGGGCCAAGCTCGCTCTGCACCGGCTGGTGCTCCGCTGCATCGATGTCGATGACTACCGGCGAGCCGCTGCCGTCACCCTGAACGGCTGGAGCGGGCAGGGGAGCCATGGAGCGGCAATGCTGCCGATGAGAGTCCGGATCGAGACCTCCAGCGCATGCAACCTGCGGTGCCGGCACTGCACCACCGGCGTGGCGTACCACAGCACCGAACGCCGCTTGCTGAAGCCGGAGTTGTTCGAGCGAATCCTGCAGGATCTCAAGGGAATCGAGGCGCTGGTCAGTTGCGTCATGTATCTGGGCGGGGAACCGTTGATGAATCCCCAACTGGAAAGGATGATCCGGCGTTTGAGGGACGAGACGTCGATCGATCAGATCCATTTCGTCACCAACGCCATGCTGGTGACCGAAGAGCGTTGCCGCGAACTGGCGGACAGCGGCGTGGCGCGGATCATCGTCTCGATCGACGGCCGCTCGCCGGAGGAGAACGATGCCATCCGCCGGGGATCCCACTATCCCACGGTGCGCCGGAACCTGAATCTGATGCGCCGGTACCTGGAACCCGCCGGCGTACAGTTGGACATCTCCAACAACATCATGCGCCGCCCGGGGGATCCTCCGACCGCTGCGACTCCGGCCTTTCTGATCCAGGATTTTCCCGGCCTGTCGATCGCCACGAACTACGCGTACAAGTGGCCGGGCTGGACGCAGACGGAAGAGGAAGCGGCGCTGGCGGTTGAGGTGAATTCGGGTCGGCGCCGTGGTTTTTGCGGTGCGCCGTTCACGGAAACGGTGATCCGGCCCAACGGCGACGTGACGCTGTGCTGCTACGACATTTCCGGCATCGAGGTGATGGGCAACCTGAGGCAGGGCAGCCTGGAGGAGATCTGGAACGGCGAGCGCTACCGTGCGCTGAGGCTGGCCATGATGGCCGACGACGAAGACGCCTTGCCCGGCGTGTGCCGGAAATGCCCGGTCTACACGGGGGAGGAGATTCAGGAGCGGCCGGCGAACCTGCCCGTCCCCGGCGTGGCTGCGGTTTGACCGCCCAGCGGCCCACCGATCAGCGCGGAGTACCATTTCGCGGATTCCTTCGGCGTCCGCGCCTGCGTCTCGAAGTCCACATGGACGATGCCGAACCGCGTTCCGTAGCCGCCCCCCCACTCGAAGTTGTCGAGCAGCGACCACACGAAATAGCCGCGCACGTCGGCCCCGTCCTTCAGCGCCCGGCCCAACTCGCCGATGCAAGCCTGCAGATAGTCCAGCCGCTCCCGGTCCATCACGATCCCCTGCGCGTCCGGGGATTCCGGCGCCTTGGTGCCGTAGCCGTTCTCCGTCACGTAGATCGGCAGGCGGTAGCGCGCGGCGGCGTGCATCAACGCCTCGTGGAAGGCGCTGGGCTGGAGCGGCCAGCCGATGTCGGTGCGCGGCATGCCCTCGGGTGGGGCACCGAATCCGCAACCCCAGACGGCACCCGGTTCGGCCTGGGCGAAGAGGGGGGCGTAGTGGTTCATGCCGAGCCAGTCCACCGGCCGGCAGATCCGCGCCATGTCGCCCGCCTGGACATAGGGCTCGATGGCCCGGGCGATGCGCGGCGGGTAGCGGCCCAGAATCTGGGCGTCGGGGAAACACAGATTCCACAGCTCGTCGAACAGGGCCGCCGCCTCTACGTTCTCGGGCGCCGGGTCGGCGGGGCGGCAGGGCTGGAAACTGTGCACCGCCCCGATGGAGGCGCCCGGCACCAGAGCGCGCAGCACGTCCACGCCGGCCCCATGGGCAAGGTTGGTGTGGTGGATGACCTTCAGATGCTCACCGCGGTCGGACACGCTGGGGGCGCCCCAGCCGAGCGCGTAGCCGAACAGCGTGAAGACGGAGAACTCGTTGAAGGTTGCCCAGCGCCTCACCCGGTCGCCGAAGCGGCGGGCGCAGAGGACGGTGTAGTCGGCGTACCAACCGGCGCTGTCCCGGTTCGCCCAGCCGCCGAGGTCCTGCAACGCCTGCGGCAGGTCCCAATGGTAGAGGCAGGCCCAGGGCTCGATGCCCGCCTCCAGAAGCCGGTCGATCAGACGGTCGTAGAAGTCCAGCCCAGCTTCGTTGGCTATCCCGCGTCCCCGCGGCAGCACCCTGGGCCACGCCATGGAGAAGCGGTAGGCGCCGACCCCGATGTCGCGCATCAGCGCCACATCCTCGGCGTAGCGGTGGTAGTGGTCGCAGGCGACGTCCCCGGTGTCGCCGTTGTCCACCCGGCCCTTCAGGCGGCAGAAGCTGTCCCAGATGCTGGGCGCCCGCCCGCCTTCCGCCGCGGCTCCTTCGACCTGAAAGGCCGAGGTCGAGGTTCCCCAGAGGAAACCTACAGGAAAGTCGGGGGTGAGAAGGGGCATCGCTCGCCGTTCCACAGCCTTATGTTCCAAGGGAGACCGCTCCGTCGAACCGTTCAATCGTCATTATGCCTGTTTCTTGACCATTCCGCCAAAGGTAGTATGGGTATGGCAATTGGGGCGGATGGAGTGGACGATGGCGGACCTGCCGAAGGATTTTGTTTGGGGCGTCTCCACCTCCGCCTATCAGATCGAGGGCGGCACGGCGGAGGACGGTCGCGGACCCAGCATCTGGGACACGCGCTGCCGCACGGCGGGCGGGGTGGTGAACGGCGACACCGGGGACGTCGCCTGCGACCACTACCACCGCTACGCCGAGGATGTGGCGCTGATGCGCGACATCGGGGTCGGTGCCTACCGCTTCTCCGTGGCGTGGCCCAGGGTACTGCCACGGGGACGCGGGATAGCCAACGAGGCTGGGCTGGACTTTTACGACCGCCTGATCGACGCGGTGCTGGAGGCCGGAATTGAGCCCTGGCTGTGCGTCTATCATTGGGATCTGCCACAGGCGCTGCAGGATCTCGGCGGCTGGGCCAACCGGGACAGCGCCGGCTGGTACGCCGATTACACGACTCTGCTGGCGCGGCGTTACGGCGACCGGGTGAAGCGCTGGATCACCTTCAACGAGTTCTCCGTCTTCACGCTGTTCGGCTACGCCATTCCCTGGGCGGCTCCCGGCATCACCGACCGGGACCAGCATCTGCGGGCTATCCATCACGTGAACCTTGCCCATGGGGCCGGGGTCGACGCGATCCGGGTCCTGGTGCCCAGTGCTTCCATCGGCGCGGTGCACAACCGCCAGCGGGTGCTGCCGGAAGGCGGCAAGCCGGAGAACGCGGAGGCCGCCGCCCTGCTGGACGAGCATTGGAACCTGACCTTCTGCGACCCCCAGCTTCTCGGCCATTACCCCCCGCGCGTCGCGCGCGCCATCGAGCCTTACGTGAAGGCCGGCGACATGGCGCGGATCTGCCGGCCCATGGACTGGTTCGGGCTGAATCACTATGGCCCGATCTTCGCCCGCGTGAATCCGGACACCACCTGGGGCTATGGCTGGGGTGAAGCCCCACCCGATTCGCCGACATACGGTGTCGGATGGGCGGTTTTCCCCGACGCCTTCCGCGACGAGCTGCTGGAGATCACCCGCCGCTACCGCATGCCCATCGTCATTACGGAAAACGGTTGCGGCGGCAGCGATTCGCCGGACGAATCGGGCGTCATCGTCGATCAGCACCGAATCAATTATCTGCAGCTCTATAACGCCTCAATGCATGAAGCGATTCGCGGCGGAGCGGATGTGCGCGGTTACTTCGTCTGGTCGCTTCTGGATAATTTCGAGTGGGGAAGCGGTTACGGCAACCGTTTCGGCATCGTCCATGTCGACTTCGAATCGCAGAAACGCACGCCGAAAGCCTCTGCCCGTTGGTACGCCGACCTGATAAAGCGCGCGCGTTCCGCCACCTGAACGGGCGGCGATTTTATCATCGAAGCCTACTATTTCCATTCGACTGGCAGGCCCGTCCGCGTGTCCTGCATGAAACACATTACACATTTGCATGTTAAACCTGATGCACAGGCTTGCGCTTTGCGCATCACTTTGCCCATCCTCCGTCTTGGATCATTCGTTCTCGAAGGAAACTGACATGCAAAGCAGCGACACCGACGGTTCTGAGAATTCGGCCACCGATCTGGTTGCCATGACGGGTAAGATCGTTGCGTCTTATGTCCGCTCGAACCAGATCGCGGTGAATGATCTTCCGAACCTCATCCGGATCGTCCATCAAAGTCTGTCGGGCACCGGCCGTCCGGTGGAACCGGAAGCGGTTGAGCTGCGTCCTGCGGTGCCGGTGAAGAAGTCGGTGATGCCGGACTACATCGTCTGCCTTGAGGACGGCAAGAAACTGAAGATGCTGAAGCGCTATCTGCGCACGGCTTATGGAATGACGCCCGACGAATACCGCCGGAAGTGGGGCCTGCCCGCGGATTATCCGATGACCGCCCCGAACTATGCGGAGCAGCGTTCTGCCTTCGCGAAGTCGATTGGTCTCGGCAAGAAGGCCGCCGCGCCGGTCAAGCCGGCCCGCCGTGGCCGCGCCAAGAACGTCGCCTGATCGCATCTATGCCCCGAATCGCCCCTTTCCCGCGCTTGGGAAGGGGGCGGCGGGCATGACCGCCGGTTTTGCCCGCAGCGGCTTCAGCGTTGCGCGATCCGCGGCGTAGCCAGGCTGTTCAGGCTGGTGATCCATTCCGACAGGGTGACGAAACGGCAACCGCGGGTGCGCAGAAGGCCGATGGCCCGGGGAAGCGCTTCCGCCGTCGCGTTGTAGGTGGTGTGCATCAGGACAACGCTGCCGATGGTGCCGGTGGCTTCAAGCTGGGCCATGATCTTGCCAGCGTCGCGGGTGAACCAGTCGCGCGTGTCGACGTTCCACAGCGCCGGGCTCATTTTCTCCTGATCGACGGCCGTCAGCGTGTCGTTGTTCCAGCGTCCGGCGGGCGGGCGGAACAGCACCGGATCGGCGCCCGCAGCGGCCAGGATGCGGTTCGTTTCCGCAATCTGCGCCCGCTGGGCCTCAGTGGTCAGGGTGCGCATGTTCGGGTGGGTCAGGCTGTGATTGCCGACCTCGTGGCCTTCCTGGACGATTCGCTGAATGATCCGCGGGTGGCGGACCGCGACGTTGCCGATGGGGAAGAAGGTTGCCCGCACCCCCTCGACGCGCAGGATGTCGAGGATGCGCGGGGTCACCGCCGGGTGCGGTCCATCGTCGAAGGTCAGGGAGCAGAGGTTCCAACGACTGGCTTTCAGCGCTCCGATGTCCACCCGGGCATCGTTGCCGGGGACGATGGCGGCGATTCGCGACAGGCGGGCGGCTTGCCGCTCGATCTCCTGCATTTCCCGGCTCTGGTCCGGGCTGTAGGTCACGACACCGTTGTGGTCGTTGTCCTCAACGGCGGCAGGCGCCGCCGTTGCCGGTTGCTCAACGGCGGCATCCACCACGAGGCAGCTGCCACCACCGCCGACGATTCGGCGGCAGACGAAGTTTGGGTCGAGATCGGGCAGGGGAGCGGCCCGCAGGACGAAACCGGAGTCGGGAACCTCAGGCTTCTGCATGAAGACTCGGGGAACGAGGTCGGCGACCATGTCGGGTTGGCGCCGGACAACCGCCTTCCAGGCAACCCAGGCGTCGGCCTCTGTTCGGTAAACGCCGAATTGCAGCATCTTGGCCGACGGCTTCCCATCCGCGTCCTTCCGCACCGTGGTGACGGTTGCCAGATGCGACGGGTCCGCCGCTTGGGCCGGTATCGCGACCGCACCACAGAGCGCGGATGCCATAAGGCTCGCAGCCAAAAGCCGAAAACGGGACTGCCTCCGCGCCATGGCGGGGCCGAACATGTGGGAGGTGGAGAGGCCCGAACCTGAAATCATGTGCGATCGACCATCAACATCGCCGCAGTGAGATCAGGTGTGGGCGATACCTCTTATGAGATAGAGCAAAATTTATCACGTCTCCATAAGGATCGGCGCCAAGAGGTCGTTGTCACGGATTTCCCTGGCTTATTTTCCATAATGCTCCTTATGGAATTTAAGCGCTCACTCAACTAAGCCCCCCAAAAAAACTCCAAACACCGGATTCGTGCTTCTGCTCTCCGCTCCAATGGGTCGACCTTGCGTATCCCTCCTCAGCGACGCCGAAGGAGCGTCACGCCGTCACCCACGGGCAGCATGCACAGGGCCGCCCTTTCGTCTTCCAGACGGGCCGCATTGAAAGCGCGGATGGCCTCGGTCTTATACTTGCGATCGCTGGGGTCGGCGACCCGCCCGCGCCACAAGGTGTTGTCCACAACGATCAGGCCGCCGCGCCTCACAAGGGACAGACAGCGCTCGTAGTAGGCATCGTAGTTTTCCTTGTCCGCGTCGATGAAGGCGAAATCGAACGACTCGCCCCCTCCATCTGCGAGGAGCTTGTCCAGGCTGTCGAGCGCCGGTCCGATGCGCAAGTCGATCTTGTCCGCAACCCCGGCCTCGGACCAGATCGCGCGGGCCTGCGAGGTCCACTGCTCGTTGACGTCGAAACTGATGACGCGTCCATCGTCCGGCATTGCCAGCGCCACCGTCAGCGCGCTGTATCCGGTGAACGTTCCGATGTCCAAGGTCCGGCGCGCGCCGATCATTTCGACGAGAAAAGCCAGGAGTTGGCCTTCCTCCGGCGCGATCTGATAATGGGCCTCGGTCAGTTTGGCTGTCTCGGCGCGCAGTTTCGCCTGGATGGTGGTCTCACGCAGGGAAGCGTCGAGCATGTACCGGTAGATGGCCTCGGGCATGAAGATCGACTGCACGGTCAAGGAACCCGCTCCCCACTCTGGCCGCCCGCTCCTTGCGGGCGGTCGTTCACATGTGGGGAGCCTTGGCGATTCCGAAAGCTTTTCCCCCGTGTCTCCGATGGACGCACCCGCAGCTTGTCAGTCGAGAGCCCGTCCGAAAGCGAAGCGCAGGGCGTCGGCCACGGCCAGCGGCAGCATCGAGCCGTGGCTTTCCTCGACGAAGTCATGGAAGGCGAGCCGCAAACCCGGAACCGTCGCAAGGGTGGCCGCAACCTCCCTCCCCGTCTGCCCGGAACGCAGGCGCTTCAACCGCTCGGCATCCGCCGGCGGCAAAGGGCGTTCCACCAGCTTGCCGGACGTCTCGATCAGCAGCGCCGTGCCGGGCGCCACGCCCGCGCGCGCTGCTCGATCGAGGAACGCCGCCTGCTCCTTCAGGATGGCCTGCCCGTTCCACCAGATCGCCGGGTCGGCCGCGACATAGGTCTGGAACAGGTCCCCCTTGGTGTAGAGAACGTAGAGGGAGAACAGCCCGCCCAGCGAATGACCGAACAGGGTCCGGCGCTGTCGGTCGATGGGCAGACGCGTTTCGACCGTTGGAATCACCTGCGTCTCAACGAAGGCCAGGAAATCGTCGCGCCCGCCGGTTTCGATGACGGAGGCTCCGTCCCGCGATGGCGGAATGAACTCCGGCGGGGTCGGCGGTGTCAGGTCGCGGTAACGACGGAGGACGTCGAACGGCCCGTCGATCGGATAGCCGATTCCGACGATCACCGCAGAACCGTAGGGCTCCGGCGGGGTCGGACCGATGACCGTCTCCATCATCGGCACGGTCGCGTTGCCATCCAGGAGGTTGATGACCGGATAGCCGCCCGGTGGCGGCGGTTCGACGGGGCGGACGAGAAACACCCGGTAATCCAGGCCCGTCCGGTCGGCGCGGAGATCGAAAGATTCCACCTTGCGGGCCTCCTTCACGGATTCGGCCATCACGGTTTCCACCGGCGCGGCCTGGACGCCGAAGCCGGACAAGGCCACCAGCAGCATGGTCGTGGCAAATCGGAGCATCGGCATCGGTTCCTGCGCAATCGAACGGTGTGGACCGGCGCATCGGTTGGAACCGTGCTCGCGGCGCCATGTTGTTGCACGGTCAGCAGCAGGAGAGCAACGCGATGAGAAAGCTCCTTTCCGCAACGGCGGTCGCCCTCGTCATGGTCGCAGCCGGCCCCTCGCTCGCCCAGCAGAGCGCCGCCATCGCCAACCCAGCCAACGCCTACCGGGAGGTGAAGGACGACAACGTCATGGTGCCGTCCCTCAAGCGGACGGTCGGGCAGCTGGACGATATGGATGTCATGGGACCGGATGGCACGAAGATCGGCGAGGTCGAGGAGGTGCTGATGGACGCCTCCGGGCAGCCGGTCGCCGTGGTGGTGGACGTGGAACATGGCGTTGGGATCGGCGACAAGGAGGTCATCGTCGGGCTGGACCAACTGCGCGACGACGGGCGCAGCCTGACGACGGCGCTGTCGAACGCGCAGTTCGGAACCCTACCGATCTGGGACGATTGAGGCTGATCCAGCCTATCGATAATGCGTTACTGCGGCGCCATGCGGATGGCGCCGTCCAGCCGGATCACCTCGCCGTTGAGCATCTCATTCTCAAGGATGTGCTGCACGAGCCGGGCGTATTCGGAAGGCTGGCCGAAACGCTTCGGGAAGGGCACCGTGGCGGCGAGGCTGTCCTGGACCTCCTGCGGCATATTCAGCAGCATCGGCGTGCCGATCAGGCCCGGCGCGATGGTCATCACGCGCACGCCGCTGCGCGCCAGATCACGGGCGGCGCAGATGGTGAGGGCGACGATGCCGCCCTTCGACGAGGCGTAGGCGGCCTGCCCGATCTGGCCCTCGTAGGCGGCGACGGAGGCGGTGTTGACGATCACGCCCCGCTCCCCCGATTCCAGCGGGTCGAGCGTGCCCATGTCCGCGGCGGCGAGGCGCAGCATGTTGAAGGTGCCGATCAGGTTGACCTCGATCACCTTGCGGAAGTCGTCCAACGCCATCGGGCCGTCGCGCCCGACGATCCGCTTGGCCGGAGCGACGCCCGCGCAGTTCACCGCGATGCGGGCCGGGCCATGGGCCGCGCGTGCCTCCGCCACGGCCTTCTCCGCCGATTCCGCGCTCGACACGTCGCACAGCAGGCCCAGGCCGCCGATCTCCTCGGCCACCTGCTTGACCGCCGCCTCGTTCATGTCGAGCACGGTGACCTTGGCGCCCAACTTCGCCAGATGGCGCGCGGTTTCCGCCCCCATGCCGGAGGCGCCACCGGTGACGATGGCGGCCTGACCGTTGATCTGCATCGCGCTCTCTCCCTGATGTCGTTACTGAAGTCCCCTCTCCCCTCCGGGGAGAGGGTTAGGGTGAGGGGGTTGCGCTCATGCCGAACGCCTTACGTTGCACATCCCCCTCACCGGCCCTACGGGCCACCCTCTCCCCAGAGGGGAGAGGGTTAGGTCACATCCCGCCCGGGTAGTTCGGCCCCCCGCCGCCCTCCGGGACGACCCAGTTGATGTTCTGGGTGGGGTCCTTGATGTCGCAGGTCTTGCAGTGCACGCAGTTCTGCGCGTTGATCTGCAGCCGCGGGTCGCTGCCGTCCTCCGCCCGCACGATCTCGTACACCCCGGCCGGACAGTAGCGCGTTTCCGGCGCGTCGTAGAGCGCCAGATTGACCGCGATCGGCACCGACGCGTCCTTCAGCGTCAGGTGCGCCGGCTGGTCCTCCTCGTGGTTGGTGTTCGACAGGTACACCGACGACAGCCGGTCGAACGACACCACGCCATCCGGCTTGGGATAGGCGATCTTCGGCATCTCCGACGCCTTCCTCAGCGTCTCGTGGTCGCCGTGCCGGTGGTGCAGCGTCCACGGCGACTTGCCCTTGGTCGCCGTCTCGTAGGCCGCGTTGGCCAGACCCGCCCACAGCCCCTTCTGGAAGCCCGGACGGATGTTGCGCACCGCATGCAGCTCCGACCACACCCAGGACGCCTTCAGCTTCTCCGGATAGGCCACCGCCTCGCGCGCCGGAGCGTCGGCCGACAGCAGCTCATGCACCGCCTCGGCGGCCAGCATGCCCGACTTCATCGCGGTGTGGTTGCCCTTGATCTTGGGCACGTTGAGGAAGCCCGCCGCATCGCCGACGATCACCCCGCCGGGGAAGGTCAGCTTGGGGATCGACTGGAATCCGCCTTCGCTGAGCGCCCGCGCACCATAGGCGATGCGCCGCCCGCCCTCGAAGGTCGGGCGGATCGCCGGGTGGGTCTTGTAGCGCTGGAATTCCTCGAAGGGCGACAGGTGCGGGTTCTCGTAGTCGAGCCCGACCACGAAGCCGACCGACACGAGGTTGCCCTCCATGTGGTAGAGCCAGGAGCCGCCGTAGGTCTTGGGGTCCATCGGCCAGCCGATGGTGTGGACGATCAGGCCGGGCTGGGATTTCTCCGGCGCGACCTCCCACAGCTCCTTGATGCCGATGCCGTAGGTCTGGGGATCGGCGTCGCGGCGCAGGTCGAAGCGCTCGAACAGCGTCTTGGTCAGCGAGCCGCGGCAGCCCTCGGCGAAGATGGTCTGCTTGGCGTGCAGCTCCATGCCCGGCGTGTAGTTGGCGGTCTTCTCGCCGTCCTTGCCGATGCCCATGTCGCCGGTGGCGACGCCCTTGACCGCACCGCTGTCATCGTAGAGCACCTCCGCCGCGGCGAAGCCGGGGTAGATCTCCACACCCAGCTCCTCGGCCTGCCCGGCCATCCAGCGGGCGAGGTTGCCGAGGCTGATGATGTAGTTGCCGTGATTGTGCATCTGCGGCGGAGCGAAGGGCGACTTGAGGGCCTTGGTCTGGGTGAGGTAGAGGAAGCGGTCCTCACGGGCCGGGGTGGTCAGCGGCGCGCCCTTCTCCTTCCAGTCGGGGATCAGCTCGTCGAGCGCGTGCGGCTCGAACACCGCGCCGGAGAGCAGGTGGGCGCCGACCTCCGAGCCCTTCTCGACGACGCAGACCGACAGTTCCTGGCCCGCCTCGTTGGCGAGTTGTTTCAGGCGGATGGCCGCGCTCAGGCCCGACGGGCCGGCTCCGACGACAAGGACGTCGTACTCCATCACCTCGCGCGGATCGCGAGCCATCTCGTCAGCCATTTCTTCTTCTTTCCTTGCTTCGTGCGAACAATGTCAGTGCGACAACAGAACGGGAAGGGTCATCTGGCGCAGGATCTGGCGGGTGTTGCTGCCCCGCCCGAACAGCGGAAACAGCGATCCGCCGTAGCCGCCGAAACCGCCCATCACCAGAAGATCGGCGCCATGGTCCGAGGCGCGCGACAGTACGGCGTCCATGGGGGTCATGCTGGCGATGGTCATGCGTTCCTGCGTGGCCGTCACGCCATGGCTCGCCAGATGCTCCAGGATATCGACCTGCGGGACGTTGCCGCCCCCTTCCGCCCGTGGCTGGGTGTGGAAGGCGAGCAGGAGCACAGAACTCGCCTGCTTCAGCAGCGGCAGCGCGTCGTTGACGGCGCGGGTGGCCTCGCGGCTGCCGTTCCAGGCGATCACCGGGCGGTCGGCGAGCTGCGGGTAGCTGCCGCTGTGCGGCACGACCAGGATCGGGCGCCCGGCGTTCAGCACCACCTCCTCGAGCAGGTCCGCCGGGACGCGGCTGTCCTCCGGGTCGTGCTGGCCGAAGACGGCGAGGTCGACGTAGCGCGAGCAGATCACCGTCTCGGCGATCACATGGCCGTACTCGCCGTGGCTGAGCTGCCACCAGCGGGTGGTTACCCCGGCCTCGCGGGCCTTCTCCTCGAACATGTCCCGCGCCCGCTGCGCCGCTTGGGTCAGCGCCGGGCCGGCCTTGCGCGTGACGATGCCGGCGCCGGAGCTGTCGCTCTGCGCGAACAGGCCGGTCAGCGTGGCGCCATGCTTCTGCGCCAGGGTCAGGGCGACGGTCAGCCGCTCCCCGCAGCGGTCGCTGTCGTCCACATGCACCAGCAGGTTCGTGAAGCTCATGGCGCCCTTCCCTTCCCTCTTTCCCCGTGTTTTACGCACATCCCCGCGCGCGAGCGACCTTCGAGGCGGTCGGTCGGCCGATGGCATCGCTGATATAAGCGCCAGCCGCCACCAGCCGGTCGAGATCCACCCCCGTCCCGACGCCCAGCCCGTTCAGCATGTAGAGCACGTCCTCGCTCGCCACGTTGCCTGACGCCCCCTTGGCGTAGGGGCAGCCGCCCAGCCCGGCGACCGAGCTGTCCACCACCGCCACGCCCATCTCCAGCGCCGCCAGGATGTTGGCAAGCGCCTGGCCGTAGGTGTCGTGGAAATGCACGGCGATGCGGTCCATTGGCACACGCTCCGCCACCGCCGCGATCATCGCCTGGGCCTTGGACGGCGTGCCGGTGCCGATGGTGTCGCCGAGCGAGACCTCATAGCAACCCATCTCGAGCAGCCGGCCGGCAACCTCGGCCACCGCCACCGGGGCGATCTCCCCCTCGTAGGGACAGCCGAGCACGCAGGAGACGTATCCGCGCACCGGCACGCCCTGCGCCTTCGCCTGCTCCAGCACCGGAACGAAGCGGTCGAGGCTTTCGGCGATGGAGCAGTTGATGTTCTTCTGGCTGAAGCTCTCCGACGCGGCGGCGAAGACCGCCACCTCGTCGGCGCGTGCGGCGAGCGCGCCCTCCAGCCCCTTGGCGTTCGGGGTGAGCGCGACGTAGCGCACCCCCTCCTTGCGGCGGATGCCGGCGAAGACGTCCGGCGTGTCGGCCATCTGCGGGACCCATTTGGGCGACACGAAGCTGCCGGCCTCGATGGCGGTAAGCCCGGCATCGGTCAGCCGGTCGACCAGACCGATCTTCACCGCCGTCGGGACGATCTGCTTCTCGTTCTGGAGGCCGTCGCGCGGGCCGACCTCCACCATGCGGACGCTCTTGGGCAGGCGCATGCTCATCCCTCCGCCACGTCGAGGACCAGCAGGTCCACGCCTTCAGACACCTGATCGCCCGCCGCGAAATTGACGGCGCTGACGGTGCCGGCGGCGGGGGCCTTGATGGTGTGCTCCATCTTCATCGCTTCCAGAAGCATCAGCGGCGCGCCCGCCTCCACCGTCTGGCCGGGCTCGACCAGCACGCGGACAACGGTGCCCGGCATCGGCGCGGTGAGGCGGCCGGACCCGCCCTCCTGCTCCGCGGCACGGGCGGTCGGGTCGTCGAGATGCAGGCGCCACACCGCCCCGTCCGACAGGATGGTCAGGTCCAGACCTTGGCAGACCACCGTGGCGCGGGTGCGCACCGCGTCGATGGTGGCGGTCAGCGTCTCGCCGTCGAGAGTCACCCGCTCCGCCCGGATGGCCGGGCGGCCCTCCACCTCGATCTCGTAGCCTTCGGGGCGGAAATGCAGGGTCAAGGCGCGCGGCGTGTCGCCATCCATCAGGCGCAGGTCGTGGTGGTTGTCGTCGTTGAGACGCCAGCCGCTGGCCGACAGCCAGGGCGACCAGGGGTCCGACGCGGCGCGGCGGGCTTTGCGGGCGTCGGCGTTGCGGCGGAGCAGCACGCTGAGCGCCGCGATGGCCAGCCCGCGGTCCGGCACCGGGGCCGGCGGGGGCAGCAGGTCGGCGCGGTGCCGCTCGATGAAGCCGGTGTCGATCTCCACCGCCCGGAAGGCCGGATGCCCGGCGATGGCGCCGAGGAAGGCCACGTTGGTCGTGACCCCGACCACCTCGTAGGCGGCGAGCGCCACGCGCAGGCGGCGGAGTGCCGCGTCGCGGTCCTCGTCCCAGACGATCAGCTTGGCGATCATCGGGTCATAGAACATGGTGACCTCGTCGCCCTCACGGACGCCGGTGTCGACGCGGACATGGTCGTTTTCGGCGGGCGGACGCAGTCGGACCAGCTTGCCGATGGCCGGCAGGAACTCGCGCTGCGGGTCCTCCGCGTAGAGACGCGCCTCGAAGGCGTGGCCGCGGCGGGTGAGTTGGTCCTGCATCAGCGGCAGCGTGCCGCCGGCGGCGACGCGCAGTTGCCACTCGACGAGGTCCTGGCCGGTGATCTTCTCGGTCACCGGATGCTCCACCTGGAGGCGGGTGTTCATCTCGATGAAGTAGAATCCGCCATCCTCGTAGAGGAATTCCACGGTGCCGGCGCCGACGTAGTTCACCGCCTTGGCGGCGGCTACCGCGGCCTCGCCCATGCGGCGGCGCAGGTCGTCGGGCAGCGCCGGGGCCGGGGCCTCCTCGATCACCTTCTGGTGGCGGCGCTGGATGGAGCAGTCGCGCTCGAACAGATAGACGCCGTTGCCGTGGGTGTCACAAAAGACCTGGATCTCCACATGGCGCGGACGGCCCAGATACTTCTCCAGAAGCACGCTGTCGTCGCCGAAGGCGGCCTTGGCCTCGCGCTTGGCGCCGGCCACCGCGTCGGCGAACTCGCCGGCGGCGCGGACCACGCGCATACCCTTGCCGCCGCCGCCCGCCGAGGCTTTGACCAGCACCGGATAGCCGATGCGCTCGGCCTCCGCGGCCAGCGTCTCCAGGTCCTGGGCCTCGCCGTGGTAGCCGGGGACCAGCGGCACGTCGGCCTGGGACATCACGCGCTTGGATTCCGCCTTGGAGCCCATGACGCGGATGGCCTCGATCGGCGGGCCGATGAAGACCACGCCGGCTTCGGCGCAGGCGGCGGCGAAGCCTGCGTTCTCCGACAGGAAGCCGTAGCCGGGATGGATGGCCTGGGCGCCGGTGCGCTTGGCGACATCAAGAATGACGTCGCCGCGCAGATAGCTCTCGCCGACCGGCGCCGGGCCGATGCAGACGGCCTCGTCGGCCATCTCCACATGCATGGCGCGGGCGTCGGCCTCCGAATGGACGGCGACGGTGCGGATGCCCATGCGGCGGGCGGTGCGGATGACGCGGCAGGCGATCTCGCCACGGTTCGCGATCAGAATCTTGTCGAACATGCCTGTCTCAACCATGGGCCTCAGCTCCGCCACGCGGGTTCGCGTTTCTCCAGGAAGGCGCCGACGCCCTCCCTCCCCTCGTCGCTCGCGCGCTGGCGGGCGATGCGCTCAGCCGTGTCGTGGACCAGCGTGTCGTCCAGCGGACGGCGCGCCACGGCGCGGATCAGCTCCTTGGCCGCGGTCTGCGAGGCCGGGCCGCATTGCAGAAGGTTGCGAACCATCACCTCCACGCAGGCATCCAGCTCCGTCGCCGGGACGGTCTGGTGCAGCAGGCCGAACCGCAGCGCCTCGGCAGCGGAGAAGCGCTCCGCCGTCAGGAAGTAGCGGCGGCAGGCACGCTCGCCCATCGCGGCCACGACGTAGGGGCTGATGACCGCGGGGATCAGGCCCAGCCGCACCTCGGTCAGGGCGAAGCTGGCGGTCTCGGCGGCTATGGCGATGTCGCAGGCGGCGACCAGCCCCACCCCGCCGCCAAAGGCCGGCCCCTGCACCACGGCGATGGTCGGCTTCGGGCATTCGTCCAGCGTGCGCAGCATGGTGGCGAGGCCCATGGCGTCCTGGACGTTCTCGCCATGGCTGTAGCCCGCCATCTTCTTCATCCAGCCGAGGTCGGCCCCGGCGGAGAAGCTCTTGCCCGCGCCGCGCAGCAGGATGACACGGACGTCCGGATTCGATCCCAGGCTGAGGAAGGCGTCGGTCAGGTCGGTGATGACCTGCTCGTTGAAGGCGTTGTGGACCTCCGCCCGGTTCATGGTGACGGCGGCCACGCCGCTGGCGGCGATGTCGATCAGAATGTCGCTCATGCTCGTCGTCCCCCCGCTCACATCCGGAACACGCCGAAGGTGGTCTTCTCGACCGGGGCGTTCAGCGACGCCGACAGGCCGAGGCCGAGCACCATGCGGGTGTCCGCCGGGTCGATGATGCCGTCGTCCCACAGCCGGGCGGAGGCGTAGTAGGGATGGCCCTGGTCTTCGTACTGCTGGCGGATCGGGGCCTTGAAGGCCTCCTCCTCCTCCGGCGCCCAGCTCCTGCCCTGGGATTCCATGGCGTCGCGCCGGACTTGGGCGAGCACGCCCGCCGCCTGCTCCCCGCCCATCACCGAGATGCGCGAGTTTGGCCACATCCAGAGGAAGCGCGGGCTGTAGGCGCGCCCGCACATGCCGTAATTACCCGCGCCGTAGCTGCCGCCGATGATGACGGTGAATTTCGGCACCTTGGCGCAGGCGACGGCGGTGACCAGCTTCGCGCCGTCCTTGGCGATGCCGCCCGCCTCGTACTTCCGCCCGACCATGAAGCCGGTGATGTTCTGCAGGAAGACCAGCGGAATGCCGCGCTGGCAGCACAGCTCGACGAAATGCGCGCCCTTCAGGGCGGATTCGCTGAACAGGATGCCGTTGTTGGCGATGATGCCGACCGGATAGCCGAAGATATGGGCGAAGCCGCAGACCAGCGTCGTGCCGTAGAGCGGCTTGAACTCGTCCAGCACCGAGCCGTCGACCACGCGGGCGATGACCTCGCGCACGTCGAAGGGCTTGCGCGGGTCGCTGGGGATCACGCCGTAGAGTTCCCGCGGGTCGTAGGCCGGCTCCTGCGGCTCGCGCAGGTCCATGTCGATGCGCTTGCTGCGGTTCAGGTTCGACACGACCTTGCGCGCCATGGCGAGCGCGTGGGCGTCGTTCATCGCGTAATGGTCGGTCACGCCGGAGGTGCGGGAATGCACGTCCGCCCCGCCGAGATCCTCCGCCGACACCACCTCGCCGGTCGCCGCCTTCACCAGCGGCGGGCCGCCGAGGAAGATGGTGCCCTGGTTGCGCACGATGATCGCCTCGTCCGACATCGCCGGGACATAGGCGCCGCCCGCCGTGCAGCTTCCCATGACCACCGCGATCTGCGGGATGCCCTGGGCCGACATGTTGGCTTGGTTGAAGAAGATGCGGCCGAAATGGTCACGGTCGGGAAACACCTCGTCCTGGTTGGGCAGGTTGGCGCCGCCCGAATCGACCAGATAGATGCAGGGCAGGTTGTTCTGCTGCGCCACTTCCTGGGCGCGCAGGTGCTTCTTGACCGTCAGGGGGAAGTAGGTCCCGCCCTTCACCGTGGCGTCGTTGACGACCACCATGCATTCCTGCCCGGCCACGCTGCCGATGCCGGTGATGATGCCCGCCGCCGGAATGTCGTCGTCATAGACCTTGTAGGCGGCCATCTGCGACAGCTCCAGGAAGGGCGATCCCACATCCAGAAGCTGGCGGATGCGCTCGCGCGGCAGCAGCTTGCCGCGGGACAGGTGCTTGTCGCGGGCCTTGGCGCCGCCGCCCTGCTTGATGGCGCCCACCTTCTCGCGCAGGTCGGCGACCAGGGCGGACATGGCGTCGGTGTTCGTCTGGAACTCGGCGGAGCGCGGGTTCAGGGCGCTCTTCAGGACGGTCATGGCCGTCGTCCTCCCGTCTCTTCTTGTTCTACTGCATCAGGGCGCGGCTGATGACCAGCCGCTGGATGTCGCTCGTGCCCTCGTAAATCTGGCAGACGCGCACGTCTCTATAAATGCGCTCCACCGGGAAATCGTTCAGGTAGCCGTAGCCGCCGTGGATCTGGATGGCGTCGGAGCAGACGCGCTCGGCGATCTCGGAGGCCAACAGCTTCGCCATGGCCGCTTCCTTCAGGCAGGGCTCGCCCGCGTCGCGGAGGCTCGCGGCGTGCAGGACGAGCTGGCGCGCGGCCTCCACCTTCGTCGCCATGTCGGCCAGCCGGAAGGCCACCGCCTGATGCTGGATGATCGGCACGCCCATGCTCTGCCGCTCCTGGGCGTAGCGGGTGGCGTGGTCGAGCGCGGAGCGGGCCATGCCCACCGACTGCGAGGCGATGCCGATGCGCCCGCCCTCCAGGTTGGCGAGCGCCACCCGGTAGCCGCCGCCCTCCGCGCCCAGCATCAGGTCGGCGGGGACGCGGCAGTCCTCCAGGACGATCTGGCAGGTGTCGGAACAGCTCTGGCCGAGCTTCTCCTCGACCCGCGTGACCTGGAAGCCGGGGGTGTCGGTCGGCACGATGAAGGCGGTGATGCCCTTCTTGCCGGCGTCGGGGTCGCTGACCGCGAAGACGATGGCGACGTCGGCGTTCTTGCCGGAGGTGATGAACTGCTTGGTGCCGTTAAGGACCCAGTGGTTGCCGTCGCGGCGGGCGCGGGTCTTGATGGCGGCGGCGTCGGAGCCTGCCTGGGGCTCGGTCAGGCAGAAGCAGCCGAGCTGTTCGCCGCGGGCCATCGGCTTCAGGAAGCGGTCCTTCTGCTCGGCGCTGCCAAACTTCAGGATCGGCATACAGCCGACGGAGTTGTGCACGCTCATGATGGTGGAGATGGCGCCGTCGCCCGCCGCGATCTCCTCAATGGCGAGCGCGTAGGCGATGTGGTCGGTGCCGGCGCCGTCGAACGCCTCCGGCACCAGCATGCCCATCAGGCCGAGCTTGCCCATCTCGGCCAGTTCCTCCTTGGGGAAGGCGCCGGTGCGGTCGCGCTCGGCGGCGGTGGGCGCCAGCCGCTCCGCCGCGAAGTCCCGCGCCATGTCGCGCACCATCCGCTGCTCTTCCGTCAGCCGCATTGCTTTCCCTCCCGCGTGCATGTTGCCCCCACCCCGGCCCTCCCCCGCTTCGCAGGGGAGGGAGATTGGTCCCCTCCCCTGCGTGAGCGGGGGAGGGCCGGGGTGGGGGCTATACTCCCCGTCAGACCAACTCCACCGCCACCGCCGTGGCCTCGCCGCCGCCGATGCACAGGCTCGCGACGCCGCGCTTCAGCCCGTTCTTCTCCAGCGCCGCCAGCAGCGTCACCAGGATGCGGGCGCCCGACGCGCCGATCGGATGGCCGAGCGCGCAGGCGCCGCCATGCACGTTGATCCGGTCGTGCGGGATGTCGAGTTCGCGCATCGCCGCCATGGCGACCACGGCGAAGGCCTCGTTCAGCTCATAGAGGTCCACGTCCTTGGCCGACCAGCCGGCGCGCTCCAGCACCTTGTTGATCGCGCCGACCGGGGCGGTGGTGAACCAGGCCGGGGCCTGGGCGTGGTTGGCGTGGGCCTTGATCTCCGCGAGGATCGGCAGGCCCAGCTTTTCCGCGTTGGAGCGGGTGGTCAGCACCAGCGCCGCCGCACCGTCGGAGATGGAGGAGGCGTTGGCCGCCGTCACCGTGCCGTCCTTGGCGAAGGCGGGCTTCAGCGTCGGGATCTTGGCCGGGTCGGCCTTCAGCGGCTGCTCGTCCTTCTCGACCACCGTGTCGCCCTTGCGACCCTTGACGGTAACCGGGGTGATCTCCTTGACGAAGCTGCCGTCCTCGGTGGCGCGGCGGGCGCGGTTCAGGCTCTCGATGGCGTAGTTGTCCTGCGCCTCGCGGGTGAACTGGTAGTGGGTGGCGCATTCCTCCGCGAAGGTGCCCATCAGGCGCCCGCGGTCATAGGCGTCCTCCAGCCCGTCGAGGAACATGTGGTCGAGCACGCGGCCATGGCCCATGCGATAGCCGCCGCGCGCGCGGTCCAGCAGATAGGGGGCGTTGGACATGCTCTCCATGCCGCCGGCCACCATGATCTCGGCCGAGCCGGCCTTGATGAGATCGGTGGCGAGCATCACCGCCTTCATGCCCGACCCGCAGACCTTGGAGATGGTCGTGCAGCCCGCGGCCTCCGGGATGCCGGCGCCGAGCGACGCCTGACGAGCCGGCGCCTGTCCCAGACCGGCGGGCAGGACGTTGCCCATGAACACCTCGTCCACGGCCTCCGGCTTCACCCCGGCGCGCTCCAGCGCGGCCTTGATGGCGGCGGAGCCAAGCTGCGGCGCGGTCAGCCCCTGCAAGTCGCCTTGAAAGCCACCCATCGGGGTGCGGGCGGCGCCCGCGATGACAACGGTATCGGTCATGGTTCTTCCCTTCCCTTCGCCCTCGGCTTTACGCCGTTTCCTTGAACAGCTCGCGCCCGATCAGCATGCGGCGGATCTCGCTGGTGCCGGCGCCGATCTCGTAGAGCTTGGCGTCGCGCAGCAGGCGGCCCGTCGGGTATTCGTTGATGTAGCCATTGCCGCCCAGAGTCTGAATGGCCTCCAGCGCCATCCAGGTCGCCTTTTCGGCGGCGAAGAGGATCGCCCCGGCGGCGTCCTTGCGGGCCGTCTCGCCGCGGTCGCAGGCCTTGGCGACGGCGTACACATAGGCCTTGGCGGCGTTCATGATCGTGTACATGTCGGCCAGCTTGCCCTGCATGAGCTGGAACTCGCCGATCGGCTGGCCGAACTGCTTGCGGTCGTGCAGGTAGGGTACCACCACGTCCATGCAGGCCTGCATGATGCCGAGCGGCCCGCCGGCCAGCACCGCGCGTTCATAGTCCAGCCCCGACATCAGCACGTTCACGCCGCGCCCGACGCCGCCCAGGATGTTCTCCTCCGGCACCTCGCAATCCTCGAACACCAACTCGCCGGTGTTGGAGCCGCGCATGCCCAGCTTGTCGAGCTTCTGCGCGACGGAGAAGCCCTTGAACGACTTCTCGATCAGGAAGGCGGTGATGCCGCGCGGGCCGGCGTTGACGTCGGTCTTGGCGTAGACCACCAGCGTGTCGGCGTCCGGCCCGTTGGTAATCCACATCTTCGTGCCGTTCAGCACGTAGCGGTCGCCCTGCTTCTCGGCGCGGAGCTTCATCGAAACCACATCGGACCCGGCGTTCGGCTCCGACATGGCAAGCGCGCCGATGTGCTCGCCGGAGATCAGCTTCGGGAGGTAGCGGGTCTTCTGCTCCGCGGTACCGTTCTTGCGGATCTGGTTGACGCAGAGGTTGGAGTGCGCGCCGTAGCTGAGGCCGACCGAGGCCGAGGCGCGGGAAATCTCCTCCATTGCCACGACATGCTCCAGATAGCCCATGCCGGCGCCGCCGTATTCCTCCTCCGCCGTGACGCCGAGCACGCCGAGGTCGCCCAGCTTGCGCCACAGCTCGTTCGGGAACTCGTTGGTCCGGTCGATTTCCGCGGCGCGGGGCGCGATCTCGTCGGCGGCGAAGCTGCGCACGGTGTCGCGCAGCATGTCCGCGGATTCGCCGAGGTCGAAGTTCAGGGTCGGATACTGGTTCGACAGCATGGTGTTGGCGCTCCCCCCAGAGGTCTGTTCTTCGTTCCCGCCATACGGCGACGTATGGAGCCGTACGGTAGCGTATGGAAATGGGCGTGGCAAGGCCTCTTGGCCCGTCCCCCTTTCGGAGGAGGCCCAAGAGGGTCCGCTCACTTCAAGTTGATGATGATCGTCTTCTTGTGGGTGAAGTGCTCAAGCATCGCCTCCAGCGAGGCCTCCTTGCCGAGGCCGGAGGACTTCACGCCGCCGTAGGACAGGTTCGGCTGCACGACCAAGTTCTGGTTCACCTGCACGAACCCGGCCTCCAGCCGGTGCACCGCGTCCATCGCCACCTTCAGGTCGCGCGTCCAGATCGTCGCCGCGAGGCCGTATTCGGTGTCGTTGGCCTGGGCGATGACCTCTTCGTAGTCGGTCCAGCGGATGACGCAGCAGACCGGGCCGAAGATCTCCTCCTGCGCGATGCGGTCGCTGTTCTTCACGCCGGTGAAGATGTGCGGCTGCACGTACAGGCCCTTGGTCAGCTTCGGGTCGGACGGCATGGCCGAGCAGACATGCGGAGTCGCCCCGCCCTCCTTGCCGATGGCGATGTAGCTCTGCACCCGGTCGAGCTGCTGGGGCGAGACGATGGTGCCGATGTCGGTCGACTCGTCCAGCGGGTCGCCCATCTTCATGGCGTTCACCTTCTCCTTCAGCTTCTCCACGAAGGCGTCGTGGATGCTGTCATGGACGAAGATGCGCGAGGAGGCGGTGCAGCTCTGGCCCTGGCGGGTGAAGCGCATGCCGGCGATGGCGCCCGCAATGGCCTGCTCCAGGTCAGCGTCGCCGCAGACGATCATCGGGCTCTTGCCGCCCAGTTCCAGCGTCACCGGGATCAGCTTCTCGGCGGCGGTCTTGTAGACGATCTTGCCGGTCTCGACGGAGCCGGTAAAGGTCACCTTCTTGACGTCCTTGTGCGCCACCAACGGGGCGCCGCATTCCGGGCCGTAGCCCGACAGGATGTTCACCACCCCGGCCGGAATCACCGTGTTGATGAGCTGCACGACGCGCAGGACGGCGAGCGGCGCCTCCTCCGCCGACTTCACCACCACGGCGTTGCCCGCCACCATCGCCGGGGCAATCTTCAGCGCCATCAGCAGCAGCGGCACGTTCCACGGGATGATCGCGCCGACCACGCCCACCGGTTCGCGCACCGTCATGGTCAGCATGCTCGGGTTGAAGGGGACGGTCTCGCCCTTCAGTTCCGGCGCCAGACCGCCGAAGAAGACGAAGGCGTCGGAGAGGACGCCGGCCTCGACGCGCGACTCGGTGCGCAGCGCCTTGCCGGTCTCCAGCGCGATCAGCTTGGCAATTTCCTCCTTGTGGGCGTCGAGCACGCGCCCGCATTCGGCGACCAGCTTGCCGCGCTCGCGCACCGGGCGCTTGGCCCATTCCTTCTGCGCAGCCACCGCGGCGGCCACCGCAGCGTCCACGTCCGCCGCCTCGCCGAAGGCGGCCTCGGCCACCGTCTCGCCGGTCGCCGGGTTCACGACGGGGAAGCCCTTGCCGGAGGAAGCCGGGCGGAACTCGCCGCCGAAGAAATGCTTGCCCGACAGCTCCCTGGCGAGCGCGAAGGGGTCGAGCTGGAGGTCGGTGCTGACGCTCATGGCGAAAAGGTCCTCGTGTGTATCGGGTCGGTTATCGTTGTTTTCGGGTATCGTCGGCGCTCAGGCGCGGGCGTCTTCGATGACCTTACCGTCGTTGGGCAGGCTGCCGGGGGCCGCGAACTCCACGACACCCTTCAATTTGGTGACGGCGGCCAGAGTTTCACGCACCGACGCCGCCAAAGCCTCGCCGGACTCGGGCGACTCGCAGCGCAGGGTCATGGTGTCGTTGGCGTCCTCCCGCCCGACGACGAGGCGGGCCTTGCCGATCTGCGGGTGGCGGCGCAGCACCTCGGCGATCTGCTGCGGATGGACGAACATGCCCTTGACCTTGGTGGTCTGGTCGGCGCGGCCCATCCAGCCCTTCAGCCGCATGTTGGTGCGCCCGCAGGGGCTCTCGCCGGGCAGCACTGCGGACAGGTCACCGGTGGCGAAGCGGACCAGCGGATAGGCCTGGTTGAAGGTGGTGACGACGACCTCCCCCACCTCGCCCTCCGGAACGGGATCGCCGGTGCCGGGGCGGACGATCTCCACGATCACGCCCTCCTCCACCACCAGCCCGGCGCGGGCCGGCGTCTCGTAGGCGACGAGGCCGAGGTCGGCGGTGCCGTAGCTCTGGTAGGCGGCGATGCCGCGGCCCTCGTAATAAGCGCGGGCGTCCGGCAGGAAGGGGCCGCCGGTCAGATGGCCGATCGCGATGGAGGACAGTTCCAGCCCCAGCTCGTCGCCCTTCTCCAGGATGATCTTCAGGAAGTCGGGTGTGCCGATGTAGGCCCGCGGCTTCAGATGGGCGGCCACCTGGGCCTGCATCTCGGTGTTGCCGACGCCGGCGGGGATGACCGCGCAGCCCAGCGCGTGCGCGCCCGTCTCGAACATCGAGCCGGCGGGGGTCAGGTGGTAGGCGAAGCAGTTCTGCACGAGGTCGCCGCCGCGGATGCCCGAGGCGTAGAGCGCCCGCGCGGTGCGCCAGGGGTCGGTGCCGTGGGCCTCCGGATCGTGGATCGGACCGGGCGAGGCGAAGACGCGGGCCAGCCGCCCGATGGCGACCGTGGTCATCCCGCCGAAGGGTGGCACCTCCCTTTGCAGCGCGATCAGGTCCGACTTGCGGGTGACCGGCAGCGCGGCGAGCGCGGCCCGGTCGCGGACGGCGGCGGGGTCCACATCGGCCAGCAGGCGGGTGAAATAGGGCGCGTTCGCCTTGGCGTGGGCGATCTGCGCCGGCAGCGCCGCGAACAGCTCCGCCTCGCGCCGGTCGGGGGAGCGGGTTTCGAGTTGATCGTAAGTGTCGGACACCGATGCCTCCCGGCTGTTTTTCTTGGGGTGTCGCATGGAGCCCCCACCCAAACCCTCCCCCGCTTCGCAGGGGAGGGCTCAACTCCTCCCCCTGCAAAGCGGGGGGAGGTTGGGAGGGGGGCCCGTGACGACCACTCCTCTCACGTCAAATCCAGCGCTTCCGGCGCTTGAAGCTCTTGAGATTCTTGAAGCTCTTGCGCTCTTCGTTGCCGCCGCCGAGGTAGAACTCCTTCACGTCCTCGTTGTTGCGCAGCTCCTCGGCGGTGCCGTCGAGGACGACCTTGCCGTTCTCCATGATGTAGCCGCGCGTCGCGGCCTGGAGCGCCATGCGGGCGTTCTGCTCGACCAGCAGGATGGTGACGCCCAGATCCTTGTTGATCTGCCGGATGATGCTGAAGACCTCCTTCACCATCAGCGGCGACAGGCCCATCGACGGCTCGTCCATCAGGATCAGCTTCGGCCGGGCCATCATCGCGCGCCCGATGGCCAGCATTTGCTGCTCGCCGCCCGACAGGTAGCCGGCAAGGCCGGTGCGTTCCTTCAGGCGGGGAAAATAGTGATAGACCATCTCAATGTCGTCCTTCACGCCGCCGTCGCGGCGGGTGAAGGCGCCGAGGCGCAGATTCTCCTGGCAGGTCATGTCGCCGATGATGCGGCGGCCCTCCATCACCTGGAAGATGCCGCGCCGGACGATCTTGTCGGGGTCGATGCCGTTGATGCGCTCGCCCGCGAAGGAGATGTCGCCGCGCGTGACCTCGCCGTCCTCGGTCTTGAGCAGGCCGGAGATGGCTTTGAGCGTCGTCGATTTGCCGGCGCCGTTGGCGCCCAGCAGGGCCACGATCTCCCCCTCCGGCACTTCCAGGCTGAGGCCGCGGAGCACCAGGATGACGTCGTTGTAGACGACCTCGATGTTGTTGACGGACAGCAGCGGCGCCTTGGCCGTGCCGGGAACCGGAGCCGGGGCGACCGCAGTCGCGGTGGCGGCGTTCATCATGCGGCACCTGATGCAGTGTAACGGGACGGAAGCCCCCGCCGCTTGTTTGCGGCGGGGGCGATCCGGCTTACCAGCCCAGCCACTCCGGCTTGCGCGGGACGTCGATGGTGGCGATCTTCTCCAGCTTGATCGTGCCGGCCTTCACCAGCTCGTCCACCGAGCCGCCGGTATCGCCGGCCACGTTGGCGCGGTACAGGTTGACCTTGTCCATGCCGCGGTGATCGGTCTCGGTCCAAGTCGACGGCACGCAGACGCCCTCCAGGCCTGCCGGCACCCAATCCTTCTTCTGGTACATGCCCTTGCGGATGTTCGGACCGGTCACGCCGCCGTTCTGCTTCGCCCAGTCCATGGCTTCCTTCATGTAGAAGGCGGAGCAGATGCCCGACACATAGTGCACCGGACGGTAGGCGGTGCCGGCGGCGTCGGAAACCTTGGAAATCTCCTTGACGATCTTCATGCCCGGCGCGTCGCCGCCCCAGATCGCCGCGGTGCGGACCGGGAAGATCACGCCGTTGGCGGCCGAGCCGGCGGCCTTGGCGGCGTTCTCGTCCATGCCCCAGACGTTGCCCATGAACTGCACCTGGGCGCCGACCGTCTGGCAGGCCTTCAGCACGGAGATGTTCGAGCCCGCCGTGTTGCCGAGATAGGCGTAGTTGGCGCCGGCCTGCTTCAGCGTCAGGCACTGGGCGGTGTAGTCGCCCGGCGTCAGGGCGAACTGCACCGCCGGAAGGACATCGAAGCCCAACTCCTTGGCGAGTTGCTCACCGGCTTCCTTCGGGGCGTTCGGGTAGGGGTGGTTGGCGCCCATGTGGACGTACTTGGGCTTGCCCGAGCCGCCCTTCTTCTTCCAGTCCTCGGCCGCCCACATCAGCATGGCGCGCAGGCCGTCGGAGTAGGACGGGCCATAGAAGAAGTTGTAAGGGGCTGGCTTGGAGCCGTGCGGGCCGTTGCCGGTCGGGTCGGTCAGGTGGCCCGAGTAGGAGCCGGAATAGTAGGGAATCTCGTCCTTGCCGACGAAGCCGGTCAGCGCCTCGGTGTCGGCGGTGCCCCAGCCCTGGATGGCCGCGACCTTGCCGCTGCCCGACGACCACTTCTTGTATTGGCTGATGGCGCGCGGCGCCTGATAGCCGTAGTCCACCGTCTCGACGTCCATCGTCGTGCCACCGACGCCGCCGTTCTTGTTGATGTAGGCGAGCGCGTCGGCGACGCCCTGGCCGAAGGGCACGCCCACGTCCGACGTAGCACCGGACTGGTCGGCGAGATGGCCGACCGGGATTTTCTGGGCGTTGGCGGCCGCGGTGCCGAGCAGGACGACGGCGGCGGACGCCAGCAGGACGGTCTTCATGGTCATGGTGCGTTTTCTCCCAGTCGTTATGTTTTTCAGAAGCCGATGTGCGAGAGGCGTGCCAGGGCGAAAAGGGCCCTAGTGCGAGAACGGGTAGAGCTTCCAGTAGGCCTTGATCTGCTTCCAGCGGTGGGCCAGCCCGTCCGGTTCGAAGACCAGGAACAGGATGATGACCAAACCGATGGCCATTTCGCGCAGGAAGGCGATGGCCTCCCTCAGGTTCAGCGCGGCGTCGATGGCGGTGCCGGACAGCGCCGTGGTGATGGCCTGCATCACCTCGGGCAGCAGCACCATGAAGGCGGTGCCCATCAGCGAGCCCATGATCGAGCCCAGGCCCCCGATGATGATCATGCCGAGGAACTGGATCGAGAAGAGGATCGTGAAGCCCTCCACCGACACGAACTGCAGATAGTGGGCGTAGAGCGCGCCGCCGATGCCAGCGTAGAAGGACGAGATGCCGAAGGACATCGTGCGGTACTTGGTCAGGTTGATGCCCATGATCTCCGCGGAGAGATAATGGTCACGCACCGCCACCAGCGCCCGCCCGTCGCGCGACCGCATCAGGTTGGTCGCCAGGATGTACATGACGACCACATAGACCAGCACGACGTAGAAGAAGCTCTCGTCGGTGTCGAAGGCGTAGCCGAACAGGGTGAAGGGCTCCGCGATCGTCCCGGCGGTGCCGCCGGTGAACCAGTCGGCGCGCGAGAAGAAGTCCTGGAGGATGTACTGCGCCGCCAGCGTGGCGATGGCGAGGTACAGGCCCTTCAGCCGCGCCGCCGGGATGCCGAACAGCATGCCGACCGCGGTGGTCATCACGCCGGCCAGCGGAATGGCGAGCGCCACCGGGATGCCGAAGCTGTTCGACAGCCACGCCGACGAGAAGGCGCCGAAGCCGAAGAAGGCGGCGTGCCCGATGGAGATCTGGCCGGTGAAGCCGACCAGGATGTTCAGCCCCAGCGCCGCGATGCCCAGATAGCCGATCTGGATGCACAGGTTCAGCCAGTAGCGGTCCATGAAGGCCGGGCAGAGCAGAAGCAGCGCCACGCCCAGGATCGCGAAGTTGCGGCTGGTCTTGGTCGGGAAGATGGTCGTGTCGGCGGCGTACCGGGTCTTGAAGTCGCCGCAGGGGATGAGACTGATGTTCGCCATGGTTGCGGCCGCTCCTTACACGCGCTCGATGTCCTTGGTGCCGAAGAGGCCGTAGGGCTTGATCATCAGGATGACGATCAGGACGTAGAAGGGGGCGATCTCGTACATGTTGCCCCAGTTCAGCCACTGGCTGTCCAGGTAGTGCGCGAGATTCTCCAGCACGCCGACGATCAGGCCGCCCAGCACCGCCCCGGCCACGCTGTCCAGCCCGCCGAGGATGACCGCCGGGAAGACCTTGATGCCGAAGAAAGAGAGCGCGGAGGACACGCCGTTGACGACGCCGACCGTGACGCCGGCCACCGCCGACACCATGGCGGAGATGGCCCAGCTCATCGCGAACATGTGGCGGACGGAGATGCCCAGCGACTGCGCGACCTGCTGGTCGAAGGCGGTCGCCCGCATCGCCAGACCCATCCGCGAGTATTTGAAGAACCAGCCGAAGCCCGCCATGATCAGGATCGAGATGACCAGGCTCATCACATAGACGGTCTGCACGTCGAGCCCGAGGATGTTCACGGTCGGGCTGGCGAAGATGGTCGGGAACGGCTTGGCGAAGACGCCGAACATCCACTTCATCATCGCCTGGAAGAAGATCGACAGGCCGATGGTGACCATGATGACGGAGATGATCGGCTCCCCGATCATCGGCCTCAGCACGACGACCTGAAGCACGATGCCGAAGACCAGCATGAAGGCCAGCGTGATCGGAAAGCCGATCCAGAAGGGCAACTGCCAGGAGGTCAGCAGCCACCAGCAGGTCCAGGCGCCGATCAGCAGGAATTCGCCCTGGGCGAAGTTCACGATGCGGCTGGCCTTGTAGATCAGCACGAAGGACATCGCCACGACGCCGTACAGCGCGCCGACGATCAGTCCGTTGACGAGAAGCTGGAAGAGCAAGGTCATGGCGTGGCCTCGTCTTTGTTCCCTCTCCCCTCTGGAGAGAGGGGTAGGGTGAGGGGGTTCCGGAGGGACTGGAGAGTTCGGCAAACGCCGAACTCCCTCACCCCGCCCCTCTCCCCAGAGGGGAGAGGGAGATTAGTGCGCATCACCGCCCCCTCACGCCGCGGCCTGCGCCGGCTTCTTGGCCGGCGTGGGCAGCAGGTCGACCACCTTCAGCACGGTGCGGATGCGTTGCTTGGTGCCGTCCTGGAAGGTGATGGTGGTGTCCACGTCGATGGCCGGCTGGCCCGCGTAGATGGAGTCAATGATCTCGCCGTACTTCTCGGCGATCACGCCGCGCCGCACCTTGCGGGTGCGGGTCAGCTCGCCGTCGTCGGCGTCCAGTTCCTTGTAGAGCAGCAGGAACTTGGTGATTCGCTGAAACTCCGGCAGCGTCGCGTTCACCCGCTCCACTTCCTGGCGCAGCAGCTCGTAGACCTCCGGCTTGGACGCCAGATCGGAATAGGTGGTGAAGGCGATGCGGTTCTTCTCGGCCCACTTCGACACGATGGGGAAGCGGATGCAGATGATCGCCGAAAGGTAGGGCCGCTTGTTGCCCAGGATCACCGCCTCGGCCACATAGGGGCTGAACTTCAGCTTGTTCTCGATGTATTGCGGGCTGAAGCGGTCGTTGTTGCTGGTGGTGGCGATGTCCTTGATGCGGTCGATGATGACCAGATGGCCCTTCTTGTCGAAGAAGCCGGCGTCGCCCGTGTGCATCCAGCCGTCGCGCAGGTCCGCCGTGGTCGAGGCCTCGTTGCGGTAGTAGCCGGCGAACATGTTGGGGTGGCTGACGACGATTTCGCCGATGCCGTTCTGGTCGGGTTCGATCACCTTGACCTTGACGCCGTCGTCGAAGGGGACGCCCACCGTGTCGAAATCCACGTCGTTCGAACGGTGCACCGTGTAGGCGCCCATCGTCTCGGTCTGGCCGTAGATCTGGCGCAGCGGCACGCCCAGCGCCTGGAAGAACTTGAAGGTGTCGGGGCCGAGCGCCGCACCGCCGGTCGCCGCCGACTTCAGGTTGGTGAAGCCCAGGCGGTCTCGCAGCGCTGCGAAGAGAATGCGGTCGGCGACCGCGGAGCGGGTTCCGTTGGCGAGCGCCTCCAGCCCCAGCTTCATGCCGTAATCGTACATCTTCTGCTTGAAGGGGGAGGCGTCCATCATGCGGGCGCGCACGTCGGCGGCGATCTGCTCCCACAGGCGGGGGGCGAACAGCACGAAGCTCGGCCCGATCTCGCGGAAGTCGTTCATCATCGTCTCGGCTTCCTCGACGAAGTTCACGCGCATCCGCGACACCATGCCCATGCCGACGGCGTAGATCTGCTCCATGATCCAGGACAGCGGCAGCACCGACACATACTCGTCGGTCGGCCCCTTGGGGTCCACCGACAGGTAGCTGGCGACGTGGCGGATCAGCCGACCGGCCGGCAGCATCGCCAGCTTCGGGTTCGAGGTGGTGCCCGAGGTGGTGCAGAGCACCGCCACGTCGTCGCCGCGCGTCGCGCCGACCAGCTCCTCGTAGAGGTTCGGCTTCTCGGCGTGCAGCGCGTTGCCCAGCTTTACCAGCTCCGCCGCCTCCATGAGGCGCGGGTCGCTGTATTTGCGCATGCCGCGGGGGTCGGAATAGATGATGTGCTTCAGCGTCGGCAGGCGCTCACCGAGGTTCAGCAGCTTGTCGACCTGCTCCTCATCCTCCGCGAAGATGATGTGAACGTCGGCGTAGGTGATGAGGTAGGCGACCTCCTCGTCCATGGCGTCGCGGTAGATGCCCAGGCTCATGGCGCCCATGGCGTGGGCGGCGATTTCCCCCATCACCCAGTCGGGCCGGTTGTCGCCGAGCAGGGCCACCACATGGCCGCGCTCCACGCCGAGCTTGATGAGGCCGAGCGTGAAGGCGCGCACGCGGGCGTGCATGTCCGCCCAGGTGAACTCGCGCCAGATGCCGAAATCCTTCTCGCGCATGGCGACGTCGCCACCATGCTCGCGGGCGTGCAGGGTCAGCAGCTTCGGCAGCGTGTCGTGAGTCTTGATATCCGGAAGAGACATCACGCGACCTCCTGCTTGGGCGGCGGGGCCACGGCCTCGTCCTCCTCGTCGTCCTCGCCGAGATAGGCGCGTTTGACGCGCGGGTCGGCCAGAACCTCCTCGGGCGTGCCCTCGGCGATCTTCTTGCCGAATTCCAGGACGATCACGCGGTGGGAGATGTCCATCACGACGCCCATGTCGTGCTCGATCATCACCACCGTCATGCCGAACTCCTCGTTCAGATCGACGATGTAGCGGGCCATGTCCTCCTTCTCCTCCAGGTTCATGCCCGCCATGGGCTCGTCCAGGAGGATCAGGTCGGGTTTCAGCGCGATGGCGCGGGCCAGTTCGACCCGCTTGCGCAGGCCATAGGAGAGCGTGCCGGCGGTGGCCTTGCGGACATGCTGGATTTCCAGGAAGTCGATGATCTCCTCGACCTCGCGGCGGTGGGCCAACTCCTCCTTGCGGGCGCCGGTCAGCCAGTAGAGGGAGCCGGTGAAGAAGTTGTTCTTCAGCAGGTGGTGCCGCCCGACCATGATGTTGTCGAGCACCGTCATGTGGCCGAACAGCGCCAGATTCTGGAAGGTGCGCCCGATGCCGAGCGAGGCGCGGTGGTTGGGCGTCATGCCCGTGATGTCCTGGCCCTTGAAATAGACCTTTCCGTCGGTGGGCCGGTAGCGGCCGGAGATGCAGTTGACCATGGAGGTCTTGCCCGCACCGTTCGGGCCGATGATGGAGAACAGCTCCCCCTTGCGGATGCTGAAACCGACGTCGGTCAGCGCCTGCACGCCGCCAAAGCGCAAGGACACGCCCCGAGCTTCGAAGATGGTGTCCGATGGGGAGGCCGCGCGGGTGGCGTCGGCCGGATGGGCGTAACCGCGTGGCGATGCGACGGGCGCGCCTGACATTTCCTCCTCCGTTGCTGTGGAACTGCCTTTTTTATCGTTCGCCGGACTGTTTGAGTGGCGAACTGGTCCATATTGTGGACCGTCCTTTATGCAACGACCGAACTATAACCCGTGATGCGCACCGTTTTCAACACGGACATTCCGTGTATGCATGTTTTTCGGAGCGACATCTGACTCAAAGGTCCATAATATGGACCCCATCATGACCCGGCCCGATTCCGACACCGAAACCGCCCCCGCCGGAGCGTCCGGCGGCACGCAAAGCCTGGAGCGCGCGCTGGCCCTGCTGCGTGCCGTCGCGGCCCACGGGGCGGAGGGCGCGCGTCTGGCCGACCTGATGGGGGACACCGCCCTGTCGAAGGCGACGGCGCACCGCCTGCTGACCGCGCTGGCGCGGGAACGTTTCATCGACCAGGACCCGCGCAGCCGCCGCTACCATCTGGGGCCGGAATTGGATTCGTTGGGCCGCATCGCCGCCGCACGCCACCGCTCCGAAGGCGAGAACGACACCCTGGCGCCCGGTCCGGCCACCGTTCAGCCCACCGCCTTCCTCCGCCCGGATTACCAGGGCGAGGCGATTCCGCTCGCCGATCTGCTGTGCGACCGTCACGCCCGCGCCGACGGCGCCCGCGCCGCCCTGCTGCACGAAAGCGTCGCCGGCCAGACGACCGAGCTGAGCTTCGCCCGGCTGGCCCGCGATTCGGCGCGCTTCGCCGCGGTGCTGCGCGGCCTCGGCGTCGGGCGCGGCGACCGGGTGGCGGTGCTGCTGCCCAAGGGGGCGGAGCTGCTGATCGCCGCGCTGGCGATCTGGCGGTTGGGCGGAGTCTACATGCCGCTCTTCACCACCTACTCCGCCGCCGCGGTTGCTTATCGGCTGGCCGACAGCGAGGCGCGGGCGATCGTCACCACCGGTTTCCTGCGCCGCAAGATCCCACGCGACAACAGCCGCCCCGTGGTGATGGTGGAGGGGGACGAGGCCTTTGGTCCCGGCGCCGACGCGGTGCCCTTCTGGTCCGCGCTTCATGAATCGGCCCCCTTGCCAGACATCGCCCGCTACGCCGATCGCGACGCCTTCGCGCTGATCTACACCTCCGAGGCGGAGCCGAAGCCGCTTGGCGTCTCGCTCCCCGTGATGGCGCTGGCCGGGATCGAGCAGTACATGCGGATCGGCCTCGACCTGCGCGACGACGACATCTATTGGAACATGGCCGATCCCGGCTGGGCCTACGGCGCCTATTACGGGCTGGTCGGGCCGCTGCTGCTCGGGCGCACGACGATCTTCTGTGACGGCCCCTACGACGTGCGGCAGGGCTACCGGATGCTGACCAAGTTCGGCGTCACCAACCTGACCTGCGCGCCGTCCCAGATCCGCGCCTGGCACAGCGCCGACCCGGAGGGCGGTCCGCACAAGCTGGCGCTGCGCATCCTGTCGGTGGTCGGCGAACCGTTGCCGCCGGAACTGATCGGCTGGGCGAACCGGGTGGTCAGCGTCCCTTTGCTCGACCAGTACGGGCAGCGCGAGACCGGCATCTTCATGATGAACCGCTACGACCCCGGCCACGCCGACCGCACCGCCGATTCCTCGCTGGGACGGCCCCTGCCGGGCTTCCGCGTGGTCATCCTCGACCCGCAGGGGCGCGAGGCGCCGGTCGGCGGCGCGGGCGAGATCGCCATCGACGTGGAGTCCTCGCCGCTCTTCTGGTTCGACGCCTACGCCAACGATCCGGGGCGCACCGCCGCCCGTTTCCGCCACGGCCGCCGCTACTACCTCACCGGCGACTGGGCGTTCCTGGACGGCGACGGCAACATCCATTTCCGCGGCCGGGCGTCAGACGCCATCGTCATGCAGCAGGCGGATTGAGGAGCGGCGTTTGCCCCCACCCCGGCCCTCCCCCGCCGGGCGGGGGAGGGTGATTATAGCGAAGCGACGGCAGTTCCCTCCCCCGCCCAGCGGGGGAGGGTTAGGGTGGGGGCAATGTTCGCCCTCACACCTTCCCGCGCAGCAGATTGACGATGCCGGAGAAGTCCTTTCCCCCAAAGCCCGCGTTGCAGAACAGCGCGTACATCTGCGCCGCCTCGCCGCCGAGCGGCAGCGGGCTGCCGGTGCTCTGCCCAGCCTCCACCGCCAGCTTCAGGTCCTTCAGCATCAGCGCGGCGGCGAAGCCCGGCTGATAGTCGCGGTTGGCCGGCGAGGTCGGGACCGGACCGGGCACCGGGCAATAGCTGGTCAGCGACCAGCACTGGCCCGACGACTTCGATGCCACGTCGAACAGCTTTTGCGACTCCAGCCCCAGCTTCTCGGCGAGCGCGAAGGCTTCCGACACGCCGATCATCGAGATGCCGAGGATCATGTTGTTGCAGATCTTCGCCGCTTGGCCGTTGCCCGGTCCGCCGGTGTGCACGATGGCCTTGCCCATCGCCGACAGGATCGGCTCGGCGCGGCGGAAGGCGGTGTCGCTGCCGCCGACCATGAAGGTCAGAGTCGCCGCCTCGGCGCCGCCGACGCCGCCGGACACCGGCGCGTCGACCATGGCGTGGCCCGCCGCCTCCGCCGCCGCGGCGACGGCGCGGGCGCTGTCCACATCGACGGTGGAACTGTCGATGAACAGGCTGCCCGGCTTGGCCTTGGCGATGATGCCGTCCGGCGCCGTGTAGACCTCGCGCACATGCTTGCCGGCGGGCAGCATGGTCACGACCACCTCGGCCTCCCCCGCCGCGGCGCCGGGGCCGGTGGCGATGGTGGCGCCGGCGTCGCGCGCGGCGGTGCAGGCGGCTTCCGACAGGTCAAAGGCCAGGACGGTGTGGCCGGCCTTCAGCAGGTTGCGCATCATCGGCGCACCCATGTTGCCCAGCCCGATAAAGGCGATCGTCGCCATTGCGTTTCCCCTAGTCTTACTGTGACGCTGTTTGTTGTGATGCTGTCAGCCGCCGGTCAGGTGGCGGGCGATGATGACGCGCATGATTTCGTTGGTGCCTTCGAGTATCTGGTGAACCCGCAGGTCGCGGAAAATCCGCTCGATCGGGTACTCCTTGATGTAGCCGTAGCCGCCGTGGAGCTGCAGCGCCTCGTTCACCACCTGAAACCCCACGTCGGTGGCGAAGCGCTTGGCCATCGCGCAATGGGCGGTCGCCTCCGGCGACCCGGCGTCGAGGCTGGCGGCGGCGCGGTGCAGCATCAGCCGGGCGGCGTCCAGCTCCGTCGCCATGTCGGCCAGCTTGAACTGCAGGGACTGGAAGGCGTTCAGCGGCTTGCCGAACTGCTTGCGCTCCGTGGTGTAGGCAATGGCCTGCTCCAGGCAGAAGCGCGCCCCGCCGACCGAGCAGGCGGCTATGTTCAGACGCCCGCCGTCCAGACCCTTCATGGCGATGCGGAAGCCCTCGCCCTCCTCGCCGATGCGGTTGGCGACGGGCACGCGGCAGTTCTCGAAGATGACCGCCGAGGTCGGCTGGCTCTTCCAGCCCAGCTTGTGCTCCTGCTTGCCGAAGGACAGGCCGGGCGTCCCCTTTTCCACGACGATGCAGGAGATGCCCTTGGGACCGGGTTCGCCGGTGCGGACC
The DNA here is from genome assembly GCF_022023855.1 of Azospirillum brasilense. Taxonomy (NCBI): domain Bacteria; kingdom Pseudomonadati; phylum Pseudomonadota; class Alphaproteobacteria; order Rhodospirillales; family Azospirillaceae; genus Azospirillum; species Azospirillum brasilense. The sequence goes on from NZ_CP059452.1 coordinate 422,298, forward strand.
ATACAGACATAGACGTCCGACGTGCCGCCGCCGGAGATGAAGGCCTTCGAGCCGTTCAGCACGTAATGGTCGCCGTCCCGCTCCGCCCGCGTGCGCAGCGAGGCCGCGTCGGACCCCGCCCCCGGCTCGGTCAGGCAATAGCTGGCAAAATGCTCCATGGTCGTCAGCTTGGGCAGGAAGCGCTCACGCTGCTCCGCGTTGCCGAAGCGGTCGATCATCCAGGAGGCCATGTTGTGGATGGAGATGTAGGCCGCCGTGGACGGGCAGGCCGCCGACAACTCCTCGAAGATCAGCGCCGCGTCCAGCCGCCCGAGACCGGAGCCGCCGAACTCCTCCTCCACATAGATGCCGGCGAAGCCGAGTGCGGCGGCCTGCCGCAGGGTGTCGACGGGAAAGACGCTGTTCTCATCCCAGTGCGCGGCGTTCGGCGCCATTTCCTGCTGCGCGAAATCGCGCGCCGTGTCGCGGAACGCCTGCTGCTCCTCCGAAAGCGCAAAATCCATGCGCATCCTCCCCAGAACCGCAGTGGCCCGGAGATCCATGACGGATCTCCGGTTCTCATTGTTGGATGGAAGGACTATCATGCTGGATACGCGCTGTCCATCTCTTGTATACAGAGACGGGGGCGGCGGAAAGCCGCGGACTAGGAAGGGGACACGCTCGGGATGAGCGACCGGATTGCCGCCAGCAAGACCACCGATAAGGGCGCCACCCGCGCCGACGAGGTGCGGCTCGCCATCGAGGAGGACATCTTCCTGGGCCGGCTGCGCCCCGGAACACGGCTGGACGAGGAAAGCCTCGCCCAGCGCTTCAACATCTCCCGCACCCCGATCCGGGAGGCGATCCTCCAGCTCGTCCACGCCGGGCTGGTGGAAAAGCAGCCGCGCCAGGGGGCGGTGGTGGCGCCGCTGAAGCTGCACCGCATGGTGCAGATGTTCGAGGTGATGTCGGAAATCGAAGGGCTGTGCGCCCGCTTCGCCGCCCGCCGCATGTCGGAGGAGGAGAAGCAGGCCCTGAAACACCTGCACGACACCTCGAAGGCGCATATGGAGGCGCGGGAGCTGGACGCTTACTACGCGGTAAACCGCTCCTTCCACGAGGCCGTCCAGGCGGGCAGCCACAACGAGCCGCTGCAGGAGATCGCGCGCGGCCTGTTCGCCCGGCTGGCGCCCTACCGCCGCTACCAGCTCAACCACCCCTACCGCGTCAAGGACAGCTTCAAGGAGCATGACGACGTGGTGGAGGCGATCCTGGTCGGCGACCCGGAGGCCGCCTACGCCGCCATGCGGCGCCATGTGACCATCCAGATCGACATCTTCACCGAGTTCGTGTCCATTATGGGCGGAAACGAAATACAATAACCCGGTCTTCCGTATACAAAGATGTGGCCGACAACAGGTGCCCGTGCTACACCCTGGACACCGGATCACCGGGTGCATGGAGGGAATCATAATGTCCGACGTGGGTGGCAATCTGTTCGAGCTGTTCCGTTCCCGCTTTCCGGCGGACCGCAGCCGCCCCTTCGCCGAGACCGAGCCCGGCACCGCCAACGCCCGCACCGTCACCTACGGCGATCTTGAGGCGTTGACCGGCCGTTACGCCAACCTGCTCGCCGACCTCGGCCTGAAGAAGGGCGACCGGGTCGCCGTCCAGGTGGAGAAGTCGGTCGAGAACATCATCCTCTATCTCGCCACCGTGCGGGCGGGCGGCGTCTTCCTGCCGCTGAACCCGGCCTACACAAAGGCGGAGGTCGAGTATTTCCTGACCGATGCCGAGCCGCACGTCTTCGTCGCCCGTCCCGAATCCGCCGACGCGCTGCGCGAGGTCGCTGACAAGGCCAAGGTCGCCCATCTGCTGACTCTCGGCACCCACGGCGACGGCACCCTGCCGGAGCAGGCCGCCGGCAAGGGCACGGACTTCGCGACCGTCCCGGCCGAGGCCGACGATCTGGCCGCGATCCTCTACACCTCCGGCACCACCGGGCGGTCGAAGGGGGCGATGATGAGCCACCGCAACCTCGGTTCCAACGCGCTGACGCTGCACAAATACTGGGGCTTCCAGCCGGACGACGTGCTGCTGCACGCCCTGCCGATCTTCCACACGCACGGCCTGTTCGTGGCGACCAACTGCGTGCTGCTGAACGGCTCCTCCATGCTGTTCCTGCCGAAGTTCGACGCTGAGCAGGTCATGGGGCTGCTGCCGCGCGCCACGGTGATGATGGGCGTGCCGACCTTCTACACCCGCCTGCTCGCCCATCCCGGCCTGACGCGCGAGGCGACGGCGCACATGCGGCTGTTCGTTTCCGGCTCGGCGCCGCTGCTCGCCGACACGCACAAGGAGTTCTCCGCCCGCACCGGCCACGCGATCCTGGAGCGCTACGGCATGACCGAGACCGGCATGCTGACCTCCAATCCGCTGGACGGCGACCGTATCCCCGGCACGGTCGGCTTCCCGCTGCCGGAGGTGTCGGTGCGCGTCGTCGACCCGGAGACCGGCGCGAGCCTCGGCACCGACGCGATCGGCATCATCGAGGTGGCCGGGCCGAACGTCTTCTCCGGCTACTGGCGGATGCCCGAGAAGACGAAGCAGGAGATAAAGCCGGACGGCTTCTTCATCACCGGCGACGTCGGCAAGGTGGACGGGCGCGGCTACGTCCACATCGTGGGGCGCGCCAAGGACCTCATCATCTCCGGCGGCTTCAACGTCTACCCGAAGGAAGTTGAGACGGTCATCGACGGCATCGACGGGGTGGTCGAATCGGCGGTGGTCGGCGTCCCGCACCCCGACTTCGGCGAGGCGGTGACCGCCGTGGTGCTGCGCAAGCCTGGCAGCGCCACCCCGGACGAGGCGGCGGTGATCGCCGTCTGCAAGGAGCAGCTCGCCAACTTCAAGGTGCCCAAGCGCGTCTTCTTCATGGACGAGCTGCCGCGCAACGCCATGGGCAAGGTGCAAAAGAACCTGCTGCGCGACGCCCACAAGGATCTGTTCACTACGGCGAAGGCGCGCTGAGGCGCGCCGGGCTTCCCCTCTCCGGTCAAATCCGTATAAGGTTCGGCTTTTTTCCACCCGGTGGGTTGTGGACAGGCCATCGGCGACTCGATACGCTGCCGTATGGTCTCCGGAGTGTTACCGATGGAAGCGAAGACGCTGAACCGTGAATCTTGGCTGTCCGCCGCCTTTTCCGCCCTGGCGGAGGGCGGCGTCGAGCAGGTGCGGGTCGAGCTTCTGGCCAAGCGGCTGAAGGTGACCAAGGGCAGCTTCTACTGGCACTTCCGCGACCGGATGGAGCTGGTGGAGGCGATGCTGGAGGGCTGGAAGACCGGCCGCATCGAGGCGATCAAGGCGCAGACCCGCCTGGACGGCCGCACGCCGGCCGAGGGGCTGCGCCACGTTCTGTCGCTCTACGGCGGCAGCAGCAACCCGCGCGGCATCGCCATCGAGTTGGCGATGCGCGACTGGGCGCGCCGCGACCCCCGCGCGTCGGAGATCGTGGCGGAGGTCGACCGCGAGCGTTTGCGCTGCGTGTCGGACCTGTTCGCCGGCCTGGGGCTGGACCCCGACGACGCCTTCGCGCGGGCGTATCTGTTCTACTCGTTCATCTTCGGGGAAGGGCTGCTGGCACGCTCCGCCGCGCCGGACCGGTTCGAGAAGGCGCGGGACATCTGCGGGAAAGTGCTGGTGCCGGAGGGGGTTGTCTAGCGAGCGCGGTGTTGCCCCCACCCTTCCCACGGCTTTGCCGCGGGCCCCTTCCCTCCCCCGCTTCGCAAGGGAGGGAGACCAATCCCCTCCCCTGCGAAGCGGGGGAGGGTCAGGGAGGGGGCAAGCGTTGCCCCACCCGCAAGTTACGTCCCCGTCCCGCACACCGGCGCGAAGGGCAAGCCCGCCTGATCCAGCGCGCGGTCGATCACCTCGTCCGACGCGCCGTCGAACAGTTGCAGCAGCAGTTCATCCACCACCCATTCGTTCGTCGGGGTCAGGGCAGCAAACAGGTCGGCCATGACCTCCGCCTGGAAATCGTCGCGGCGGTTGTCGCTGCCCTCGTAGCCCATGCGCTTGGCCGTGGCGATGGCCACCTGAAAGGGCGGCACCAGGACCGGCGCGACCGACGCCTTCTTCAGCACCGCCCGCAGCCCCAATGCCCCGTCGTCCCAGGCCAGCTTGCGGGCGTTCTCCGCCGGGATGCCGGCCTTTGCCCCCAGCCCCGCCGAGAACAGCGCAACGTCGCCCGCGCACAGCACGCGGAACAGCAGCGCCGCGGTGAAGCGCCCGTTGGCGTGCAGCCAGCGGGCCACCGCCTCCACATCCTCCGAGCCGCGGAGCGCCGGACGCAGCAGCCGCAGCGTCGCCGACTCGCGGCCGCGGTTGGCCAGCCGGTCCACCAGATCCTTGGACAGGCCATGGCTGTGGGCCAGCGTGGCGCGCATCGCGTCGGAGACGAAGGCGACCAGCCGCTCCACCACGGCCAGCGGCAGGCCGGGGCGGGTTGCCGCGGCCTCGCTGACCATGCGCACCCGGCCGAAGCGGTCCAAGGCCCGGTGCAGCGCCGGTTCCGCCACCTCCGCACCGGGGTTGCGCAGCAGGGCGGTCACCACCGCGACGTTGCCGGTCTCGACGACGGCCCCAGCCACCCGCGCCGACACGGTGTGGCGGTTGGCGACGGCCATGTGCTTGCCGGCGTCGGGGTCCGCCAGCACGTCGAGCAGCAACTCGTCGCTCAGGCTCCCGGCGTCGCGCAGGATCGGGAAGGCCACGCGGGCCACGTCCTTCACCAGCCGCTCGGCCAGCTCCGCGGTCAGCATGGCGTTGTTGCGGATTTGCCAGGCCACCGCCTCGCGCACCGCCACCTGGGCGTCGGCGGCGAAGCAGTGCATCACCTCAAGCGCCAGCGACCGTTCGGCGTCGGTCAGCCCGCCTTTCTCCAGATCGCCGGCCAGCTTCTGCATCGTGTCGATGCGGGCCTCCGCCGACGAGGATTCGAGCAGGCGCTCGACGTCGCGGATGGACAGGGATGAGTCGGTCATGTGCGGATGCCTGCGGGTGGGAGATGCATAAGGCTGTTCAGTCAAGCCACTCAATCGAGGCCCTGGCCGGCGTAGCGGACCATATCGCCCCAGATGCGGTCGAGCCGGCGCAGCGTGCGGTAGGCGGCCTTCAGGTCGGCCGCCTCCGCCTCGTTGCGGACCAGGGCGCTGGCCTGCACCTGCTCCAGATTGAACAGCTCGTCGCGCAGCGTCCGTCCCTTGTCGGTCAGGCGCAGGCGGGCCGTGCGGCGGTCGCGTTGGCTGGCGCCGCGGTCGATGTAGCCGGCCTCGACCAGGATCTTCAGGCTGTAGGAGGCGTTGGACCCAAGATAATAGCCGCGCTCCATCAGGTCGCGGACCGACGGCTCGTCGTCGCCGATCAGCATGACCATCAGCGCCTGAACCGGCCCGATGTCGTCGATCCCCTGCCGCAACAGGCCGGCCCGCACGACGTCGAGGAATCGGCGGTGCATCCGCTCGATCAGCCGGGCGAGCCCGTGATACTCGGCCAGTTCCGTCGCATCGATGGCGTCCGGTTTGGCTTCGGCCGGCTTGGATTCGGCGCCCGCCCGGCGCTGCGTGCTCATCCCTCGTCTCTCCGTCACTCGGCGGCCTGCGCCACGGCCGGGCCGCGGTAGCCGCCCGGATGGCGGCGGCGCCATTCCCACGCGCTGCCGATGATGCTGTCCAGATCGGGGAAGCGCGGCGCCCAGCCCAGCTCGCCCCGGATGCGCTCCGACGAGGCGATCAGCACCGCCGGATCGCCGGCACGGCGAGGCCCGACCTTGACCGGGACCGTCAGGCCGGTGACCCGCTCCGTCGCCTCGATCACCTGGCGGACGCTGTAGCCCGTGCCATTGCCCAGGTTGAAGCGGACGCTCTGCGTCTCCAGCGCCGGCAGCACCCGCAGATGCGCGTCGGCGAGGTCGCAGACATGGATGTAGTCGCGCACGCAAGTGCCGTCCGCCGTCGGGTAGTCGTCGCCAAAAATCTCGATGTGCGAGCGCCGGCCGCTGGCCGCGTCGAGCACCAGCGGGATCAGGTGGGTTTCCGGGTGATGATCCTCGCCAATGATCCCGTTCGGGTGCGCGCCGGCGGCGTTGAAGTAGCGCAGGCAGGCGGAGCGCAAGCCGTGGCAGCGGTCCGCCCAGTGCAAGGCGCGCTCGATGAAGAACTTAGATTCGCCGTAGGGGCTGCCGGGGTCGATGGTGGTCTCCTCGTCGATCGGCTGGCGCTCCGGCGTGCCGAACAGGTTGGCGGTCGAGGAGAAGACCATCTTGCGCACGCCGGCCGTGGTCGCCGCGCGGATCAGGTTCAGCGAGTTGACGGTGTTGCCGTGCAGATAGAGATGCGGGTCGCGCATCGATTCACCGACCAGCGACAGGGCGGCGAAATGGAACACCGCGTCGAAGCGCCATTCGGCGAAGACGCGGGTCAGCGCGTCCATGTCGGCAAGGTCGGCCTCCACGAAGGCGGCATCGGACGGCACGGCGGCGCGGTGGCCCTGGCGCAGGTTGTCGAGCACGACGACCCGGAAGCCGCGGTCGAGCAGTTCGGCCACACAGTGACTGCCGACATAGCCGGCACCGCCGGTCACGAGTACGGTCTGGGGCGTGTTCATCGTAAATATTCCTTGGATTTGAGAAATATTCGTCAGTCCAGGCACCCGCCGGCATCAAAGGATCGTACATCCCCCGGTGGCAAGTGCAAGAGTTCCGCGATGCACCATGCCGTCAATTCAGACGGAAGGCCAGTTGACGAAAAAGAGACATGAGCGCCGGAAAATGCTCGGAACATGATCAGAAAAATGTGCTGAAACAACATTTTACAGCGCTGCAAATACCCCTTTCGATCGGTGTCGGACGGGGTAAGGGCTCAAAGTTGTCACACGCCGCAGCGCAGCGTCGGACGTAAGCGGAAATGGCGCGGGACCGGTCTTCACGCAATGGGCGGCCTTTGTCCGGACTTCGTCTCAAAAGGAGTTCATGCGGCTCGGCTGCATCTCAATATTTCGTTAACCATGAAACCCTTTGCATGACCGGCTTCATGGCCCGCCTCAAAACCTGAGAACGCGGGTCTCCGGAACGTGGCCGGAACGCGGGACGCAAGAAAAGGAATCGGCATGAGCGGTACGGATCGGACCCTGCTGACCCAAGCCTACCGGAAGATCGGACGCGGCCTGCTGCTGGCCGGCGCCCTCACCTTCTTCGTCAACATCCTGATGCTGGTGGTGCCGCTCTACACGATGCAGGTGTACGACCGCGTGATGAGCAGCCGCAGCCTGGAGACGTTGACCATGCTCGCGGTGATCTCCGTGGGCGGGTTGGTGCTGTACGGCGTGCTGGACTTCATCCGGGCGCGCGCCTTCCTGGTCTGCGGGGCGGTGATCGCGCACCGCTTCAACGTGCCGGCGCTGCAGGCGGCCATCGTGGACGCGCTGGGCGGCGGAACGCGCAACGCCGGCCAGACGATGCGCGACCTGAACGACCTGCGGAACTTCATGACCAGCAACGCCGTGGTGGTGCCGCTGGACCTGCTGTGGACGCCGATCTTCCTGGTCATCCTGTTCATCCTGCACCCGATCTACGGCTGGATCGCGGTGGGGTCGGCGCTGCTGCTGCTGACCATGAACGCGCTGACCGACGCACTGACCCGCCGCCCCATCGCCGACGCGAACGAGGCGTCGGCCAAGGTCTTCGCCGACGTCGCTAGCACGGTCCGCCACGCCGAGGCCATCGAGGCCATGGGCATGCTGCCGCCGCTGGCCCGGCGCTGGCAGATGGCGCAGATCGGCTCCGCCTCGCTGATCGACCGCGGCGTGGTGCTGTCGCGCGGCATGGCCTCGGCCTCCCGCTCGCTGCGGCTGATCCTGCAGATCGCCACGATTTCCGCGGGCGCCGCGCTGGTCATCCGGAACGAGGCGTCGCCGGGCAGCATGATCGCCACCGGCATCATCATGGCCCGCCTGCTCCAGCCCTTTGAGCATCTGGTGGAGAACTGGCGGCAGTGGGTCGTCGCCCAGACCGCCCACAAGCGCATCCGCGAGCTTCTGAACGGCGAGGGCGCGCGGCGCAGCACCATGCCGCTGCCCCGCCCCGACGGGCGCCTGACCGTGGACCGCGTCAGCCATGTGCCGAAGGGTCTGCAGCGCCCGGTGCTGCGCGGCGTCTCCTTCGCGCTGGAGCCGGGGGAGGTGCTGGGGATCATCGGCCCGTCGGGCGCCGGAAAATCGACCCTTGCCCGCCTGCTCGTCGGCATCTGGGAGCCCACCGCCGGCGGCATCTACCTCGACGGCACCAGCACCTTCCTGTGGGAGCGCGAGAGCTTCGGCCAGTATGTCGGCTATGTGCCGCAGTCGGTGGCGCTGCTCGACGGCACCATCGGCGAGAACATCGCCCGCATGGCCCAGGCCGACCCGGCGGAGATCGTGCGGGCCGCCCGGCTGGCCGGAGTCCACGACATGATCGGGCGCCTGCCCTTCGGCTACGATACGCCGGTCGGCGAGAACGCCTTCGCCCTGTCCGGCGGCCAGCGGCAGCGCATCGCGCTGGCCCGCGCGCTGTTCGGCAAGCCGCGCCTGATCGTTCTGGACGAGCCCAACTCCAACCTCGACCATGAGGGCGAGCAGGCGCTGCTGACCGCGATCAACCACGCGCGGCGCGATGGCGCCACCATCGTGATGGTCGCCCACCGCCCCTCCATCGTATCCGTTGCCGACAAGCTGCTCGTCCTCAAGGACGGAATGGTCGAGCATTTCGGCGAACGCACCGACGTGCTGAAGATGGTCCAGCCCGGCGGCGCCGTGAAGGTGGCCCGGCTGGTCCGGACGGGAGAATCCGCATGACCGACACGACGCTTTCCCAGCCCGCGAACACGCCAGCCTCCCTCACCGCCGCTTGGTCGCCGGTCATCGACGTGACGCCGCACGAGCCGACGCTGCGCGGCACCGCGCTGGCCGGGGCGCTGGCCGTCGCCATCGGCTTCGGCGGCTTCTTCGGCTGGGCCTTCACCGCCAGCCTGGACAGCGCGGCCATCGCGTCCGGCACCATCATGGTGGAAAGCCACCGCAAGACCGTCTCCCATCTGGAGGGCGGTATCCTCAGCGAACTGCTGGTCAAGGACGGCGACATGGTGGAGGCCGGGCAGGTCCTGCTGCGGCTCGACACCACGCAGAGCGGCGCGGTGGTCGCCCAGCTTCACGGTCAATACTGGACCTCGCTGGCCCGGCTGGCCCGGCTGCGCGCCGAGCAGACCGACGCGAAAGCCCCGGTCTATGCCGACGAGCTGGTGGCCGCCGCCAAGACCAGCTCCGTCGCCGCCGAGGCCCTGGCCGCCGAACAGCGCCTGTTCGAATCGCGACGCGACGCCTATGAGGGACAGATCTCCATCCAGCGCAAGCGCATCGGCCAGCTCCGCGACGAGCTGGTGGCGCTGGAGTCGCAGCGCGTCGCCGCCAACGACCGGCTGCGCTACACCCAGGAGGAGCTGCGGATCGTCGAAACGCTTCTCGCCAAGGGCTACGAGCGCAAGCCGCGCATGCTGGAGCTTCAGCGCAACGTCGCCGACACCAAGGGGCGGCTGGGCGAGATCCAGGCCGACAAGTCAAAGGCCGAACAAGGCATCGCCGCGGCGGAGTTGGAGATCATCAACCTCGGCAACACCCGCCGGTCGGAGGTCGGGAACGAGCTTCAAACCGTCCAAGCCACCGTCTCCGACCTGTCGGAACGGCTGCGCAGCGCCGGCGACGTGCTGAAGCGCCAGGAATTGGTCGCCCCCCAGGCGGGCCGGGTCACCAACCTGCGCTTCTACACGCCGGGCGGCGTCATCCCGGCCGGTCAGGGCATCCTCGACATCGTCCCGCAGGACGACGGGCTGATCGTCGAGGCCCGCGTCTCCCCCGCCGACGTCCAGAACATCGACGTGGGCGGCAGCGCCATGGTGCGGCTGGTCGGTTATCGCCAGCGGCTGGTCCCGCCGGTGCAGGGAAAGGTCCTGACCCTCTCCGCCGACCAGCTCGAGGACGAGCGCACCGGGCAGGCTTATTTCCTCGCCCGGATCAGCCTCGACGCCGCGGCGCTGAAGGCCCTGCCGAACGTCGACCTGCATCCCGGCATGCCGACCGAGGTGATGATCCACGGGCACACCCGCAAGGCCATCGAGTATTTCCTGAGCCCCTTGACCGACGGCATGAACCGCGCCTTCCGCGAGAACTGACCGAGGCGGCGCACCGGATCATTTCGCACGCTCCACCGTTGCCCAGCAGGCAAGAAAAGGAGCGTGCGAGCATGACCACACAGTGGGACCGGAACACCCTGAAGCGCGTCGCCGACGCCATCGGCGACGTCCATCTTTACGACAAGCACCACACTGGCGAGTTCATCGCCATGCGCCTGCGCGATTCGCTGGCCGACAGCCCCGGTTATGACCGGGCGGCGGTCGACGACAAGCTGATGCAGCTGGCGCGGGTCGCGTTGGATGCCGCAGAGGCCGGGAAAGCCTGATCCGAAACAGGCGCAAGATAAAAATTTTCGTCCCCTCGGGGGCGTTGCCCCACAGCCATCCGGCGGCCTTCGGCCCGACATCGGTGCGTCGCCGGAACGGCTCGGGCCTCGGGCAATGCCCGTTCGGGTCGTCTCGTGGAGCGCCTTTCGAACGCCGTGCGCTACCAAGCGGACCGCATCGCTCCGCCCCCGCTTTCAAATTCCGGCTTTTAAAATAGCTTGTCCTTCCCGCCGGATTTTTAAAATTCCGGGGTTTTGAATGCGATGCAGCATCGGCGGCATCTCCGAGGTGCAATGATCAACGACATAATCCTAAGCCAAACGCATAGGACTTAAGGATCAACTAAAGGCATTTTGTCGAATTTCAGCAAAAACGCCCTCCTGGCGTCTTTAAAAGTATTAGAGGCAAACAATTTTGTTTCTTTTGCCAATTATGAGTCTTCGTTTTTGAAAGAGGCCGTAAAAACGCCGATCTGCCGCGACGTACAAAATTAGATGTTTAGATTTTCGAAGGGCTTTGAAGCCAAGGTGACAGCAATGACGTAATGAACGTTGATGATTATTGTGTTTTGACTCTATGAACTCAAGATTTGCCTGGGTTTGACCTTAGTTTTGTCACAGCCCTGCCGAACGGTATTTGGGTAAAGGCTTAGGGGTACCTCGCCATTTCGGGGTAGGAAATCCCCCACCCCACCGAATCCCATCGTTAAGGAGTATGATTCATGGCCACCCTTCCTGGCGGCAACTATGACGACATCATCACCGGTACCAACGGCAGCGACTTCATCAACGGCGGCAACGGTGACGACATCCTGATGGGTGGCAACGGCGCCGACACGGTCCTGGGCGGCGACGGGCGCGACGCCCTGTTCGGCGGGAACGGCGACGACCTCCTGAGCGGCGGCAGCGGGGCCGACGTCCTCGACGGCGGCAATGGCAACGACACGCTGGATGGCGGGGATGGAGACGATTACCTGTCCGGCGGCAACGGCGACGACGTCCTGAGCGGCGGCCGCGGCAACGACATTCTCGACGGCGGCAACGGCGACGACGTCCTGAACGGCGGCGACGGCGCCGACATTCTGAGGGGCGGCAACGGCGACGACGTCCTGACGGGCGGCGGCCACAACGATTACCTGGACGGCGGCGCCGGCAACGACATCCTGATGGGCGGCACGGGCGACGACATCCTGAAGGGTGGCGAGGGCGACGACTTCCTGTCCGGAGGTGATGGGAACGACATCCTGGACGGCGGTGCGGGCAACGACCTGCTGGTCGGCGGCGCCGGCAACGACGTCTTCGTCTTCTCCGGCGGCGGCGGCCAGGACGTGGTTCTCGACTTCCGTGCGGGCGAGGACGTCCTCCAGATCGAGCGCAACATCAACGGTCTGGAAATCAACGACGCCTCCGATCTGGCGGCACGCGTCACCGACATGGGCGGCAACGCCGTCATCGATCTCGGCAACGGCGACAGCATCATGCTGAAGGGCGTTTCGGCCGACGAAGTTCACAACAATCCGAACGACTTCTTCGTCATTCACTAAAGCCGTAACCCACTCAGGTACCGGACCGGCGGCGTGCTGAATCCACGCCGCCGATGGGTCCGGCTAAGGAACGCATGACCGTGCTCGCCGTCCTGCCGGCCTCCGCCTCCATCGCGTCCGCCCAGCTCCATGCGCTCGGCGACGACTTCGTGCTCGCCTCGTGGGAGAGCGACGGACCGGAGCCCTCCGGCCGGGTCGTTCCCACCCTCGACGGCGAGGAGGTCCGGCCGCCCTACACCACCTTGTCCGTCCGGACGAGTTGGGGTGGGCAGCGGGTGCTGTCGATCCTGCGGGCGCCCCGGATCTCCGGTGCGCCCGTCCGTTTCGTAGCCCAGAGCCGCGTCGTCGCGGAGGTCCTGGCCGAACCGCAGGTTCCTGACCCCGACCCCGCCTTCCTGCTGGGCAGCCTCGACGCGCCCTCGCGGCTGCGCGTTGTACGTTTCCTCTTCGATTTCGCGCGCTCCACCCCGTCGTTGCGCAGCGACGCCGGCTTCGCCGCGGTCTGCCGCCGCATGGTGCTGGAGCTGTCGCCCACCCCCTCCCCCCTCGTCGCCCGCGCCCTGGCGACCGACGAGCTTCTGCTCTGCGGCGGTTCGCTGTCGTCGGGCTTCGGCGAGGTGACGGGGGCGGTCATCATCACCGCGGGCGCCGTCGGCCCCTCCCCCTTCGACGTCTGCGTCGGCTCCGCTCTGGACCGGCGCGGGCGCGCCGCCATGTCGCTGCTGGTCGACAAGGCGCTGTGCGCGCCGGGCAACCTGCTGGTGGTGCTGGGCCGCAACGGGCTGGCCTGCCGCGCCTTCTCGGCCGTGGCACCCAACCTGCCGAGCCTGACCGAGCGGCTGTCGACACGCCGCGACACGCCGCTGGAGCTGCGCCAGTACATTCTGAATGCGCTCGCCCAGCGCGGGCGGTCGGACGCCACGGCGGCCGCGGCGGTGCGCGAGCTTCAGGTGCTCGCCCCGCTGCCCAAGCGGCAGGTCGCCGACGCCAAGCGCTCCATCGGCGCCGCCCTCGACCTCGCCGTTCCGACCGGCGACGGCGGGCTGTTCCTGGCCGGCTGGGTGCACGACCCGCATGGCCTGTCCGGCGGCCTCACCGTG